>CAIXGU010000166.1 GCA_903919045.1 uncultured Eubacteriales bacterium | reverse complement strand
GAAGCCCACGCCGAAGCCGACCGCGAAGCCGACGGCGACGACCGCCCCGGTCCCGACCGCGACCCTTGCGCCGACAGGCGCCGCCGATCCGACGGCGCCCGCGACCGCGACGCCGGCCGCGACCGCCGCGCCGAGTCCAGCTCCGAGCCCGTCTCCGACGCCGGAGCCGCTGGCGGACCCGACCGTGCCGCTGACCGCGGCACCCGGCGGAACCCGTCAGCCGCCGGGCTCCGGAGGCTTCCTGCAGCAGGCGCTCGACGCCTTCCTCGCGGGCTGGCGGACCGACCCGGCCGTGGCCGTGGCGACGACGTTCGCGGCGGCCGCGCTCCTGCTGCTCGGCCTCCACCTCGCGAACCCCCGCGGCGCCGTGAGAAAGCATTCCGGCACGCTTGACGCGGAGAACGGAGAACCGTAGGCTGAGAGGATAAGGGGGTTCTCAACATGAAGGAGAACTTCGTCCCGATGCCTCGCCGGATCCGTGTTCTTACCGCCGTCGTTTCGTCGGTCCTTCTCGTCCTCCTCGCCCTCTCGATCCCGACCTTCCCCGCGCAACCCCACGTCTACGCCGTCGCGACGGCCACGCCGAACCTGACGGTGACGCCGACGCCGATGCCGAACGTCTCGGCGACCTTCTCGCTGACCGGCGACGCGGCCGCGACGGAGACGGACATCCGGAACGCGATCCGGTCGATGATCCAGAACCACTACACGCTGATCCGGCTCGACACGGACTCGGCGGGGTCGCGGACGTACGTCGCGCCCCTGGCGACCAATGCCGACCCGATCAAGCACATGTTCATCGACGAGATCAACAAGACGGAATTCGACTACGAGAACGCGATGCAGTCGGGCTTCTGGGCCGTCGTCGACGGCTACTTCGACGGGCCGACCGGCACCTACGTCCTCTACATCGGGCTGACCTGGAAGGAGAGCGCCGCGCAGCAGGCGGCGGTCAAGGCCGCGGCTCAGGCCTACGTGAACGGCGGATCCTATCCGAAGACCGGCACCGACACGGAGAAGCTGACCGCGATCAACAACTACGTCTGCGGGCTGATCACGTACGACGCCTATTCCGCGTCCGATCCGCAGAACAAGTCCCCCTGGACCGCGATCTGCGACATCTCGGCCTCGGACTACCACAGGGGCACCTGCACCGTGTATTCGCTGTACGGCATGCTGGTGCTGAAGGCCGCCGGCTACACGGTCATGGTCGTGGAGTCCCGATACGATTACAGCTACGCGACCATGACATCCCCCAAGGCGACCTCGGATGGATTCACGGGCGCCCACGCCTGGGTCCTGGTCCAGGTCGGAGGCAAGTGGTACCACATCGACTTCACCTGGGACGATGCGGGCAGCGTGCCCGACAAGGATTACTTCCTGAAGACGGACGACCAGATGAAGGTCGACCACTCGGTCTGGTACGAACTGCGCTTCCCGACGTCCGGCACGGCGTATTACCCGACCGCGACCTCGATCTGGCCGACCCCGACCCCGTCGCCGAAGCCCACCCCGACGACCAAGCCTCCGACGCCGACGCCGAAGCCCGCGACGCCGACGCCCACCGGCGGCCCGACGCCCACGGCGGCCCCGACCGCCACCGGCGGCCCGACGCCGACCGTCGACCCGAACGCGACGCCCTCCCCGGAGATCACCGGGGACGTGACGCCGGAGATCACGGGCGACCTGACGCCCAGCCCCGAGGCCACGCCGTCTCCGGACGTCACGGCCGAGCCGAGCGGACAGCCCACCGGCGACCCGACGGGCGGCCCCACGCCTCTCCCGACCGCGACGCCCACCCCAGGCGGGTCCGGGTTGAACCGCATCCTGCAGGGCATCGGAACGTCCCTTGCGACCTTCGGGCAGAACGCCTACGCCTTGGGCGTCCGGACCTACGAGGACGCGCAGCGGGCCTGGAACGCCAACCCCACGGCGGGCCTCGCGATCGCCGCGGGCGCCGCGCTGCTCCTCGTGATCATCGTCGTGTGGATCGCCGTGTCCGCCGCGCGCAGGAAGAGGAGCCGCAAGTGACCGACGCCCCCGCCCGCCCGACCGCCGAGGACTACGCGGCGGCCGCCCGCGCCCTCGGCGCCGTCGACGCGGTCCCGTTCCGCACGGAGGACCTCGTCTTCGACCCGCGCACGCTGCTCAAGTGCATGTTCGGCTGCTCCGACTGGGGGAAGGGGCCGACGTGCCCGTCGCGCCCCGGGTCCCTGAAGCCGTGGGAGTACGAGACCGTCCTGCGCCGTTACAAGGGCGGGATCCTCGTGCACGCCCACGACAAGAAGACCTCGCAGGACGTGTCCTACGAGATCGAGCGCCGCGCCTATCTCGACGGCTATCCCTTCGCGTTCTCGCTGAGCGACTGCGCGTGCTGCAAGGAATGCGTCGGCCTGAAGGGACTGCCCTGCGCGGACCCGAAGAAGGCCCGCCCGGCGTTCCACAGCGTGGGCATCGACGTGTTCGCGACGGCGGCCCGCTTCGGCCTGCCGCTGTACCCGCTCCAGTCTCCGGACGAGGAGCAGAACTGGTACGCGGCGGTCTTCCTCGACTGAACCGGTCCGATCCGCGCCGATTCCGGCTTGGATTCCGTCATCTCCTGAGGGCGGACTCCCCGAGCGTCTCGAACGCGTCGAGATAGAGGTCCGCGCCCCGCACGAGGTCGTCGACGGCGATCGACTCGTCGGCCTGGTGCGCGACTTCCGCCTGTCCCGGGAACACCGGGCCGAAGGCGACGACGTTCCCGATGCTGCGGGCGTAGGTGCCGCCGCCGATGGCCAGCGGACGCGCCTTCTCGCCCGTCCGGCGCTCGTAGACGGCGAGCAGCGACGCGACGAGCGGATCCGTTTCCGGGATGTACAGGGGGCCGTGCCCCGAGAAGCGCTCCACCGTGCCTCCCACCTCGGCCACCGCGTCGCGCAGGGCCGCCTCGAGCGCGTCCTGGGCCATCGTGACGGGATAGCGGATGTCGATCGTGAGCGCGGCTCTCCCGGCATCGAGCGCGAGGATGCCGGCGTTGAGCGTCAGGGGACCCGAGGCGGCGTCCGAG
>CAIXGU010000165.1 GCA_903919045.1 uncultured Eubacteriales bacterium | reverse complement strand
TGGATCGCCGACGCGATCGCGGACCCGCACCACCGGGCCCTGCCGATCCTCTCGTTCCCGGGGGCGCACCTCGAGGGGATCACCATCCTCGAGCTGGTGCGGCACGGGGAGCTGCAGGCGCGCTGCATGCGGGCCATCGCGCGCCGTTATCCGACGCTTGCGGCCGTCAGCAACATGGACCTGTCCGTGGAAGCCGAGGCCTTCGGCTGCGACGTCGCGTACGGCGACCTCGAGGTCCCGACGGTGAAGGGGAATCTCGTCGCCACGCCGGAGCAGGCCGACGCGCTGCGCGTGCCGGAGGTCGGCGAGGGACGCACGGGCGAGTGCCTCGAGGCGATCCGCATCGCGGCCCGGGAGATCGCCGACCGCCCCGTGCTCGCCGGCGTCATCGGGCCCTTCTCGCTCGCGGGGCGGCTCACCGGCCTCTCCGAGTTCATCTACCACGTCATGGACGACCCGGACATGGTCCACGTCCTGCTCGACAAGGCGACGGAGTTCATCCTCCGCTACGCGAAGGCCTTCAAGGAGGCCGGCGCGAACGGGATCGTCATGGCGGAGCCCGCGGCGGGCCTGCTGTCGCCGTCGTGGAACGCCGAGTTCTCCGTGCCTTACGTGAAGCGCATCGTCGACGCGGTCCAGGACGACGGCTTCATCGTCGTGTACCACAACTGCGGCAACACGGTCCCGCTCATGCCGGGCATCGTGTCGACCGGCGCGAAGGCGTTCCATTTCGGCAACGCGATCGCCATGAAGGACGTCATCGGCCAGGTCCCGCCGGACCGCCTCGCGCTCGGCAACGTCGACCCCGCGTCGCAGTTCGTCCGCGGCACGCCGGAGTCCGTCGCCGAGACGGTGAACGCGCTCCTCGCCGCGATGGACGGGCACCCGAACTTCATCCTGTCGTCCGGCTGCGACATCCCCCCGCAGGCCCCGCTCGAGAACATCGACGCATACTTCCAGGCGCTGGTTTCGTATACGGCTCACCTATAGACGCTCGGCGGCTTCCGTCGCGACGGCACGCGCCTGCATCCTCTGCATGTGCGCAGGCATCTCCAACGGCGCGTACCGGGAATCCTGCGGGTCCGTCGCTCCCCGGACGACTCAATGGTCGTCCGCCGCGACGGTACGCGCCGTAGGCGATGCCAGCGCTAGGCGTAGGCGTTGCCAGCGCTCGTGGTATGATGGTGGAAGCGCCTCCGGCCGGACGCCGGAGGCCGCAGCCCCGCTCGGCGCGATTTGGCGCGCCGGAAAGGAAGCCGCACCCATGGAGAACCGGGAACCCGCCTGGAAGCAGTTCCTGCGCGGACAGGGACTCGACCCCGACCGCACGAAGCGGATCGTCGTGGCGCTCCTCGTCGTCGCGCTGGTCGTCGTCGTCGCGCTGTCGGGCTTCTACTTCCTCGGCTCGAACGAGGAAGCCGTCGTCACGATGTTCGGCAAGGTCGTGCGCACCGAGAAGGACGCGGGCCTCAAGTTCAAGATCCCCCTGCTCGAGGAGGCGACGAAGGTCGACATCGCGGGCATCCGCCGGATGGAGTTCGGCTTCCGCACGGACGGCTCGACCTCCGACGCCGACGCGCTCGCCGAGGCGCAGATGCTGACCGCCGACGAGAACATCGTCATCGCCGACTGGGCGGTGCTGTACAAGGTCAGCGACAGCTACAAGTACCTCTACAGCGTCGACGACCAGACCGGCACGCTGCGGACGATCACCGAGGCCGCCTACCGCCGCGTCGTCGCCGCGCACCTGCTGGACGACATCCTGACGGACAAGAAGGAGACGATCCAGTTCGAGGTCCGCGAGTCCCTTCAGCAGATCTGCGACAAGTACAATTTCGGCATCACGATCACCGCGGTCCAGCTGCAGGACGCCCTGCCGCCGGACCCGGTCAAGGACGCCTTCCTCGAGGTCGCCTCCGCCAAGGAGGACAAGACCGCGAAGATCAACGACGCGACCACGTACCAGAACGAGAAGCTGCCCGTCGCGCGCGGCGAGGCGCAGCAGATCCTGAACCAGGCGGAGGGCTACAAGCAGGAGCGCATCAACGACGCGACCGGCGCGACCGCCCGCTTCCTTTCGATCGAGGCCCAGTACGCGCTGTCCCCCTCGATCACCCGCACCCGCCTGTACCTCGAGGCGATCCGCACGCTCCTCCCGGGCGTGAAGCAGGTCTACATCATGGCGGACGACGGGAGCGTCCTCAAGTTCCTGCCGCTCGACGGGACCGTCGTCCCGACGGGCGCGGCGGGCCAGTGAAGGGAGGCGGCGTGAGATGAAACGGATCGGCCGCTTCTG
>CAIXGU010000164.1 GCA_903919045.1 uncultured Eubacteriales bacterium | reverse complement strand
GGCGTCCTCGGCGCGGGCGTGCCGGGCGGCGGCGTTCGGGAGGCCGAGGGCGGCGATCGCGGCGTCGAGGAAGGCGACGCGCTTGGCGAGGGAGTCGACGAGCGTGACGCGGAGCTCGGGGAAGGCGATCGCGAGGGGGAGGCCGGGGAAGCCGGCGCCGGAGCCGACGTCGACCAGGCGCAGGGGCGGCGCGCCGGAGGGGCGCGCGGCGAGCGCCTCGCGCAGGCGCGGGGCGAGCGAGAGCGAGTCCGCGAAGTGGCGGACGGCGATGCCCTCGTCGTCCAGGATGGCCGTGAGGTTCACGCGCTCGTTCCACGCGCGCAGCAGGGCGGCATAGCGCTCGAAGCGGTCGGCGGCCGCGTCGTCGAGGACGACGCCGAAGGCCGGGGCGCTCGCGAGGAGGAGGCGGCGGAGTTCGGTCATCGGGGGCTCCCTTCCTTCCCGGCGCGCGCGCCGAGGGCGACGAGCAGCACGGAGACGTCGGCCGGCGAGACGCCGGAGATGCGCGACGCCTGCCCGAGCGTCGCGGGGCGGACGGCGGCGAGCTTCTGGCGCGCCTCGATGCGCAGGCCGCGGATCGCGGCGTAGTCGAGGCCGTCGGGGATCGCCCGCGTCTCGAGCTTGCGGAAGCGGTCGATGCGCTCCTGCTCGCGGGCGACGTAGCCCTCGTACTTCACGGCCGTCTCGACGGCGAAGCGCACGGCGGAGGACAAAGCGGGGCGGCCGGGGTCGACGGGCGCGAGGGCGTCGTAGGCGACCTCGGGTCGCTTCAGGAGCTCGGCGAGGAGGACGGCGCCCTCCGGCCGCGCGGTGCCGACCGCCTCGCACCAGGCGTCGCGGGCGGGGGACGGCGGGACGCCGGTCGCGCGCAGGCGGGCGATCTCGTCGGCGATGCGCTTCTGCTTCGCCTCGAAGCGCGCCCAATCGGCGTCGCCCACGAGCCCCACGGCGCGGCCCAGCGGGGCGAGGCGCGCGTCGGCGTTGTCCTGGCGCAGGGAGAGACGGTACTCCGCGCGGGCGGTCATCATCCGATACGGCTCGTTCGTCCCCTTCACGACGAGGTCGTCGACGAGCACGCCGAGATAGCCCTGCGAGCGGTCGACCACGAGGGGCTCCCGCCCGAGGACGGCGTGCGCGGCGTTGATGCCCGCGAGGATCCCCTGGGCGGCGGCCTCCTCGTACCCCGAGGTGCCGTTGACCTGCCCGGCGCCGAAGAGCCCGGCGACGCGCTTCGTCTCGAGGCTCGCGCGCAGCTGCTGCGGGTCGAGGCAGTCGTACTCGATGGCGTAGGCGCTGCGCAGGATCCGGGCGCGCTCGAGGCCCGGGACGGACCGGACCATGGCGACCTGGACGTCCTCCGGCATGCTGCTCGACAGGCCCTGCAGGTAGAGCTCCTCGGTGTCCTCGCCCGTCGGCTCGAGGAAGACCTGGTGGCGCTCCTTGTCGGGGAAGCGCACGAACTTGTCCTCGATCGAGGGGCAGTAGCGCGGGCCGACGCCTTCGATGGCCCCGGAGAAGAGCGGCGACCGGTGGAGGTTCTCCCGGGCGAGGCGCGCGGTCTCCGGCGTCGTCCAGGTCAGGTGGCACGGGAGCTGCGGGCGCGAGAGGAGCGCCGCGTCGTCCTCGTCGGCGAACGAGAACGGGACGGCGGGAGACTCGCCGGGCTGCACGGACAGGTGCCGCAGGTCGACGGAGGCGCGGTGCACGCGGCACGGCGTGCCGGTCTTGAAGCGGCGCAGGGCGAGGCCGAGCGCGCGGATCGAGGCGGACAGGCCGACGGCGGGGAACATCCCGTCGGGGCCGCCGGGGTAGGAGACGTCGCCGAGGATGATGCGGCCCTCGAGGTACGTGCCGGTCGCGAGGACGACCGCGGTGCAGCGGTGGACGGCGCCGGTGCGGGTCTGCACGCCCTCGACGCGCCACGCGGTTCCGGCCGCGGCGGCGGCGGGCGACGCGAGGAGGCGCACGACCTCGGCCTGGCGCAGGTCGAGGCCGGGCTGGCGCTCGAGCGCGGACTTCATGGCCATCTGGTAGCGCCGCCGGTCGATCTGCATGCGCGGCGAGAGGACGGCCGGTCCGCGGGAGGCGTTCAGCATGCGGAACTGCAGGAACGTGCGGTCGGCGAGGCGCCCCATCTCGCCGCCGAGGGCGTCGACCTCGCGCACGAGCTGGCCCTTCGCGGTGCCGCCGATGCTGGGGTTGCAGGGCATGTTCCCGACGGCGTCGAGGTTCATCGTGAAGAGGATCGTCGGCACGCCGAGGCGCGCCGCGGCGAGGGCTGCCTCGCAGCCGGCGTGGCCGGCGCCCACGACCGCGAGGCCGTGCGTCCCGGCGTCGTAGGCGCCCGGGAGCGAAAGGGCCTCCGCGACGGAGAGGACGCGGTCCGCCGCCATCGTCACTTCCCCACGCAGAAGCGGGAGAAGACCTCCGCGACGACGGCCTCGGAGACCTCGTCACCGGTGATCTCGGCGAGGCGGGAGGCGGCGTCGGTGAGGACGGCGGAGAGGACGTCGAGCGGGAGCCCCTGCGCGAGGCCGCCGCGGGCCTCCGCGAGGAGGTCGAGCGCGGCGCGGGCCGCGCGGTGGTGTCGGGCGTTCGTGAGGACGGCGCCGGAGCGGCGGTCGCCGGCGCCGGCGTCGACGACGGCGACGAGGAACGCGGCGATCGCGGGCAGGCCCTCGCCGGTGAGCGCGGAGAACGGGAGCACGGGCATGGGGGCGGACTGCGGAGCGGGCGCAGGCGCGGCCTCGTCCGCCCCCGCGAGGGCGGCGCGGATGCGGCCGGCGAGCGACTCGCTGCCGGCGAGGTCGTTCTTGCCCGCGACGAACGCGAGCGGCACGCCCGGCGCCGACCGCAGCGCCTCGGAGACCTCGTCACCGGTGATCTCGGCGAGGCGGGAGGCGGCGTCGGTGAGGACGGCGGAGAGGACGTCGAGC
>CAIXGU010000163.1 GCA_903919045.1 uncultured Eubacteriales bacterium | reverse complement strand
GTTCAGGACGATCCAGGCGACGAGGACCAGGAAGAAGGCGAGGATGAAGCCCCAGCTGCCGGCGAAGCGGGCGACCTTGTCGGCGGCGCGCTGCCCGCGCGTGAGCGTCTCCTCGTGTTCGGACACCGAGTTCGTGGCGACGCGTTCCGTGAGCAGCGTATGGAGGACCTCTTCCTCCTCGGCGGCGAGCTCCTCGTTCTCGAGGATCTCGCGGATGAGCCGCAGGCGTTCTTCGTTCCGGGCCATGGGGTGCCTCCTGAGACGATGCCGCCGATCGGGCCAGAGCGGCGCGGGGACCGCTTTTCCCTGATTGTCCGCCTGCGCCCGCGGCGCGTCAACAGGAAGAGCCCCGCCCGCCGGCGTGCGGCGGACAGGGCTCTCGTTCAGGCTAGCTGCGGGGGGGGGCGTGGCGGGGCCAGGGGTCAACCGGCGGCCCGGACCTCCTGGACGCCGGAGACGCTGCTGTCGGCATCCATGGTGAAGCTCGCCTTGTGCGCCTCGGTCGTGAAGTAGACGTTGCCCTGGACCTTCGTGTCGATCAGCGCGAAGCCGTCGACGTCGACGATCAGGTCGCCGACGAACGTCCCGTGCTGGAGGCTCGCGACGGCGCTCTTCACGGTCAGCGACTTCACGGTCAGCGTGTAGCGGGCCGTGATGTTCCGGTCGGCGTCCTGCGCGTAGAGGGCGACCTTGCGCTGCAGGGCGTCGCTGCCGTCCGTGTTCTTCTTCCCGTTCTTGAAGTCGCCGGCGAGGACGAGGTCCTTGTCGATCGCGAGGTCCTTCGTGAGCGCGATGATCCAGGTGCCGTCGGCGGCTATTGCCTTCTCGAAGGCGGCGGCGCTGTCGACGATCGAGGCGGTGGAGTTGACGTCGGCGCCGGTCGGCGTCGCGGTGGGGCCGACGGTGCAGCCCGCGAGCGTGAACGCGACGATCAGCAGCGCGGCGACGGCGATTCCCTTCAGGGTCTTCATGCGGTTCCTCCTCGGGGCCGAAGGAGCCGGCTCGCGGCGGGACGCTCCCGTCGCCTCGCGGCGTTCATGGCCACCAAGGGGGAGTATATCGGTCCGCCGGGGCGGACCCGCGCTGCATGTTACGGAACGGGTTGGCCATTCCGACGAATTCCGGGCGGAATGGGCGGTTTCGTTGGGCGAATGTGCGGATTCGGGGGTTCGGGGCGCCGGAGCGTCGGGCGTGGTTAGAGCGCTTCCATGTCGTTCTCGAGGAAGCGGACCACTTCGGTCACCCAGCGCCGGGCGACGAAGTCCCCGTGCATCGGGTGCGCGCTGTAGCGGTCGTAGGCGGGGCGGTCGGCGAACTCCATCGAGAAGACGAAGTCGTAGTCGTTCTTGGGGCTGACCTGGCGCAGCGCCTCGAAGCGCTCGACGCCCGGGATGGCCCGGAGGATGCGCTCGCCCTCGTCGAGGAAGCCGCGCGCGGCGGCGGAGTCCTTCGGGTGCACGAGCGTGAAGGCGACGGTGTGGCGGATGCGGGGCTTCTCCATGGCGATCCTCCTCGGGTCGGCTCGGACTAGACCTTGGCGTGCGCCGCTTCGTCCTCGTCGGCGTCGGCCGACGCCGCTTTCGCCCGCTTCGCGGCTTCCAGCGGGACGCGCAGCACCCAGACGAGCGTGACGCTCGCCGCGGCGGCGAAGAAGCACCAGACGGAGACCAGGAACTCCCGGTAGAAGATCTCCGCGATGACGTACGAGGCCACGATGATCAGGCCGAAGACGGGCACGCGCTTCACGCTCGACAGGAAGAACGGGACGATCGTGGCGATGAGGTAGCCGGTCATGGCGGCGAGCGCGAACGGGTGCGGGGAATCCATGTAGTAGCGGATGTGGAAGCCCAGGATCTCGGCGTGGATGTCGTAGAGCGCCATGCCGACGGCGTGCGCGAGCGAGACGGCGGCGCCGATGCCGAGGGTCGCCCAGAGGAAGGCGCGCCGGGGTCTCCTCTTCTCCATGAGCAGGACCGACAGCGGCACGAGGGTCGGCCAGAGGACCGTCGCGGCGATCAGGAAGACCGTGACCGCGAGCCGGTAGATCAGGTCGTGGTCGGGAGCGGCGCCGGACGCAGCGCCCGGCAGGGTGAGCCAGACGACGCCCTCCGAGAGCTGCTGGAGCCCGAAGACGAACGGGATGGCCGCGAAGAAGCGCTTCGACGGGTCGCGGTTGGTCATCATCGTGAGGGTGCCGAGCCCCGTGAGGACGGCGCCTCCGATGAAGCTGGCGGGAGCGGAGAAGCACATGGCGGGGACCTCCTTATTCCTCGACGTGGTGCGCGCGGACGATCGCGAAGGCGTAGGCGATCACGGCGGCCGTGGAGAAGACCGCCATCGCGATGGCGAACGCGGGGGCCGGTACGGTCATGAGGCCGACCCCGGAGCCGGTGGCCAGGACGAGGAGCGCGAGCCCGGTCGCCGACGAGGCGATGCGGTACCGGAGGCCCGAGCGGAGGGATAGGACGAGCAGGCGGACCCCGAAGGCAAGGGCGATCGCCGCGAGCAGCAGGTGCAGCGGGATCGCGGGCCAGCGGACCGATGCGCTCCAGCTCGGAACGGTCAGGAACGTCGCCAGCACGATCGAGGCGAGCATGCCGCCGAGTCCGGCCAACGACACGAGGCTGACCTGCAGGAAATTCCCGATGTTCAGGGTGCGTTCGGCAGGCGTCGGTGCGGACATGGCAACTCCTTCCGGCGGCGCGGCGCGAGGGGGGCGGGCGATCGGCGGCTCAGTGTTCGTATCGCGCTTACGGGCGCGGTTCCTCGATCTGCGGGATGCGGCGCTGGATCTCCTCGAGCTTGCGCTGGAGCGCCTGGCGCTCCCATTGCGCGTACTTGTCCGGCAGGCCGGCGACGTAGGCGACGCCGAGGGCGCCGAGGAAGAAACCGGTCCAGAAGTAGCCGGCGTGCCCTTTGCGCTTGGCGGAGCGGCGCGCGAGGACGCCGCAGGCGACCGCGTACCCGACGAGGACCGCGAGGACGATCCCGAGGACGAGGAACAGCACGAGGGTCGAGAGGTAGAAGGCGCCGATGGTCATGGAATCCGCTTCCTCCTACTGCTGGTCGGTTCCCGCTTCGGGTTCGAGCGCGGGCTCCGGGGCGTCGGGCTCGTGGGCCATCGCGGCGGCCGCGTGCTCGAGCACGAGTGCGTCGTACGTCTTCTCGTCGAGCGGATAGCGCGCGAGGAGCAGGATCGCCCCGAGGAAGATGACGGAGGGGATCGGACCGACGATCAGTCGGATCATGAGCAGGGTCTGCGCGTTCTGGACGGCGCCGGCCACGTAGCCGGACCAGTTCAGGAAGACGCCCGCGAGCGAGGTGGCGAGCGCGACGCCGAACGTCGAGAAGAACGTCCACATCCCGTAGTACGAGCCTTCCTTGCGGACGCCGGTGCGGACCGCGTCGACCTCGACGATGTCGGGGAGCATGGCGTAGGGCGGCACGTAGGCGAACCCGATGCCGATGCCCGCGAAGAGCATGAGGACGAGCGTGAAGGTCATCCCGAGGATATGGCCGAAGGCGAAGATGAGCATGCACGCCACGATGAGGATGGCGAACGCGATCTGGTAGACGCCCTTCTTGCCGATGCGCTTGGAGACGACGACGGAGACCGGGATCATGGCCATCGCGACGACGAGCAGCAGCAGCATCGCGACGGTGGTCATGCCTTCCTGGCCGTACATGTACTTGAAGTAGTAGACGAGGATCGCCTGCAGGAACGTGAGGCCCGTGAGGTGGAGCATGTACGTGAAGGCGAGGCGCAGGTAGGTGCCGTCCTTGAAGACGTGCAGGTAGGTGCGGAAGAACTTCTCGGTGGGACGCGGCTCGTGGGAGTGGTCCGGCTCGCGGACGCCGAAGAAGGTCCCGAGGATCGTGACGGCGATGATCAGCCCGAAGAGCAGGCCGACGACCGGGAAGCCGAGGCGCGGGTTGCCGCCGGCCTTGCCGACGAGGTCGACGAGGAGGACGGTGAGCGAGCCGACGACGGTGCCGACGCAGGCGAAGACGAAGCGGTACCCGTTCAGCGTGCTCCGTTCCTTGTAGTCCTTCGTGAGCTCGGGCGTGAGCGAGCCGTACGGGACGTTGAGGGCGGTGAAGGCGGTGTTGAGGAGGAGGAGGGCGACCGTGGCCCAGACGAAGCCGAGCGTCTGGTTGCCGCGGAAGTCGGGGTTCATGAAGAAGAAGCCCATCGTGAGGAGGATCGGCAGCGCGCCGAACAGGAAGTACGGGCGGCGGCGGCCCCACCGGGAGCGCGTGCGGTCCGTGATGTAGCCCATCAGCGGGTCGTTGACGGCGTCCCAGACCTTGCCGACCAGGATCGCGGCGCCGGCGAGCGCGGCGGAGAGGCCGACGTTGTCGGTGAGGTAGTAGAGCGTGTAGCCGCCCATGGCGGTGAAGAAGAGGTTGCCGCCGAGGTCGCCGATGCCGAAGCCGATCTTGGTGCGGAGCGAGAGGTGCGGTGACTGGGCCATGCGGTGTCCTCCCGGGGGTCTGCCTCGCGGCGGCTGCGGATCAGGGCGCCTTCTTCTTCGGGGTCGTCTTCTTCGGGACGTCCGCGGGCGGCGCCTCGGGCGCGGAGGAGGCGGGCGCGGAGGCGGGGGCGGGGGCTGCGGGCGCGGAGGAGGCGGGCGCGGCCTCCGGCGCGACGCGCACCGGCTTCGGGCGTACCTCGGCCTCGACCGGCGGCTCGTCGTGCTCGGGCAGCGCGGGCTTCCGAGGCGCCTTCTCGGGCGCCGGCGCCTTGGGCCTGCGCACGGGCGGCTCGTCGTCGCGCTTCGGCTTCGGCGTGCGGTCCGGGCGCGGGGCCTTCGTCAGGACCGCCTCGCGGATCAGGCCCTCGAACGCCTGCGACAGCTCGTCGGTGGCGCGCGCGCAGGCCTCGCGGCTGACCTTCTCGCCCTTCACGCTGTAGGACGTGAGGTCGACCAGCGGCCCCGGCAGGACCAGGGCGCGCTTGCGGATCAGGTTCAGGCGGTTCGAGAAGTCGCCGCCCATCAGGCGCGAGACGAGGTCGTCGAGGCTGTAGACCATCTCCACGATGCGGTCGAAGTCCGCGCCGCGGCCGTCGGCCCCCTGCTCGTACTCGGCGTCGAGATAGTACAGGAGGTCGCAGAGCTCCATGTGCCGCATCGCGTACCAGGCCTCCCCGGCGCGCCGGTGCGCGAGCGAGGTCTCGAGCGGCGAGAGCCCGTCGATCGGGGTCTCGGGGTAGATGCGGTCCCAGCACTCCTGGCGGATCCGGTAGACGCGCTGCACGACGTCCTCGTCGGGCGTCGCGCCGCGCAGGCCGAGCTGGTGCTCGGCGGCGGCGAGCGCCGTCTGCTGCAGGGCGTCCCAGCGGCGGCGGCGGTCGGCGGCGGCCTCGGGCGTGGAGACGGTGATCCGCAGGCGGCCGTCGGCGTCCCCGTCGTCGTCGCCGGGCCTGCGGTCGATCGTGGCGGCGCCGCGGCCGGGCACGGCGGAGGGGATCGGCTCGGCCGGGACGAAGCCGTAGGACTTCGCGTAGAAGGCCTCGGCGACCTGCAGCACGCGGTTCTCGAGCGCGTCGAGCCGGCGGCGCAGCGCGTCGATCGAGGAAGGGCCGGTGCGGTATTTCGCGAGGACGGGCGAGGCGGTGAAGCCGAGCAGGCGGTCGAGCCGGTCCATCACGTGCCAGAGCTTGCGCTCCTCGCCTTCGGAGAAGCGGTAGTGGATCGACAGCGGCAGGATCACGACGCGCTCGCTCCGTCCGGCCTTCTCGAGGTCCTTGACGGTCCAGAACCCCATGCGCACGGTGCCCTGCTCGACGCGGGGCAGGCGCTCGCTGCGGTACGAGACCTGGCCCTCCGGCGCGAGCGCCAGCGGGTAGCGGTCGTCCAGCAGGATCCGGCGGATCAGCTTGAGCGAGGTGGCGTCGAACTTGACGTGGTAGACGGGGACGGCGCCGATGCGCGGGAGCAGGAAGCGGATGAAGGCGTCGCCCCAGAGCGGGACGGCGTAGTCGTGCAGGTAGCGCAGGTGCGGGCGGCGGCGCAGCCGGAAGCCGACGCGGCGGGCGGCGCGCGGGACGAGGTTGTCGAAGGTCTGGAAGAGGAGCTGGGACTCGTCGCCGTACGGGTGGCGGAAGGCCACGATCAGGCGCGTGCGGCCCTCCTGCATGTCGCGCAGGGCCTCGGAGAGGCGGTCGATGCGGCGCACGTCGATGCCGTCGAGCTTCAGGACGAGCCGCAGATAGGCGGGCATGAGCAGACGGCCGAAGGCGAGCATGATCCCCGACGTCTGCGAGCGGGGCATCCGGTGGCGCTTGTGGGCCCTGCGGATCGGGTCCCGGACCATGGCTTCCTGCTTGCTGCCCATGACGTCCTCCTGCCGAGGTGCCCTTCAGGCGTGGATTGCGCGGGAAAGCGGCGCGGGCGCGCCGCCGCTGCACCCATTGTGTGCGTGCGCGCGAGGGGTGTCAAGGAACGCCGCGGGGCCGCACGGATCCGGGATTCCCTGCCGGACGGACCCGGGTTCCATGCCGGACCGCGCAGCCGGAGCGCAGCTCGCATAAGAATCGGGGCATGGATGCGGCGTCCCGCGGTTCGCTACAATGGAGAGGTGCATGGATGCGGAACGGATCGGTGCGATCCGGATCCGACCCAACGGAGGTGCGATGATGGAAGGGAAGAGAACCGGACCGAAGCGGGGAGTCTCCATCTTCAGCTACTGGGAGCTCCTCGACATCAGCATGGACCTCGAGGACTGCTTCAAGGAGATGCAGGACATGGGCGCGACGGGGATCGAGATCCTCGCGAACGGCCACGTCGACAACTACCCCTATCCGAGCCAGGACTGGGTCGACGAGTGGTTCCGCCTCTGCGGGAAGTACGGCGTCACCCCGGTCGAGTACGGCCACTGGGTCGACTGCTATCTGTTCAAGGGCCGCGACCTCACGCCCCAGGAGGCGTACGAGCAGCTGGCGGTCGACATCCGCCTGGCGCACCGGCTCGGCTTCACGGTGATGCGCACCAAGCAGTCGGTGATCGACGATACGCTCACGCCCGTGACCTACTGGTCCGAGATCATCAAGCGGGCCCTGCCGCTCGCGGAGGAGTGCAACGTCCGGATGTGCCCCGAGATCCACGGGCCGACGCGCCTGACGGACCGCATGGTCTCCGACTTCGTGGACTTCATCGAGAAGGAGGACACGAAGTGGTTCGGCCTCAACGTCGACTTCGGCGTGTTCGAGGAGATGCGTCCGTCCCCGGGCCGCCCCGTCTTCCCCGGGTACGCGGGTCCGAGCAAGCCGGAGGACATCCTCCCCCTGATGAAGTACGTGTACTGCTGCCACGAGAAGTTCCGCCACATGGACGAGGACTTCGCGGAGGCGACGATCCCCCACCAGGAGGTCATCGGGCTCCTCATGGACAAGGGCTGGGACGGATACCTGCTCAGCGAATACGAAGGCAAGGACAAGCACCGCTACGAGGTCGTGTCCGACCAGCTCCGGCGCCATCACATCATGATGAAGAACACGCTGGGCTATTGAAGAAGGAGCGAAGGCCATGATCGAGTACGATGTCATCCAGACCCGGGGATTCCACAACGTCGTGCGGAACGGCGAGGTCATCGGATTCCAGTTCTGCGTCCGGCTGAAGCAGTACCGCGGCTACTGGCTGTCGATGATCCGCACCGAGGACGTCTTCGTCGACGGCGTCGCCTATCCGAAGGATTCGATCGTCTGGACGATCGAGGGCACCGACTACACGCCGGCGCAGATGCTGGGGATCGGGAACGTCCAGTGGCCCAGCAGCCGTCCCGCGACCCTGACGGTCCGCAAGCCGGGCGGCCTGGCGCAGGGCTACCACGACGTCCGCTTCGCCGTGCGCTGCATCCACACCTACCTGCCGCCGCGCATCAGCAGCGACGCCGCCTTCGCGGCGACTCCGCCCCAGTACGAGGAGAAGCGGCTGCTGATGGTGTAGCGCGGCCCCTCCCCTCTCCGCGCACCCTTCGCCTTCCCTCCCATGATGCTCCGCCCGGCTGCGAAGAATGGTATGGTGGTAACGGCGGCGATGGGGCCGCGGGCACCGGAGGAGGGATGCGGCGTGCATGAGATCGGCTTCGACAACGAGCGGTACCTGCGGCTTCAGTCGGAGAGGATCCGGGAGCGCATCCCGGCGAACGGCGGCAAGCTCTACCTCGAGTTCGGCGGCAAGCTGTTCGACGACCACCACGCGTCGCGCGTGCTGCCCGGCTTCGAGCCCGACTCCAAGATCAACATGCTCTCCGAGCTCCGCGACCAGGCGGAGATCGTCTTCGCGATCAACGCGAACGACATCCAGAAGAACAAGGTCCGCGTCGATTCCGGGATCCCCTACGACCAGGAGACGCTGCGGCTGATCGACGCCTTCCGCGACCGCGGCCTCCTCGTGGGCGGCGTAGTCGTCACGCAGTGGGCGGGACAGCCCGACGCGCAGGCGTTCGAGGCGAAGCTCGCGCGGCTCGGCATCCCGACCTGGCGCCACTACCCGATCGCCGGCTACCCCTACGACGTCGCGCGCATCGTGTCCGACGAGGGCTACGGCCGCAACCAGTCGATCGGAACGTCGCGCCCCCTCGTCGTCGTCACCGCGCCGGGGCCGGGCTCCGGGAAGATGGCCGTCTGCATGAGCCAGCTCTACCACGACCACAAGGAAGGCCGGAAGGCGACCTATGCGAAGTTCGAGACCTTCCCGATCTGGAACCTGCCGCTCCAGCACCCCGTCAACGTCGCCTACGAAGCCGCGACCACCGACCTCAGGGACTTCAACCTGATCGACCCGTTCCACCTCGAGGCGCACGGCGCGACGGCGGTGAACTACAACCGCGACGTCGAGGCCTTCCCGGTGCTGCGGGCGATCCTCACGCAGATCAACGGCACCTGCGACTACAAGTCGCCGACGGACATGGGCGTCAACATGGCCGGCTTCTGCATCACCGACGACGCCGCCTGCGCGCGCGCCGCGGAGCAGGAGGTGGTCCGCCGCTGGTACAAGGCGCTGTACGCCCGCCGCAAGGGCTTCGGCACCGATGACGAGGTCGCCCGGTCCGAGCTCCTGATGAAGCGCCTCTCCCTGACCGCCGCCGACCGCCCCGTCGTCGGCGCCGCCCTGCGCAAGCAGGAGGAGACCGGCGCCCCCGCCGTCGCGCTCGAGCTGCCGGACGGCCGCCTCGTGACGGGCAAGACGACGGCCCTGCTCGGCGCCTCCGCGGCCGTGCTCCTCGAGGCGCTCAAGGCGCTCGCGCGCATCGAGCCGGACCTCCACCTGATCGCGCCCTCCGTGATCGGGCCGATCCAGGACCTCAAGGTGAACCACCTCGGCAACGCCAACCCGCGCCTCCACACCGACGAGGTGCTGGTGGCCCTCTCCATCTGCGCGACGACCGACCCTGCGGCCGAGCGGGCGATGCAGCAGATCGAGCGGCTGCGCGGCTCCGAGGCGCACGCCTCGGTGATCCTGTCGCCCGTCGACGAGAACGTGTTCAAGAAGCTCGGCGTCCAGCAGACGTGCGAACCGGTCTACCAGACGGCGAAGCTGTTCCACAAGTAAGGGGCCGGATCCGAGGGGGGCGGCGGCGGCGCCGAAGCCCCGTCGGAAGACTTCAGTCGATCTCGAACGCGCGGAACGCGTAGGCCCGGTCGTCGAGCGCGTAGGCGCGCTCCCGGAACAGCCGGACGCACGCGGCGACGACGTCCGCGTCGAACCGGGTCCCCGCGCCTTCGCGGATCTCCGCGAGGGCGACGTCCAGTCCGCGCGCGGGCCGGTACGGACGGTGCGAGATCATGGCCTCGACCACGTCGGCGACCGCGAGGACGCGCGACGGGAGCGGGATCCGGTCCGCCCGGACCCCGTGCGGGTAGCCGCTGCCGTCGAGCCGCTCGTGGTGCTGGCGGACGGTCTCGGCGATGCCGCCCGGGAAGTCGACGGTCCGGAGCATCTCGTAGCCCTTCTCGGCGTGGCCCCGGATGAGGTCCATCTCGATGGCGCTGAGGCGCGTGGGCTTCACGAGGATTTCGGCCGGGACGCCGAGCTTGCCGACGTCGTGCAGGTAGCCGCAGACGCGCAGGCTCTCGGCGCTCCGTTCGTCCAGCCCCATCTCCGCGGCGATCGCGGCCGCGAGGTTGCCGACCTTGCGCTGGTGGCCCGCCGTGTACGGGTCGCGCACCTCGACCGCCGAGGCGATCAGCGAGACGGCGCCCGCCAGCGCCTGCCGCAGGGATTCCGTACGGACCTCCACGGTGCGCTCGAGCTCCTCCCGGTAGCGCGTCCGCTCCGCTTCCAGCGCGAGCTGGCGGTCCTGGAGCGCCTTCATCTCGGCGGCCCGCGCGACGACGCGGCGCAGCTCTTCCCGGTCGATCGGCTTGCGGAGGTAGTCGTTCGCCCCGGCGTGCACGGCGCGGACGGCGGAGTCGACCGTCGGCTCTCCCGTCATGACGAGGATCTGGACCCGGAGACCGAGCGTGCGGATGGCCTCGAGCAGCTCGAGGCCGGTCGCGCGCGGCATGATGATGTCGGTCAGGACGACGTCGTACGAACTGGAGGCGAGTTCCCGGAGCGCCGCGTCGGCGTCCGGGACGGCCGCGGCCTCGTACCCGTCCCGCGCGAGGAGCGCGGCGAGCGACTGACGGATGGAGGACTCGTCGTCGACGATCAGGATGCGGCTCACGGCGCGTCCTCCTCGTCTCCCCAGTCGGCGTCGACCGGGAGGAGCACCTGCATGTCGGTGTACTGGCCGGGGACGCTGTCCACCTCGATGGTCCCGTGGTGATCGCGGACGATGCCGAAGCTGATCGAGAGGCCGAGGCCGGTCCCCTGGTCGCGCGGCTTGGTCGTGAAGAACGGGTCGAAGATCAGGTCGCGGACCTCGGGCGGGATGCCCTCGCCGCGGTCGCGGACGGAGAGGCGGATCCAGCGACCGTCGTCGGCCGTCTCGAGCCGGGCGGCCACCTCGATGCGCTTGTCGGGGTCCTGGTCCGGGTACCGCGCGTTCAAGGCGTCCCGGGCGTTCGTCAGGAGGTTCAGGACCACCTGCTGGATCTGCTGGCTGCGGCACCGCAGCTCGGGCAGGTCGTCGGGGACGTCGAGGACGACCTCGATGTGGTCCTTCCGCAGCGTCGCGGCGATCAGCTGCGCCGAGCGCTCGACGATGTCCCGGACGCGGGCCGGACTGTGGCTGTGCCGGTCCACGCGCGAGAACTGGAGGAGATTCGCGACGATGCCGGAGATGCGGTCGGTCTCCTTGAGGATGGTCCGCAGATACCCGGAGTCGGCCGAATCGCCGGGCAGGTCCTCGAGCACGAGATCCGCGTAGTTGCGGATGCCGAAGAGGGGGTTGTTGATCTCGTGCGCGACGCCGCTCGCGAGGGTCCCGAGGGACTCGAGCTTGTGCTGCTGCATGAGGCGCGCCTCGACGTCGCGCTTCTCGCGCTCGAGCCTCTTCCGCTCGGAGAGGTCCTGGAAGAAGACGAGGATGCCGTCCTGCTCGAGGGCGGGAGCGTCCGGGGAGCCGTCGGCGGGTCCGGCGTAATGGAAGCCCACGGCGCGTACGCCGACGTCGAAGCGCGTTCCGTCGAGGCGGAGGAACTGGAACTCGACGTCGGGGACTTCCCGGCGCTCGTCGAGGATCCGGGCGATGCGCTGCCGGATCCTGTCATGGAATTCCGGTGCGAAGCGGTCGAAGATCGGCGTGCCGAGGAGCCGGTCCGGGGTATCGGCGCCGAACAGGCGGCAGGCGGTCGCGTTGACGTAGCGGATCACGCCGCCTGTCTGGATGAAGATGCCGTAGGGCGCGTTCTCGAGGATCGTGCGGTCCCGGACCTCGCTCAGGCGATAGGTCCTCTCTGCTTCGACCTGCTCCGTGACGTCTTGGATGATCGCATGGTACAGCGCCTTTCCTCGGACCTGGACGATTCCGCCGCTCACCTCGACGTCGCGCATGGAGCCGTCCTTCAGGCGGTGCCGCAGTCTCTGCTTCCCGCCGCTCGCTACGCGTTCGAGACCGGGCAGGATCTCATGGGGAGGAAGGATGTTGATGCGGCAGATCTCCATGCCGCGGAGCTCGTCGACCGTCCAGCCGTAGAACGCGGCGGCAGCCGGGTTCGCGTCCAGGATGCGGCCGGTGCCGGGCTCGATGAGCAGCATGACCGCATGCCGGCTCTCGAAGAGGATCCGATACCGGTCCAGGTCTTCCGCGTTCCGCACGCGCTGCGCGAGTCGTGCTTCCTGCTCCTCGAGGAGGCGGACGAGGAGCATCGTCGCCACCGGGTAGACCGTCAGGACGGGCAGGGCGATCGTCCGGAGAGTCCAGAGGCCGGCCTCCCCGGGAATCAGGAAGGAGCACAGGACCATGATCGCGTGCGCGGCGAGGCCGTACAGATAGGCGCTCAGCCAGCGGGAGCGGAGCCGGGCGCGCAGGTCGAGGCGCCGCCAGAGCAGCCCGAGCCCGCCGATGAGGGCCATGGCGGCGACGGCCGCGGGAGAGGCGATTCCGCCGATGGCGAGCGTGCGGTAGAGGGCGAGCGCGACGACGACGATCGTCGCCGGGATCGGCCCGAATACCTCCGCGGTGGCGGCGATGAGGAGGGTCCGCGCGTCGAGGGCGATGCCCGGCGCGAGGACGACCGTCAAGGACATGAGCAGGATGCCGACGCCGGCGGATACGGCGCCCGTGACGAGGAGGGCGACCGTGCGGCGGCGCGGCAGGAGGCCTGCGAAGAGCTCGTAGAGACCGCATGCCGCCAGCAGCAGGAAGATGTTGTAGAGGATTTCGCGGGAAACCAGTAGTTCCATGGCACCTCCGAGGGGGTCGCGGAGCCAGGAAAACGCGATTCCATTCTAGCGCGGAACGATTCCCCCGAGGACCCATCGGATTTCACGCGGTTTCCGATTCGGTGACATTTCCATTACCGGGCCAGCTCCTGCCGCAGGCAGTGCAGGCCCCGGCGGATCTCGAAGCCCTCGCGCAGATACAGCGCGAGCGCCCCCCGGTTCTCCGCATTCACGGACAGGACCGCGCGGGGCAGGCCCGCCCGTTCCTGCCCGTACCGGATTGCGTGCCGGAGCAGCAGCGTGCCGAAACCGCGGCCCTGGAACTCCGGCCGCACGGCGAGTGGGCCGATCTCGATCGCCGGCTCCCCGCCGTCGTCCCCGGCGTCGCG
>CAIXGU010000162.1 GCA_903919045.1 uncultured Eubacteriales bacterium | reverse complement strand
GGTCGGCGTCTACAAGCTCAACAAGAAGCTGGCCCTGTCCACGCGTCTCGTCGGCCACCGCACGGTGGAGCCCGTCGTGACCGAAGACGGGGAGCTCCTTCTCGGCAAGGGCGAGACCATCACGGCCGCCGCCGCCGAAGCCATCCAGGCCGCCGGCATCAACGAGGTCCGCGTGTATCCCGTCCTGATGGTCGGCGACACGGTCCGCCTGATGGACAAGGAGATCAAGGTCATCGGGAACGGCCGCGTTCGCGCGGACGTCTTCCTGCGGGCCTGCTTCAAGCCGGAGGTCCTCGAGGGACTCGACCTTCGGGCCCTCGGCGTCCACGAGATGGTCCGCACCGAGGTGCTCCGCGAGATCGTCAAGGAGGCCCGGACCGACAAGAAGCGTTCCGCCGCCATCCTCCAGGAGCAGATCGAGAAGCGTCTCGACCAGCTCGTCCCCAAGCACCTCACCCGCGACGACATCGTCGCGTCCGTCAGCTACCTCATCGGCCTCGGCTACGGCATCGGCCACGTCGACGACATCGACCACCTGGGGAACCGCCGCATCCGCTCCGTCGGCGAACTCCTGCAGAACCAGATCCGCGTCGGCTTCGCCCGCATGGAGCGCGTCGTCCGCGAGCGCATGGGGACCGTCGGGGACATCTCGAACGCCACGCCCCAGGCCCTCGTGAACACGCGTCCCGTCAGCGCCGCCATCAAGGAGTTCTTCGGATCCAGCCAGCTGTCGCAGTTCATGGACCAGCCGAATCCGCTGGCCGAGCTGACCCACAAGCGCAGGCTGTCCGCCCTGGGCCCCGGTGGTCTGAGCCGCGAGCGCGCGAACTTCGAGGTCCGCGACGTCCACCACTCCCACTACGGCCGCATGTGCCCGATCGAGACGCCGGAAGGCCCGAACATCGGCCTGATCAGCTCCCTGTCGACGTACGCGAAGGTCAACCGGTACGGGTTCATCGAGTCCCCCTACCGCTTCTACGACAAGAAGAAGGGCCTCGTGACGGACCAGGTCACGTACATGACCGCCGATCTCGAGGACCGGTACTACATCGCGCAGGCGAACGAGCCCCTCGACGCGAAGGGCCGCTTCCTCGCGAAGAAGGTCGTGTGCCGCTACTACGACCAGTTCCTCGAGGTCGACGTCGCGCACGTCGACTTCATGGACGTCTCCCCGAAGCAGCTCGTCTCCGTCGCGACGGCCCTGATCCCGTTCCTCGGCAACGACGACGCGAACCGCGCCCTGATGGGCTCGAACATGCAGCGCCAGGCCGTCCCGCTGATCCAGACGGACGCGCCGATCGTCGGCACCGGCATGGAGTACCGCGCGGCGAAGGACTCGGGCGTCTGCCCCGTCGCGAAGAACGACGGCGTCGTCGAATCCGTGTCGGCCGACCGCATCGTGGTGCGCACGGGCAAGGCGACGACCGACTCCTACCACCTGATGAAGTACATGCGCTCGAACCAGGGCACGTGCATCAACCAGCGCCCGCTGGTCCGCGCGGGCGAGACGGTGCGCAAGGGCGACATCATCGCCGACGGCCCGTCGACCGACAACGGCGAGCTCGCGCTCGGCCGCAACGTCCTGATCGGCTTCATGTCCTGGGAAGGCTACAACTACGAGGACGCGATCCTAATCAACGAGCGCCTCGTCCGCGACGACGTGTACACCTCGATCCACATCGAGGAGTACGAGTGCGAGGCCCGCGACACGAAGCTCGGCCCCGAGGAGATCACCCGCGAGATCCCGAACGTCTCCGACGAGACGCTGAAGGATCTCGACGAGGAGGGCATCATCCGCATCGGCGCCGAGGTCCGCTCGGGCGACATCATCGTCGGCAAGGTCACCCCGAAGGGCGAGACCGAGCTCACGGCCGAGGAGCGCCTCTACCGTGCGATCTTCGGCGAGAAGATCCGCGAGGTCCGCGACACCTCCGTGCGCATCCCGCACGGCGAGTCCGGCATCGTGGTCGACGTGAAGGTCTTCACCCGCGAGAACGACGACGACCTCAAGCACGGCGTCAACAAGCTCGTCCGGGTCTACATCGCGCAGAAGCGCAAGATCTCGGTCGGCGACAAGATGGCCGGCCGCCACGGCAACAAGGGCGTCATCTCGCGCATCCTGCCCGAGGAGGACATGCCCTTCCTGCCGGACGGCACCCCGCTCGACATCGTCCTCAACCCGCTGGGCGTGCCCTCGCGCATGAACATCGGCCAGCTCCTCGAGGTGCACCTGGGCCGCGCGGCCCGGCTGCTCGGCTGGGAGATCGCGACGCCCGTCTTCGACGGCGCGACCGAGGACGACATCCTCGAGGCCTTCAAGGTCAGCGGCATGGACCCCGACGGCAAGACCGTCCTGTACGACGGCCGCACCGGCGAGCCCTTCGGGAACCGCATCACGGTCGGCATGCTGTACATGCTGAAGCTGATGCACCTCGTCGACGACAAGATCCACGCCCGCTCGATCGGGCCGTACTCCCTCGTCACCCAGCAGCCGCTGGGCGGCAAGGCGCAGTTCGGCGGCCAGCGCTTCGGCGAGATGGAGGTCTGGGCGCTCGAAGCGTACGGCGCGGCGTACACGCTGCAGGAGATCCTCACGGTCAAGTCGGACGACATCACCGGCCGCACGAAGACCTACGAATCGATCGTGAAGGGCGAGAACGTGCCGGAAGCCGGCGTCCCCGAGTCCTTCAAGGTCCTCGTCAAGGAGCTCCAGAGCCTCGGCCTCGACGTCCGCGTCTTCTCCGAGGAGAACAAGGAGATCGACATCAAGGAATCCGTCGAGGAGGAGGGCGACGTCCCGCTCTTCACGAAGGCCCAGCTCGAGGACATCTTCGCGGCCCAGGCCGCCGAAGGGTTCGCGCAGGCCGGCTTCAGCGAAGGCGTGCTGGACGAGGACGGCGGCATCGTCGAGGAGGAGTTCCCGGAGGACGCCGATGAGGCCGAGCCGGGTCCCGCCCTCGAGGAAGTGCTGCTGACGGAAGAGGACAACGACCTCGTCTGACCGGAAGGAGAACGCACCCGATGTTTGAGATGAACAACTTCGAAGCGATCGGCATCGGCCTCGCATCGCCGGAGAAGATCCTGGAGTGGTCGCGGGGCGAGGTCAAGAAGCCCGAGACGATCAACTACCGCACGCTCAAGCCCGAGCGCGACGGCCTGTTCTGCGAGCGCATCTTCGGTCCCACCAAGGACTGGGAATGCCACTGCGGGAAATACAAGAAGATCCGCTACAAGGGCATCGTGTGCGACCGCTGCGGCGTCGAGGTCACGAAGGCCAAGGTCCGCCGCGAGCGCCTGGGGCACATCAAGCTCGCCGCGCCGGTGTCGCACATCTGGTACTTCCGCGGCATCCCGAGCCGCATGGGCCTGATCCTCGACATGAGCCCGCGCTCGCTCGAGAAGGTCCTCTACTTCGCGTCGTACATCGTGACCGACCCGGGCGACACGACCCTGTCGAAGAAGCAGGTGCTGAGCGACCGCGAGTACCGCGAGGCCGTCGACAAGTACGGCAAGAACGCCTTCAAGGCCAAGATGGGCGCGGAGGGCGTGAAGTCCCTGCTCGCCGAGATCGACACCGTGAAGCTCGCGGCCGAGCTGCGCGAGGACTTCCGCACGTCGTCCGGCCAGAAGAAGGTCCGCATCGTGAAGCGCCTCGAGGTCGTCGAGGCCTTCAAGAAGTCCGGCAACCGCCCCGAGTGGATGATCCTCGACGTCCTGCCCGTGCTGCCCCCCGAGCTGCGCCCCATGGTCCAGCTCGACGGCGGCCGCTTCGCGACGTCCGACCTGAACGACCTCTACCGCCGCGTGATCAACCGCAACAACCGCCTGAACAGGCTTCTGCAGCTCGGCG
>CAIXGU010000161.1 GCA_903919045.1 uncultured Eubacteriales bacterium | reverse complement strand
CGACGATCGCGACGGTCTTCACCTTGAGGCGCTCGGACTCGGAGATGATGCGCTGGGCGATCTTCTTCTGGCGCACCGGGTCGCCCATGAACGCGCCGAAGTTGACGGCCTCGAAGGACGACAGCGTCCAGTGGACGCCCGCGGCGTTGAGGATCGCGGCGGCGGGGATGATCGAGTGCTTCGGGGACAGCGCGACGAACATCACGTCGGCGCCCTCGACGCCGAGCGGGATCGTCTTCTTCCCGGGCGTGGCGGGCCACAGCGCCTCGACCTCGGGCTCGATGCCGGCGATCGCCTCGGCGAAGCCCGCCGCGGTGCTCTCGACGTCCTCGCCCTTGGCGATCGACATGTCGGCGAGCATGGACAGGAGCTTCGGCTCCTTGTCGGCGCCGACGAGCAGGAGCTTCGCGATCGACATGATCTGCTGCGTGTCGATGCCGAACGGGCAGAAGACCATGCACCGGCGGCAGCCCGTGCAGGAGTAAGCGGCGTCGTAGAAGCGTTCCACGGCGACGTCGTCGAGCGTGATCGTCTCCCCGAGCCAGGGCGCTATGGCCCCCTGCATCGAGAAGTACTTGAGGAAGACCTTGCGCACGACCTCGGAGCGGCCGACGGCCGTGTACTTGGACTCGGGCATCGCCTGCCAGGCGTGGCACGCCTCGACGCACACGCCGCAGCGGGTGCAGGTCTCGAGGTAGAGGCGCATCGCGCGGTGGAGCTTGGTCTCGAAGAGGCGCTTGAGTTCGGCCTGCATGGTAGCGTCCATGGCTACTTCCTCCTCAGCAGGTTGATCGGCAGCGAGAGGAAGCTGTGCACGATCTTGGAGAACGGAAGGACGAAGAAGAAGGTCTCGGCCAGCAGCACGTGGATCACGGCGAAGTGGTAGTGCGTGCCGGTGAGCCAGGTCCGCGGGTCCTGGAACGTGAAGTGCGCGAGCGACGCGAAGTACTGGGAGAAGTCGGCCTTCGTCATGACGAAGCCGTACTGCGTCCACGAGTTGCCCCAGCTCATCAGGTCGCCGAAGAGGCACAGGAAGATCACGAGGATCAGCAGCAGGTAGTCCGCGTAGACCGAGATCTCGCGGTTCGGCGTGCGGAAGCGGCGGAACAGGAAGTAGAGCAGCGGCACGGTCACGCCGACGCCGACGAGGCCCGCGCCGAGCATGTCGCGCGAGGCCTCGGGGACGAGGCTGATGCGCGGCAGGATGTCGAGGTGCCCCAGGATCAGGAGCAGGAACGACACGTGGAAGACCATGAGGAACACCCAGAACAGCGGCTGGTGCTTCCGGATCTGCGGCATCGCGAAGGTGTCCGCGAGCGCGGCGCCGGCCGGGCGCTTCCGCGACGGGAAGATCTGCAGGGTGAACGGCGCCGGCGGGGCGCGGAAGATCTTCAACATGCGGATGATCAGGAAGACGATGCAGAACTGGATCGCCACGTAGACGAGCGGCACCATGATGAAGTAGTCGACCTTGTCGAAGAGCGTCGCGAGCCAGGGCGGCAATGCGACGTTGGACGCGCTCGCGATGACGTCGGGCGTCACGGTCGGCGTGAGGCCGGGCGCGAGCGTTGGCGCGAGCGTCGGCGTCGCCTCGGTGGATGCCGAGGAGACGGCGTCCATCGCGAAGGGCGACAGCAGGGAGAGGAGTCCCAGGGCCATCTCGTTCCTCCTGCGCGCTCGGGGCGCGCGGACGGCCCGCCGCCCGGGTCGGGCGACGGACTCCGTCCGGAGCCGGCGGGTTCCGCCGGTCCTACTTCTGCCGCTTGACGTAGATGCGGATCAGGCCCGGCTCCTGCTTGATCTCGAGGATGGCGTGCCCGGTCGTCTTCGCCCAGGCGGGGAAGTCCGCGATCGAGCCGGGATCGGTGGTCAGGATCTCCACGACGTCGCCGACGGCGATCTTCGGGATCTCCATGCTGGTCTTCACGATCGGCATCGGGCACGCGAGTCCCTTGTAGTCCAGGGTACGGGTCACGGTGTAGTCGGCCATGTCTCTCGTCTCCTCCTAGATGAACAGCTGCATCGCGGATTCCTTGGCGTCCGCGAGCATCGTCGCCACGCCGGCGGACTTCATGCCGGGGTAGTCGATCATCTCTTCCATCTTCATGCCCATGAGGTCCATCGACATCTCGCAGACGTAGATCTGGACGCCCATCGCGGCGGCCATCTCGTACATCTCGTCGAGGCCGGCGACCTTCTTCTTCTTCATCAGCGCCTTGATCATCGCCGTGCCGGCGCCCATCATGTGCATCTTCGACAGGATCAGGCGGCGGTTGCCGCGCGGGAGCATGATCCCGAACATCTTCTCGATCAGGTTCTTGTTCTTGGCCTTCTTCTTGTAGTCGCGGAGGGCCGCCGTGCCCCAGAACGTGTAGAAGAGGACGACCTTCATGCCCATCGCCGCCGCGCCGGTCGCGATGATCAGCGCCGCGAGGTGCTTGTCGAGCTCGCCCGACATCACGATCATCGTGAGCTTGTTCTCCGGACCCGGCCGCTGCTCGACCTGTTCCTTGAGTTCCTGGATCGCTTTCTCGACGTCCATGCGCCCTCCTCGCTTTTCGTAACCTATGTGCCCAACAGTCCCAATATCCGCGGAATCGTCCGTCCTGTCAACCGGGGAGAAACCGGTCCGGGAGTACGATTCATCCCTTGCACGATAACGGTAGCGGGGGTTACCGGAATCGTGCGAGCCGCACCCTGCGGGCGCGGCATCACTCGGGCGACTTCAGCGCCTCGATCATGTCGATGCGA
Organism: uncultured Eubacteriales bacterium; assembly: GCA_903919045.1. Taxonomy (GTDB): domain Bacteria; phylum Bacillota; class Clostridia; order Saccharofermentanales; family UBA5734; genus CAILLO01. The sequence goes on along the minus strand of CAIXGU010000161.1, from coordinate 2,266 downwards.
CGCAGCCGGCCGATCATGACGAGCGTCACGAACACCGAGAAGGCCACGGTCAGCGCCGCGGCGGCCGCGAAGCTCCCGGGCGTGATGGTCCGGCTGAACATCACCACGTCGACCTCCGCGGTCGTCACGACGTAGCCCGACAGCGCTGCGCCCACGACGAGGCCGACGGCGGTCCCGACGAGCGTCAGCACGGCGTTCTCGCGGAAGACGTAGGCGGACACCTCGCGGTTGAAGAAGCCCAGCACCTTGATCGTCGCGATCTCGCGCGTCCGCTCGGTGATGTTGAGGTCGGTCAGCGTGTAGAGGACGACGAACGACAGCAGCCCCGCGGACAGCAGGAGGACGATCACGATCTCGTGGATGCTGCGGATCGTGTCGGAGAACTTCTTCAGGTTGTCGACGGTCAGCGTGACCGCCGCGACGCCGGGCTGCGCGAGGACGTCCTCCGCGAGTGCCCGCTGCGCCGCCTCCGAGGGGTCCGACAGGTCCGCGACGATGCCGTTGTACACGGGCGCCGCGCCGAAGAGCCGTTCGAACAGGGCCGGCGTCAGGTAGACGAAATGGCGCAGGTAGTTCTCGGTCCCGCCGGACACCGCGACCTCGACCGAGCGGCCGTCCGCGTCCGTCAGCCGCACGGTGTCGCCCGCCTTCACGCCGAGCTTCTCCATGAGCTTCTCGGTGAGCACCGCCCCTTCGTCCGAGAGCGGCACGGCCGCCTTCGTCCGGCGGTCGCGCAGCACGACGAAGCGGTCCAGCCCCGCGACGTCCGCGGGAACGAACAGGTACGCCTCGTGGGACTCGCCGTCCGCGCCGTCGGTCCCCATCGCGACCCCCGCGACGTCCACGGCCTCGATCCGCCGGTCCATGGTCCCGGCGAAGCCCGGCTGCCCTTCCATGGCCGCCGCGACGCCGGAGCGCTCCTCGTCCGTGATCCCGTCCCTCAGCGACACGGCCGCCTGATACAGGAACAGTCCGCCGTACTGCTCCGTCCCGATGTTCCGGACCGCATCGCGCAACCCGAACCCGACGACGAGCAGCGCCGTGCAGCCGCCGACGCCGACCACGGTCATGAGGAAGCGCGCTCGGTAGCGCAGCAGGTTGCGCACCGTCACCTTCCACGTGAACGACAAGCGGCGCCAGAGTGCGGGAATCCGCTCGAGCAGGACGACGCGGCCTGGCTTCGGCGCGCGCGGGCGCAGGAGCGCCGCCGCCGGGGACCGCAGCTCCTCGAGGCCCACGGCGAGGGCCGCGGCGCCCGTGATCGCGACGGCCGCCGCGAGGGCGGCGGCGCCGAAGACGGGGTCGGCGAGCCGCAGCAGCGGGGGAAGCGCGTAGAGCGCGGAGTAGGCGCGGAAGATCGCGAGGGGGAAGAACGCGAAGCCGACCGCGAGGCCGATCGCGCCGCCCAGGAGGCTCGCGGCCGCGGCGTAGGCGAGGAACCGGCCCGCGATCCGGCCAGCGGGATAGCCGAGCGACTTGAGCACGCCCATGTGCGTGCGCTGCTCCTCCACCCGACGGCTCATCGCCGACACGACGATCAGCACGGCCACGAGGACGAACAGCACCGGGAAGACGCGGGCGATCGCCACGAGCCGGTCCGTCGCGCTGCCGAAGTCCGCGTAGCCGAGGTTGTCGGCGCGCCCGAAGACGCGCCACGAGATCGTCGGCAGGTCCGCGATCGCCTGCCGTCCCTTCTCGAGTTCCGCGCGCGCCGACGCGAGCTGCGCCTCCGCATGCGCCTTCCGGGTCGCGTACTCCGTGCGCGCCTGGTCGAGGTCCGCCTGGGCCGCATCGAGCTCCACCGCCTTCGCCGCGAACCCGGCCGCGGCGTCCCGCTTCCGTTTCACCAGCGCCGCGGCCTGCGCGTCGAGCTGCGCCTCCGCCGCGTCGAGCTGCGCCCGCGCCGCCGCCAGCGCGGCTTCCTGGGCGTCGAACGTCGCCTTCAGCGCGTCGTAGGTGCCGAGGGATCGGGCCCGGGCGATCGCCGCGTCGAGCGTCGCGCGCTGCGTCGTCCAGTCCGCGTCCTGCGCGCTCCAGGCGGCGCGCGCCGCCGCCAGGTCCTTGTCGGCCTTCTTGAATGCCGCCGCCGCCGTCGCCTGCGCGTCGGCCAGCGCGGCGCGGCCGTCGTCGACCTTCGTCTGGCCGTCCGCGATCGCCTGGGCGGCTTCCTGCAGCTTCGCGTCCGATTCCGCGGCGGACGCGTCGTACTTCGCCTGCTGCTCCGCAAGCGCATCCTCCGCCGTCCGCCGGATCTCCGCCGTCCGAT
>CAIXGU010000160.1 GCA_903919045.1 uncultured Eubacteriales bacterium | reverse complement strand
GGCGTGGGGACGTTCGCCGTGGAGGGGCTCGTGCGGGCCGGCGTGCGCCGGTTCGTGCTGGTCGACGACGACAAGGTGTGCCTCACCAACCTGAACCGCCAGCTGCACGCCACCACGAAGACGATCGGGCAGTACAAGGTCGACGCGATGAAGGCGCGCATCCTCGAGATCGCGCCGGAAGCCGAGGTCGAGGCGGTCCGCCGATTCTATCTCCCGGAGGTCGGCGCCGAGCTCGTCCCTCCCGACTGCGACTATCTCGTGGACTGCGTGGACACGGTGGCGGCGAAGGTCGACCTCGCCGTGCGGGCGCAGGCGCTCGGCATCCCGATCGTGAGCGCGATGGGCGCGGGGAACAAGCTGGACCCGACGCGCTTCGAGGTCGCCGACGTCTACGCGACCGAGATGTGCCCGCTGGCGCGGGTGATGCGGAAGGAGCTCAAGCTCCGGGGCGTCGCGCGCCTCAAGGTCGTCTACTCGAAGGAGAAGCCGGCGGAGTCCGCGACGCCGGAGGAGGCGGGATGCGCGACCGGCTGCGTCTGCCCGCCCGGCGTCGACCGGAAGTGCACGTCCAAGCGCCGCGTGCCGGGCAGCATCTCGTTCGTTCCGTCCGTCGCCGGGCTGATCCTGGCCGGAGAGGTCGTGAAGGACCTGATCGCGCAGGGAGGGAAGCCGCATGGCGGACGGTGAGGCGGCGCGCGCGGCGCGCGCAGGGCGGCACGAGCGGGTGCGCGCCGGCTGGACGCTCGGCGAGGAGGTCTCGCACGCCGTCACGCACGGGTCGATGGCCGCGCTGTGCCTGGCCTTCCTGCCGTACGCCGCGGTCCGCGCCTATCTCGCGGGCGGCGCCCTGCAGTCCGCGACGACCTCCGTCTTCGTCGCGTCGATCCTCCTGATGTTCCTCGCGTCGACGCTCTACCACGCGGCGTCCCCGGGCACGCGCCACAAGGACGTCTTCCGGATCCTCGACCATTCGTTCATCTACGTGGCGATCGCCGGCAGCTACACGCCCATCGCGCTCTGCGTGGTCGGCGGCTGGCCCGGGATCGCGATCGCCGTCCTGCAGTGGACGGCCGTCGTCGCGGGCGTCCTGTTCAAGTCCCTCGCGAGCGGACGGCTGCCGAAGGCCTCGGTCGCCGTCTACCTCGTCATGGGCTGGACCCTGCTGCTCGTCCTGCCGTCGTTCATCCAGCATGCGACGCCGGCGCTGCTCGCGCTCACGGTCGCGGGCGGCCTCTTCTACTCGGCGGGCGTGGGGTTCTACGCGAGCCGGTTCAAGTTCGCGCACATGGTCTGGCACTTCTTCGTGGCCCTCGGGGCCGTCTCGCACGCCGTCGGGATCGTGTTCTTCCTGCGCTAGTCCTGCTGCAGGACATTCCGCCCGGTCGCGGGCGCCGCCGCGCCGAGGTGCGCCGCGATCGTCGCGCCCAGGTCGGCGAAGGTCGGCAGCGTCCCGAGGTCCCGCCCCGGACGACCCGGCGCGTACAGGAGCACCGGGATATGCTCGCGCGTGTGGTCGGTGCCGGGGAAGCACGGGTCGGTGCCGTGGTCGGCGGTGACGAGCAGCAGGTCGCCCGGTCCGAGCCGCGCGAGGAGCTCCGGGAGCCAGTCGTCGAAGGCCTCGAGGGCGTCCGCATAGCCCTGCGGGTCGTTGCGGTGCCCGAACAGCATGTCGAAATCCACCAGGTTCGTGAAGACGAACCCGTCGGGCTGGCCGTCGAGGACCTCGAGGGTGCGGGCCATCCCGTCGGCGTTCCCCTTCGTCGGGACCGAGCGCGTCAGGCCCTTCTGCACGAAGATGTCCCCGATCTTGCCGACGCCGGTCACGGGCAGCCCCGCGTCGCGGATGCGCTCGAGCGCGGTGCCGTCGGGCGGCTCGAGGGAGAAGTCGTGCCGGTTCGGCGTGCGGCGGAACGCGCCGGGCGTGCCGACGAACGGGCGGGCGATCACGCGGCCGACGGCGTGCGGCGGCACGAGCATCGCGCGGGCGGCGCGGCAGATCCGGTAGAGCTCCTCGAGGGGCACGATCTCCTCGTGCGCGGCGATCTGGAAGACGCTGTCGGCGGACGTATAGAGGATCAGCTTGCCGGTGGCGACGTGCTCGGCGCCGAGGCGGTCGACGATCTCGGTGCCGGAAGCGACCTCGTTGCCGATCGTGCCGTAGCCGGAGACCCGCTCGAAGGCCGCGACGAGGTCCGGCGGGAAGCCGTGCGGGTAGGTGGGGAAGGGCACCTCGGTGACGAGGCCCATCAGCTCCCAGTGGCCGGTCGTCGTGTCCTTGCCGGCGGAGCGCTCCGCGGCGCGTCCGAAGGAGGCGAGGGGTGAGGCGGCGGGCGGGACGCCTTCCATGGGGACGGCGTTCCCGAGCCCGAGGCGCTGCAGGTTCGGCAGGCGGAGTCCGCCCACGGCGGACGCGACGTGCGTCAGGGTCGCGGCGCCCGCATCCCCGTAGCGGTCGGCGTCGGGCAGGGAGCCCGCGCCGGCGCCGTCGAGGACGATCGCGACGGCGCGGCGCCGGAAGTCGGTCGGCGGCGGCTTCGCATCCATGATAGAATTACCTCTGACCTCATTCTAGCATAGGGAGCCTCCCGTAATGAGCGAAGCCCGCCCCGACCCCGCAGCCGCCTCCGTCCCCGCCCTTTCCGGACGCTCCGCCGTCCGTTCCGCCGGCCTCCTCCTTCCGATCGCGTCGCTGCCCGGACCTTTCGGGACCGGCACGCTCGGACCCGACGCCCTCGACTTCGTCGACCGCCTCCGCGACGCCGGCCTGCGCTGGTGGCAGCTGCTGCCGCTCGTCCCGCCCGGCGAGGGCGACTCCCCGTACCAGAGCGTGTCGGCCTTCGCCGGCAGCCCCTGGCTGATCGACCTCGACGCCCTCGTCCGCAAGGGACTGCTGTCGCCCGACGAGGCCGATTCCGCGAAGATGCGGCCCTTCGTCGACTCCCCCTACTCCGTCGACTACGCCCGCGTCCGCACCCTGCACGAGCCGCTGCTGCGCCTCGCCGCCGCGCGCCTCTCGGACGCCGGACGCGCCGAGGTCGACGCCTTCGCCCGGCGGCACGCCGGCTGGCTCGACGACTACGCCCTGTTCATGGCCCTCTCCGGGCGCTACGGCACGCTCGACTTCCGCACCTGGCCCGACGAGGCGCTCGTGATGCACCGACCGCACGCCGTCGCGAAGGCATTGCAGGAGAACGCCGAGGAGGTCGCCTTCTGGCGCTTCGTCCAGGCCGAGTTCTTCGCGCAGTGGAACGCGCTGCGCGCCCGCGCCGCGCGCCGCGGCGTCGGCCTGTTCGGCGACATGCCGCTCTATGTCTCCGAGTGCAGCGCCGACGTCTGGGGCCGGCCCGAGCTGTTCGAGCTGGACCGCGACCGCCGGCCGTCGCGCGTGGCGGGCGTCCCGCCCGACTACTTCGCCGCGGACGGGCAGCGCTGGGGCCAGCCGCTCTACGACTGGAAGCGACACGCACGCGACGGCTACGCCTGGTGGATCGGCCGGGTGCGTCATGCGCTCGGCTTCTACGACGCGGTCCGGATCGACCACTTCCGCGGGCTCTGCGCGTACTGGGCGATTCCGGCGGAAGCCGCCACCGCGCGCGAGGGGACCTGGTGCCCCGGGCCCGGGATGGACCTCTTCCGCGCCCTCGAGAAGGCGATGGGGCCCGCCCCGATCGTGGCGGAGGACCTGGGCGACATCGACGCCGACGTCCGCGCCCTGCTCGCCGACGCGGGCTTCCCGGGGATGAAGGTGCTCCAGTTCGCGTTCCTCGACGGCTCCG
>CAIXGU010000159.1 GCA_903919045.1 uncultured Eubacteriales bacterium | reverse complement strand
TCGCCGCCGCCGCCGCCCGCTTCGCCTCGCGGGACGCCTTGAACGTCCGCACCTGGCGGTCCAGGAGCGGGGAGAAGACGTTGCCGATCAGGATCGCGAACATGAAGCCCGCGGGGAACAGCGAGAAGGAGCGGATCACGATCGCGGCGATCGCGATCAGGATGCCGTAGAGCCACTTCGCGCCGCTGGTCTGGGGCGCCGATACCGGGTCGGTCGTCATGAAGACGATCGCGAAGAGGGCGCCCCCGCCGATCAGCCCGGTGAGCGGGTCGGTGCGGATCACGCCGGTGAAGTACAGGACCGCGTCGAGCGCGAGGAAGGCCGCGGCCGTGGACGCCATGAGGCGCCAGTTCGCGGTCTTCGTGACGAGCAGGTAGACCGCCGCGAGCAGGATCAGCACCGCGGACGTCTCGCCCAGCGATCCCGCCTCGAAGCCGAGGAGCTGCTGGAGCCGGTCGGGGCGGAGGCCCTGGGTCTTGAGCAGTCCCATCGGCGTCGCCGACGCCATCGCGTCCGCGCCCGGCGCGTAGGCCAGCAGGCCGCCGGGAAAGCCCGTGAACGGCTTCGCCCACTGCGTCGTCATCGGACCCGGGAAGGATACGTAGATGAAGCAGCGCGCGACGAGCGCCGGGTTGAAGATGTTCTTCCCGAACCCCCCGAAGACGCCCTTCCCGAAGAACGTGCCGAACGCGATGCCGACCGCGGCGATCCAGTAGGGGATCGTCGGCGGCAGCGTCAGCGTGAAGAGGATGCACGTCACGAAGACGGCCTCCGAGACCTTGGCGTCCTTCCCGACGACGAGCCGCAGCGCCCCGTACTCCACGGCGACGCCGACGGCGCACACGACGGCCAGCAGGGCCAGCACGCGGAGGCCGTAGAGGTAGACCGAGAAGAGGACGATGGGGATCAGGGAGAGGAGGACCTTGCGCATCATGGGCTGCTTGAGGAGCCGGCTCCGGAGATCCAAGGAGAACCACCTCGTTTCGTGTCCGTGGACGATGCCGTCGAACCGAGGATAGCACACCGGAGAACGGAGAGACAACGGTAACGGAGGGCACGGGTTTCGGCTCGTCCCCGGCATGTGGTAGCATGAGTCGGGCGCCTTCCGTGGGGGACGGCGCGCAGCAAGGAGGGACGCACCATGGACGACAGGAAGCGGCGCAAGAACGGAATCCTCCTCCTCTTCACCGGACTCCTCTTCCTCGCCTTCGCGATCGGCATCCTCGTCCTCTCGGCGTCCGGCGCCCGCGGCAAGGGCTCCCCCGCGGCCGGGGCGCTGCTGTGCGGCGCCGTCGGCGCCTTCCTTCTCTGGAGCTCCGTCCGGGCGTTCCGCGGGAAGATCGACGTGACGCCCGCCCCGAACGGCGGGCGCCCCATGACGCCGGAGCAGCGCCGCGAGGCGCTCGACGCCCTGCCGCCCGAGGAACGCGCGTCGTACGACCGGATCCTGCAGGCGACCGCGACGCCGACCTCCGCGTCCTCGCCCACGACCGCGCGCGTCGTGCTCACGCCGAAGCACTGCGTCGGCTGCGGCGCCTCGCTCGAGGCGGGATCGGGATTCTGCGCCCAGTGCGGGAAGCCCGTGGAGACCTACGAGGAGGTCCGCGTCCTCACGTCGAACGATGCGGCCTCGACCGCGGACAAGGTGATCGGCGGCATCGTGGCGGCCGCCCAGGATGCCCGCGGGTCCTCCCGCGGGGACGGCGCGCAGGGGTAGCGGCGCCGCGCCTACAGCGCCGCGAGCCAGCGCTCCGTCTCGTCCAGCATCGCCGCGACCGCCGCCGGCGCGGGTCCGCCCGGCAGGCTGCGCCCGTCGACGCAGCGCGCCAGCGAGATCGCCTCGTACACGTCCGGCCCGACGAGCGGGGAGAACGTGCGGAACTCGTCCAGCGACAGGTCCTCGAGCGACGTGCCCGCCGCGAGGCAGTACTTGACCGCCTTTCCGGACGCCTCGTGGGCGCTGCGGAAGGGGAGCCCCTTGCCGACCAGGTAGTCCGCGAAGTCCGTCGCGTTCGTGAATCCGCCCGCCGCCGCGCGGCGCATCGCCTCGCGCTTGACGGTCAGGGAGGCGAGCATGCCGGTGAACGGCACGAGCACGGCCTTCACGGTGTCGACCGCGTCGAAGACCGCCTCCTTGTCCTCCTGCATGTCCTTGTTGTAGGCGAGCGGCAGCCCCTTCATGACCGTGAGCAGCGCCACGAGGTCGCCGAACACGCGTCCCGCCTTGCCGCGCGCGAGCTCCGCCACGTCGGGATTCTTCTTCTGCGGCATGATGCTCGAGCCGGTGCTGTAGGCGTCGTCGAGCTCGACGAACCCGAACACCTGCGACGACCAGAGCACGATCTCCTCGCTGAACCGCGAGAGGTGGACCATGACGATCGACAGCGCCGCGGCGGCCTCGATCGCGAAGTCGCGGTCGGACACGCCGTCGAGGCTGTTCGCGGTGACGCCCGCGAGCCCGAGGTCCTGCGCCACGGCCGCCCGGTCGAGCGGGTAGACGGTGCCGGCCAGCGCGCCCGAGCCGAGCGGGGAGAGGTCGAGCCGCGCGATGCAGTCGCCGAGCCGCCCGTGGTCGCGCCGAAGCATGGCGATGTACGCGCCGAGGTGGTGGGCGAAGGTGATGGGCTGCGCGCGCTGCAGGTGCGTGTAGCCCGGCATCACGGTGTCGAGGTGCTCGCGGGCCATCCTCGCGAGGACCGCCACGAGCTCCGCCAGCTGCGCCCGGATCCCGCCGAGCTCGTCCTTCAGCCAGAGCCGCAGGTCGAGCGCCACCTGGTCGTTGCGGCTGCGCCCCGTGTGCAGGCGCTTCCCGGCCTCGCCGATGCGGCGCGTGAGCTCCGCCTCGACGAACATGTGCACGTCCTCGGCGCCCGGATCGAACGCCAGCGCGCCCGACTCCAGGTCCGCGAGGATCGCCTGCAGGCCCGCCTCGATCGCCGCGGCGTCCGCGGCCGGCAGCACGCCGACCTTCGCGAGCATGCGGACGTGGGCGACGCTCCCGCGCACGTCCTGCCGGAACAGGCGGCGGTCGAAGCCGATCGACGAATTGAACCCGTCCACCGACGCGTCCGTCTCCTTGACGAACCGGCCGTCCCACATCTTGGCCATTCCCCGCGCCTCCTCGGAACGCCAAGCGGCCCGTACGTCTCCGCACGGGCCGCTCGCGGACTGTCCGGGCCTACTTCAGCCCGTTCTTCTTCTTCATGCCCGAGACCACCTTGAGCGGCAGCCCGAACAGGTTGATGAACCCCGTCGCGTCGGCCTGGTTGTAGACCGTGTCGGCGCCGAACGTGGAGAGCTCCTCGCTGTAGAGCGAGAAGGGCGACGTCGCGCCGGCCGGGAGGCAGGTGCCCTTGTAGAGCTTCAGCCGCACCTTGCCGCTGACGGTCTTCTGCGTCTCGTCGACGAACGCCGACAGCGCCTCGCGCAGCGGGTGGAACCACTGCCCGTAGTAGACGAGCTCGGCGAACCGCAGCGCGACCTGGTCCTTGTAGTGCAGCGTGTCGCGGTCGAGCGTCAGCGCCTCGAGCTCGCGGTGCGCCGCGTAGAGGATCGTGCCGCCGGGGGTCTCGTACACGCCGCGCGACTTCATGCCGACGAGCCGGTTCTCGACCATGTCCACGATGCCGACGCCGTTCTCGCCGCCGACCTTGTTGAGGTACGCGATGATCTCGACCGGACCCATCGCCTTGCCGTCGACGCGCACGGGGACGCCCTTCTCGAACTCGACCTCGACGTACGTCGGCTTGTCCGGCGCCTGCTCGGGCGACTTCATGATCTTGAGCAGGCTCTGGTACTGCGGCTCGTTCGCCGGGTCCTCGAGGTCCTGCCCCTCGTGGCTCAGGTGCCAGAGGTTGCGGTCCATCGAATAGTTGTCCTTCTTCGTCACGGGAATCGGGATGCCGTGCCCGATCGCGTAGTCGATCTCCTCCTCGCGCGAACGGATGTTCCACGTCCGCCAGGGGGCGATGATCTTCAGCTCGGGGGCGAGCGCCTTCACGGTCAGCTCGAACCGCACCTGGTCGTTGCCCTTGCCGGTCGCGCCGTGCGCCACCGCGGTCGCGCCCTCGCGCTTCGCGATCTCGACCATCCGCTTCGCGATCAGCGGCCGCGCGAACGACGTGCCGAGCAGGTACTTGCCCTCGTACATCGCGCCCGCCTTCAGCGTCGGGAAGATGTAGTCGGTCACGAACTCGCGCTTCAGGTCCTCGATGTAGATCTTCGACGCGCCCGTCTTGATCGCCTTCTCGCGCAGCGGATCCAGCTCCTCGCCCTGGCCGACGTCCGCGGCCATCGCGATCACTTCGCAGTCGTGGTGCTCGAGGAGCCACGGGATGATGATCGACGTGTCGAGTCCTCCCGAGTATGCAAGAACGATCTTCTCCTTGGCCATCCGGATTCCCTCCCCGCGGTCCGCCCGAGGCGGCGCCGCTCCTGCGGACCGCCCCCACGGCGGCTCCGCGCGTCCCTTGGAATTGTCGGACATTATACCGTAGCCGGTCCATCCGCCGCAAACCGGAATTCAGCCGAGGTGGCGCTTCAGCTCCTTGTAGAAGTTCTCACGCGTCCCGGCCAGGACCACCACGACGCACTTCCCGTCGGCCTCATCGATGCGATAGGCGATCTCGTAGTTAGTCCCTTTATAGTATACATCGAAGCCGTAGAGACCCTGCAGGTCCCCGTGCTTCCGTTCGCCGGAACGAGGGTCGGCTGCGATTCTCGCGAACGCATCATGATAGGCCTTCCGAAGCCCCGACTCGCGGATCTTCTTCAGGTACCGCTCGGCGGCCGGCGCGAACACGATTCCGTGCATCAATCGAATTCCGGGAAGACGTCCTTGAGCGACGCTCCCTTCTTCCGTCCTGCTGAGATCTCGTCGGCCTCGGCGATCAGCGCCCTGACGGCGGGCCGGACCTTCGCGCGCCGCGCTCGGAATGCAGTGAGAAGTTCCTCGCCGCCCAATCCCTCCCGGATCAGGTCCGAGAGGATCTGGTCGTCGAAGTACCCGTCCTTCGTGTCCTGCACGGGGCGGATCACGAGCGCTCCGTCCTGCAGGATGCATTCGGCTTCGTCCGTGAACCCGAGCTGCTCATAGAAGGACTGAGGGATCGTGACCTGCTTGCGCGGCGAGATCCGGATGAACTTCCGCTGGGAAGGCTTCACGGACGCCTTCGATCGGATCTTCTCCGCTGCCTTGGCGGGTCTGGAATTCGGAAGCTTCGTCACGGCCGCATCTCCTTGCCGAACGGGGGGATTGGTTCGATATCAGTATAATGCGTAGAATGCGTAGAATCAAGAAATGAGGTGCACGAGCATGCGGTGGAGCGTCGGCACCCCTCCGCGCTATCCTCGGGCCATCGGAGCGACCCTCCGACCCCGAAAGGAAGCGATCCCCTTGAAACGCATCCTCCTGACCGCGTCCAGCCAGTGCCCGCGCATCGCCCGATTCATCCGCGCAGCGGAGGGCCGGCCAGCGTCTCGAGGAGCCGCGACTTCGCGTCCGCGAGGACGACCGCCACGATGCGCCCGCCCTCTCTCGGGAACCGCAGGACGAATTGGAAGTGGTTTTGACTGAGCCAGGCTTCGCGGAAGCGCAGCCCTTCCGCGCGGTTCGGGAAGTCGTCGATGTCGACTGGATGCTCCATCAGGCCTTGGATCCCGACCGTCAGCCACTCGCGGTCTGCGCCTGCCATCAGGCGGCGGATCCGCTCCGCTGCGTCCGGCGCGAATCGGACCTCCCATTCCGCGAACCACCGCCGCGGCACCAGGTCCTCCAGCCGGTCGAATCCGTTCTTCCCCTCCAGGATCCGGTCCCCGAGCGCCATGTACGCATCGGCCGTCACCGGGTCCGGCAGCGGCTCCCCCATCTGCCGAAGGCGGACATCGGCCGGCACCGGCCTCAGCAGCAGGCAATCCGGATGGAGCGTGCATTCCAGATAATCCACGACGCCGATTCCTCTGCGGAACTCGGCGGGGAGGGTGATCTGGCCGTTCTCCGAGACGTGCAGGAAGCGTCGGTTCGGCGGACCGTTCGGCGGACCGTTCGGCGGTTCGTTCTCCTTGCGGGCCATCGTGCGTTCTCCGATCGTGGAGGGCCATCGAGCGCCCCTTGGCTTTGCGGGCTGCGGACTGCTCGAGGCGGGAACATGAGGGCATCTCCATTCTCTTCGGCCTCAAGGATCTTGAGATCTCGAGATCTACGGGATTTGGAGACAATCCTCCGCATGGCTCGTCATTGCACGCTGGAAACGCATGGAACGCACCTTCCTTCGCATCGTCCGATTGACCGGACCCTCCGATTCCTCGACAATGGGGAGGAATCCGCAGCGAGAGCCGCGAGGAGGTCCCGATGCCCAGCCTGCTCTACGACGTAGCGATCCTCGGCGCCGGCCCCGCGGGGGCGACGCTCGCGCGCCTCCTCGGCGGGAAGATGCGCGTCCTGCTCGTCGACCGCCGCCCGCTCGACCGCGACCCGGCGCCAGGCCAGCCCATCAAGAGCTGCGGCGGGCTCGTCGCGCCCGACGCGCAGCAGGCGATCGCCCAATTCGGGCTCGGGCTGCCCGACTCCGTGCTCGTCGGCCCCCAGCTCTTCGCGGTCCGCACGATCGACCTCCCGAGCCGGCAGGAGCGCTTCTACCAGCGCTTCTACATCAACGTCGACCGCGAGCGCCTCGACCGCTGGCTCGCCGGTCTCGCGACCCACGCCGAGCCCCGCTTCGGGTGCGTCGCACGCGGCGTCGAGCGAATCGAGACGGGTGCCGACGCGCATTATGCGATCCACCTGCGGCAGGACGGGCGGGACATCGTCGAGCACGCCCGGCTCGTCGTGGGCGCGGACGGCGCCGAATCCCTGGTGCGCCGCCTCCTCGCACCGCAAGGCCCCGCGCCGCGCCGCTACGCCGCGATCCAGCGCTGGTTCGAGGCCCGCGACCCGCAGCCGTTCTTCTCCGCGCTCTTCGACCCCGCCGTGACCGACTTCTACGCCTGGTGCATCCCGAAGGGCGACCGGCTCCTCGTCGGCGCCGCGCTGCCGCCCGGCCGCGACGCCCACGCGCGCTTCGACCGCCTCCTCGCCGAACTGCCCGCCTTCGGCTACGACCTCTCGCACCCTGCATCGCCCGGCCGACCCGAAGGCTGCTCGCTCCTGCGCCCGCTCTCGCCGCACGATGTCCGATTGGGGCAGGCCGCCCCGCACGAAAGCGGCGTTCTCCGCGCCCACGATGACGGCGGCGAAGGCGGTCTCGCGCTCGTCGGCGAGGCGGCCGGTTTCGTGAGCCCGAGCTCGGCCGAGGGCTTCAGCTACGCCTACCGCAGCGCCCTCGCGCTCTCCCGCGCCCTCGCGCCTGGCCTCGACGGCTGGCTGCCCCGCTACCGCGCCGCCACCGCCGACCTGCGCGCCAACCTCGCCGGCAAGCGCTTGAAGACGCCGGTCATGTACCAGCCCGCCCTGCGCCGTCTGGCGCTCCGCTCCGGATTGAAAAGCCTCGAGATCCACGAGGATTGCTGAAGACGAAGGGGATCGATGAAAGGAACATGTCCTCAAAGATTTTGAGATCTATAGATTTCAAAAGTATTGAGGTCATTGCCTGCACGGCATACCTCATCATCCGGCCTAGGCACAACCCCGAAGGAGACGCGCCATGAAGACGCCCGGCCTCGAGCGCATCGTCGTCCCGACCTTCGCCGGCCCCATGAACTGCTACCTGCTGCTCAGTGCCGACGGGATGGAAACCTACGTCGTCGACCCGGGCGGGGACCGGGTGCGCCTGCTCGCGACGGTGCGGGCGCGCGGGGTGCGGGTGCGCGGCGTATTGCTCACGCATGGCCACATCGACCACATCGGCGCGCTCGACGCCTTCGCGGCGCCTCGGGACGCGGCGTCAGGGGTCGTTGCGCCCGTCCCCGTGTTCCTGCACCCCACGGAGCGCGCGCTGCTGCTCGATCCGGAGATGAACGGCGCCGCAATCTTCGATGACCCGCTGCCGTTCGACCCCGCTGCGCTCGACCTCCGCCCGCTCGAGCCCGGCCGCGCGCTCCCGCTCGGTGCCTCCGACGCCGAGTCCGTCGAATGGATGCACACGCCCGGCCACACGGCAGGCAGCGTCTGCTACCGGCTCGGCGACGACCTCGTGACCGGGGACACCCTGTTCGCGGGCTCCGTCGGGCGCTCGGACTTCCCCACGGGCGACGCGCGCGCCCTCGCCCGCAGCGTCGTGCACCTGATCGATACGCTTCCGGGACACGTCCGCATCCACCCGGGCCACGGCTCGCCCTCCACGATCGACGACGAGAAGCGCCGCAATCCGTTCTACCGCGCCTGGAAGCAGGGGGGAGAAGACGCCGTCGACCTGTGAAATCCGCGCGGAGCACCCATTCCGGCGCTCCGACCCCTCTGTCCGGGTGTATAATGATTGCGCATAAAACGTGCCGTTCGGCACCTCAGAACCGCGAACCGCATCCGAATGCCGAGACCGGTCCAACACGTTGGAGGGTGAAGCCATGATGCGTTCCCGTCGTCCGTCTCTGCTTCTCCGGATCCTCATCGTCCTGCTGGTCCTCGTCTCGCAGGTCTGGCTCGTCTCCGCCGCCGCGCCCAAGGCGGCGACCTCCGCCGACCTCCACGCCGCGTTCCTGCGCCCGGCCGCCGCGACCGACGTCACGATCGGCTACAAGGTCACGCTCGACGCGAAGGGCACGACCCCGAAGGGCAAGCCGACCAAGCCTGCGGCCACCGCCGCGACCGGCGAGCTCGGGACCCTCTGCGACGGGACGAAGTACGCGCTCGTCATGGGCATCAACGATTATCCCGGCACCTCGAGCGACCTCAGCTTCTGCGTCGCGGATGCGGAATCCGTTCGGACCGTTCTGGTCGACCATTACGGCTTCGCGAGCGGGAACGTCACGTTCCTGAAGGACCGCCAGGTGACCCGCCAGGCGATCGACGACTACGTCCAGAGCCTCGAAGGCAAGGTCACGTCCGCCGACGAGGTCGTGTTCTTCTACAGCGGACACGGCTCGAAGGGGCGTGCGGATGACGGCGACTCCCTCAAGACCGACCAGGCGATCGTCGTGTGCAACAGCACGTACACGGGCTTCGACTTCGTCTGGGACGGCGAGCTGAAGTCCATCTTCTCGATCCTCGATACGACCCGGGTCCTGTTCGCGTTCGACAGCTGCTACGCAGGCGGCATGACGGTGCTCGGCGCGCCGGGGCGGGAGGTCGTGATGGCCTGCACCAGCACCGCGCTGTCCTATGAATCGTCCGCCTACGGCGGGGGGCACGGCGCTTTCACCTGGTACTACTTCTGCCAGGGCATGGACGCAGGCTATGCGGACATCAAGCCGGACGACGACCAGGTGACCGCCGAGGAGGCCTTCGACTATGCGAAGGCGAATCTCGGCAGCCAGACGCCGGTCCTCAACGACAAGTTCACGAACGACCTGCTGCCGTAGGACGAGCCGGACCGGGCATCGCCCGGACCGGCCAGCCGGCCCGCGGACTACATCGACGCGAGCAGCGCGCTCAGCAGGAGGACCAGCAGCCCGATCCCGAAATTGACGCGGATCAGGATCCGGCCCGCGCGCTGGCGCTTCGGCGCCGGCACGGCGCCCCCTGCCTTCTTCGCGTCCATCCCGCGCATGCGGACGACGGCGACCGCGACCATGAGGAACGTCGCGATGTGCTTGGCGGACAGCAGCGCCGCATAGGGCGTACCGAACGACAGGAACCCGGTGTCGAGGGCTTCCGATCGGGCCAGCAGGAGACCGGTGGCGAAGAGACCCGCGATGCTGGCGATCACCCAGGGGCGGTGGCGACGGCCGATGGCTGCGAGCAGGCGGTTCGCACCGGCTCCTCCTTCGGGCTCCGCGGGATTGCGGCGCTGCAGGACGGGAACGACGGTCAGGGCGAGCATGCCGAGCCCGCCGACCCAGAGGACGGTGAAGGCGTCGTGGAGGAACGTGACGAGACCGTGGACCAGCTGCTGGGGCGTCATGGACGGCTCTCCTTTCCTGCGCCCGGACCGGGCGCGTCGGCGACGGGTTGTGAAGTCCCCTTGCATTGAACTAGAATGCAGGCGTCCAGTCGGTTGGAAATCCAACGAACGGGAGGAACGACATGGAGGCACTTGCGGATTGCCGGCTCTTCTCGGGCCTCGATCCGGACGGACGCGCCGCGGTGGCGGCCGACCTGCGGATCCGGACCGAGCGCTTCGCGCGGGGCGCCCTGCTCGTGAACGCGGCCGAACGCCTCGACCGGATCGGCATCGTGCTCGAGGGCGAGGTCGAGGCGTCCCGTCAGGACGCGGGCGGCGGGCTGCACCTGATCGACCGCTTCCGGCCGCTCGATGTCTTCGGGGAAGGCATCGCGTTCTCGGAGAGCCGACGGTCCCCCGTCGTCCTCGTCGCGAAGACAGCGGGCCGGGTCGCCTGGCTCGACGCCCAGCGGCTGCTCGACCCGGACGCGGCGGACCCCCGGCTGCGGATCGTCCTGCTCGCGAACCTGCTCCGCGGGATGAGCCAACGCAACCAGCACCTGAACCTGAAGCTGGACCTGACCGGCCGGCGCACGACGCGTGCCAGGGTCTGCGCCTATCTCCTGCACGCCACCGACGGCGGGCGATCGACCGAGATCCGCCTCCCGTACGATCGCGCCGCCCTCGCGGACTATCTCGGCGTGAACCGCAGCGCCTTGAGCACGGTCCTCTCCGGCCTGCGCGCCGACGGCGTGATCTCGTTCCGACGGGCCGAATTCCGCCTCCTCGATCCGGCCGCGCTCGTCCGCCATGCGGAGGGACAGGCCTGAGGCACTGCCCGCTTGCCGCCCCGCGCGCCCTCGCCTACAATGGAGCCGCACAGGAGGACGCCATGGACGACGCCAGGACCCCGGAGATGCTGTGGAACGAGCTTCTGGCCCGCTGCCGCGCGAAGGACCTCGAGATCCCCACCGCGACCGGCCTCTGGTTCCGCGTCAGCGCCAGCGCCCGCGGCGACGCGATCGTCGTCACGCCCGCCCAGCGCTACTACTTCAAGGTGTCGATCTCCGCGCCGCGCCGCATCTCCCGCCGGCACTTCCTCGAGATGCACCCGCACTACCTCGCCTGCACCGGCGGCACGCCCGGCGCCCGCAAGTGCGCGACCCAGGCCTCCCGCCAGACCTCCTACGTCTTCGCCCTCTACGACTACCTCTACGAAGGCCTTCCCGAGGGCGCGGAACCCGGCTGACGCGCCGCCTCGACCCGCACAGCGAGAAGCCTGCATCCCGGGGAGCGGGGCGCAGGCTTCGTTGATGACTGGCGACGCGTCCTGGCTACGCGGACGCCTTCCGATCGCGGATCTCCTCGGTGATGCGGAAGCGCTTCTCATCGAGCGCTGAAACGGTCTCGTCCATTCCCAGCATCCGCATCCCGCAGAGGGGGCATACGTCGTGCGTGCGTCCGTGATCGTCGAAGCGGGCGATCCGCCAGATCACGACGCAATCCTGCCGACAGGATTCGCACATCATCCTGGCCACCTCCCATTCGTCTGGAGCGCATGGCGCGGATGGAGCAGGGGCGGCGGAGGAAATGGGACATCTCGATTGCTGCAGGCGCAAACAACTCTGTGTCCCTACTATACGCACGTTCGTCCGCCTGAAACGGTGCGTTCGGTTACGGAGAAGGCGAGGGGAGGGCAAGCGACGTGTCGCGACGAAGGCAGACGACAGCACTCTGCATTCCGTCAACATTTTCAGGCATGGTATTCCTAGGTCGGAGGCTTCGACCTTGGTGTTCTTCTTCTTCATCGCCCTCGCACTCCGGCAGGGGAAGAGCCTGGGCGGGTTCGGCTGACCTTCTGGTCGAATCCACGGAAACCGTCGGATTTTCCGCCTCGAAATTCCGTACAATGATTCCAGGTCCATCCTGACATGAAGAGGAGGGACAATGACATGCAGCGCATCGACACATCGTTCGACATGAGATTGGACTCGAAGGACCGTGATCCCGATGGTGCTAGCCCAACTCTCAGGAATTACCATATGGCCCTATGGAGCAAGGCATTGCCATCCGGCAAGCGGTTCGACCTGGTCGATACGAAGCGACGCGCCTATCTGTATCACTCCTCCGACCTTGGGGTGTTCTACCTTTCCAGTGATTCGATCATCCACACCTACCATTCATGGCCATCAATGCAGCCTGTTCTCTGCCAGTTACCGGACAGCGAGAAGAAGCATTTCCTTCACCTCGCCTATACCATCGGCGCTTTCATCGTCTTTCCCGGCGACCAGGTGGAAAGACAGCATACAATCAACCAAGCGAGAGGAATCAGCAAGGTCATCCGCGATTGATTCGACCTGACCTTGGAATGCATTCGGTGTTTCTACGATGGTGAGGATAACCCCCTGCAGGCAACCCTCAGTCGGTACGAGAAATTCTTCAACCTATTCGGCGATTTCAAAGGCTACTGCGAATTCTTCCTATTACAGGATCTGGTAGAAAGGGACTACTCGCAGGTGAGGTTCTTCACGACATTCATTGATTTCAAAGCTGATCCGCTTCCAGTCACCGTCGAGATATACCGCGATTATATGGCGAAGAGCATTGGCTTCGTGATTGCACGAAATCAACGAATCAGGGACTATGCTAGATAGAACACCCGCCCTTCATCGTTCGGCACAGAGTTCATTTACGAATGGAGGACAGCGTGGACAGAGAGGACTCCCTTCGACAGTCACTTGAGAGGGTAGCGCGGTTCTGCGAGGAACGTGACTGGGACCAGTTCCACAGCCCCAAGGAACTGGCGATCGGCGCAATCACCGAATCATCCGAGCTGCTCGAGATCTTCCGCTTCAAGACGGAGAAGGAGATGGTGCGGATGCTCGAGGATCCGGTCGAGCGAGAGAAGATCGGACATGAGCTCGCCGATATCCTGTTCTTCCTCCTCCGCTTCTCCCAGCGTTTCGGCTTCGATCTCCTCGCCGAACTCGATGCCAAGATGAAACGCAACGAATTGCGCTACCCCGTCGAGACAGCACGGGGCAGCAACCAGAAGGCTCCTCCGCTCGCACCTCCAACCGAAGGCAGGCAGAACGATGCAACTTTATAGCGGTACATCGGTCGCGTTCATTCAGGATGCGACCCTGAACCTCGTCGCCAACAAGCTGAAGGCGGCGTTCTTCGACTACTACCGACACAACCCGAGCCCCGGAGAGATGAACAGCTGGCAGAATTCGCTCCGGGCCATGTCCGGGTTGCTACAGTATACGAAGCTCGAGGATCAGGGCGTCCTCCTCGAATACCAGCTCCCCATGACCTCCAAGCGGCTCGACTTCTTCATCACGGGGCAGGATGACACGGCGAGCGACAACGCGGTGATCGTCGAATTGAAGCAATGGTCGGAGACACGCCCATCGGAAGGCCAGAACGAGGTCATGACGGTTCTCGGCGGCCGCGAGACGGATATCCTGCATCCGTCCGTCCAAGTCGGCCAGTACCGTGCCTACCTGCAGGATGCCCATACGGCCTTCCATGAAGGAGCTGCGCCGATTCGTCTCCATTCCTGCGCCTATCTGCACAACTACGAAGCCCATGACCATGACCCGCTCTTCGATCCGAAATTCGACGCGCAGCGCCGCGAGAATCCGCTCTATCTCGGGGCGGATGCCGGTCGTCTTTCGCAGTTCCTGCATGGACGCCTCTCGAACGGGAAGGGCATGCAGGTCCTCCAACGCATCCATGACGGCCGCCAGCGCCCGAGCAAGAAGCTCATGGAGCAAGTAGCGAAGGTCATCAAGGGGAATCCCGCCTATGTCTTGCTCGATTCCCAGTTGATCGCCTATGACAAGGTCCTGGCAGCCGTCGAGGACGCCCTGAGGACCGGTCGGAAGACGATGCTCCTCATTCCGGGTGGCCCCGGTACCGGCAAATCCGTCATCGCTCTCAATCTTCTCGCCGAGCTCTCGAAACGACACCGCAATGCCCACTACGCAACCGGCTCGAAGGCCTTCACGAGCACGATCCGCGAGATCGTCGGCCGGAATGCGAATGTCCAGATCCAGTATTTCAACAGCTATTGGGACGTCCCCACGGATGATGTCGATGTGATCCTCTGCGACGAAGCGCATCGCATCCGCGCCACGAGCAGCTCGTTCTTCAAGAAGATACCGAACGCCAAGCCGCAGATCGAGGAGATCGTCAATGCGGCGAAAGTGTCGGTATTCCTCATGGACGACCGGCAGACCGTCCGTCCGGAGGAGGTCGGTTCGCTCGACCTCGTGCGTGCGACGGCGGCGACGAAGAAGGTTCGGCTGGAAGAGTTCGACCCGCTGGAGATCCAGTTCCGCTGCAGCGGCTCCGATAGCTTCATCCAATGGATCGAATACACGCTCGGACTTGCCGTTACGCCCACCCCGATCTGGCATCCTTCTCAGGAGACTTTCGACTTCCAGATCCTTTCGACCCCCGAGGAGGTAGAGAAGGCCATCCGTGCAAAATCCGCGCAAGGAATCAGTGCGCGCATGACCGCGGGCTTCTGCTGGCCCTGGTCGGCACCGACCCCAGACGGGACGCTCGTCACCGATGTCCAGATCGGTACCTACGAACGGCCATGGAACGCCAAGCCGAAGGAACTCTGCAAAGGCGTACCCTATCATCTCGCGAAGACGATTCCGTCCTCCAGTCTCTGGGCCTACGACCCTCGCGGCATCGACCAGGTCGGTTGCGTCTATACGGCGCAAGGGTTCGAGTTCGACTACTGCGGCGTGATCTTCGGCGAGGACCTGGTCTACCGATTCGACCAAGGTCGGTGGGTCGGGAACCGCGATGCATCCTTCGACAGCGTCGTGAGGAAGAGCAAGGACAAATTCGTCGACCTCGTGAAGAACACCTACCGTGTTCTCCTGACGCGTGGAATGAAAGGCTGCTATATCTGTTTCCTCGACAAGGAAACGGAACGCTTCGTAAAGAGCAGGATGGGATGAATGCAATGATTGATATCGCCGAAGTCAGCGTCCTCACATTCATCATCGCCCTGGCCGTCAACAGCACGATCTGCGGCGTCCTCGGTATCGTAGCAGGTAGGTACAAGGGCGGCTCGTCGGGGGGGCATTTCTGGATCGGGTTTCTTTTCGGATGGTTGGGTCTCATCTATCTCGCGTCGATGAGGGATGAGGAAATGTCCAGCAGCATGTTGACTTACATCACGCGACTGGAGCATCGTGTCGACGAACTGGAAGCGCGACTGAACGTCGTCAGCCCTGATACGAAGGGAAAGAACTATACAGGGTGGGTGCTGTCGAATGCCAAGATGGCCCCGCTGAGCGCAACCCAGCCGAAGAAGAGCGCAGGCGGAGCCGTGGACGAGGCGACACGGAGGGGCTACCGGAAGATGTGCATGAAGTGTGGCATCACTCACGGGATGAAGGACGAGGTCTGCCAGAAATGCGGTGGGAGGCTTGCAGTCATCAATGACAGCATTCTGCAGGACGCATAAGGGAGAAGCGGAATGGGTTGGTTCTCGCATCTGCTCAATGATGTGCTCACAGCGATTGTCCTGCTTTTCATCGTCGTTATCGCCCTCCTTCGGAATGACACGATACTGGGCTGGGTCGTGCAATGGATCCTCGACCACTACCGAGGGCCGATCGGGGAGTGGGTCGTAAACGACGAACTGAGGAAGCTCCCGAAGGAATACATCCTCTTGAAGGACGTTCTGATTCCCCGTGCAGATGACCCGGCGAGAACGACGCAGGTCGACCACGTCGTGCTCTCACCGCACGGCGTCTTCGTACTCGAGACGAAGAACATCGGTGGTAAGCTTGTCGCGGGAGATTCGTACGCGGAATGGGTGGTCCGCAAGGGGCGACGCAGCTACAAGATGCGCAATCCTGCCCGGCAGAATTATCTGCACATCCAGTCCCTGCGGCACATCCTGGGCGTCGACGACGCATACCCGATCCAATCGATCGTTGTCTTCTCGAACCGGGCCAATTTGAAGGCGGTGAAGTCAAGGACCGCCGTCGTCCATTTCGCAGAGGTGCGACCACAGATCCTGAAGATGAGCTCGAACGGAAGCGTGCCGGCTGAGATTGTGCAGCGGTATCGGATGCTGCTGGAACAGGCGACGATTCATGGCCGCAAGGCGCGCGAGAAGCATGTCCGGGACATTGAAATTGCCATAGAGAAACGGAATCATGCGAAGACACTGAAGGGAAAGGAAGGCCGCGAACCCGCGATCGAGCCTACGGAGTGCGCTCATGAAGCGATGCGCTCGTCGTCA
Organism: uncultured Eubacteriales bacterium; assembly: GCA_903919045.1. GTDB lineage: Bacteria > Bacillota > Clostridia > Saccharofermentanales > UBA5734 > CAILLO01. The sequence continues at coordinate 6,335 of CAIXGU010000159.1, read as the reverse complement.
GTGAACGAACAAGGCGTCGTCCATGATGGCGAGATGGGCACGCTTCCTGCAGCTGTTCTGCAGAGTGCGGACGACCGCTTCTGCAGCGTCTGCGGGGCTGCTATGGTTCCGAGGAATGGGAAGCGAGGAGCCTTCTGGGGCTGCTCTCGTTTCCCGAAATGCCGGTACACGGAATCCGAGTAATCAATGAAGCAGTTTAGTGCAGGAACACGAATGCCAGAATGACGACCAGCACGACGAGCGGCGCGAGCGCTGGAATCAGGCAGCAACCGTAGCCGCCGGTCATCGCGGCGCCGATCTTGCGTTGACGGCCGGAGCGCGTGAAGGGGATCCCGAAGCTGCGCGAGATGCGCGTTTCCACTCGGGTGACGCCTAAGGCCCGCTTCCAGGAGAATCCGCCGAAGCCCATGAACCGACCTCCGTGCCCCGTCGTGATGAAACTGGGACAGGATCATCATAGCAGGAGGTATCGCATCGGAAACGCAGGGAGGTCGGAACCTCTATTTGCTCCCCGGCGCCTGCCCCTTCCGCCAGAACGTCGTACAGTCCTTCTTCTCCGCGCGGTTGAACTCGATCATGCGCCCCAACAGCCCGTAATCCACCGGCTTGTCCCATGGGAAGCGCATGAGCATCGCCGTGTGGGTGTAGCCGGCCGCCTTGATCTCCGCGGAGAAGTGCGCGATGCCGGCGGGCTCGGGGGTGCAGGCGAGGTGCTGCTGCGCGACGCTGAAGCCGACGATGAACGTGCCGTGGTCGGTGAACATCGGCTGGTTCCAGCCGATGCGCGTCTGCAGGTCGGGGTAGGTGCGGATGACCCAATCGAGGACCTCCCGGGTGCGGGCGCGGTGCTGCGGGTCGGGAATCGCGGCGAGGAAATCGTCGAAGGTCGACAGGGGATCGATGGCCTGTGTGAAATCTTGATTCGACATGGGGTAGCCCTCCTCAAGCGGAATGGACGGGGTGCGCATCCTGGGACCGGCCCGCGGATGCCGTTGCCCTGACGGTACCGTGCCGAGGGGGCGGATTCAAGCGCGGAAGGTACGGAGGCCGTGCCGGAGGATGGCCCTTTGGAGTACCATGGAGCGAAGGATGCGGCGCATCGGACGGGAGGCGGAAATGGACCACGCGGGGACGAGGACGATCGAGACGAGGCGGCTGGTGCTGCGGCGGTTCACGGAGGACGACGCGGAGGCGATGTTCCGCAACTGGGCGAGCGACCCGGAGGTCACGCGCTTCCTGACCTGGCCGACGCACCCGGACGCCGGGGTCTCGCGGCAGGTGCTCGCGTCGTGGGTCGCGGAGTACGCGAAGGACGACTTCTACCAGTGGGCCATCTGCCTGGCCGGCACGAACGAGCCGATCGGCAGCATCAGCGTCGTCCTGCAGCGGGAGGACGTGGGGATGGTCCACATCGGGTACTGCATCGGCCAGCCCTGGTGGCGGCAGGGGGTCACGAGCGAGGCGCTGGCCGCGCTGATCCGGTTCTTCTTCACGGTCGTCGGCGCGAACCGGGTCGAGGCGCGCTTCGACCCGCGCAACGAGAACTCGGGCCGCGTCATGGCGTCGTGCGGCATGCGGTACGAGGGGACGACGCGCCAGTCGGACCGGAACAACCAGGGCCTGTGCGACGCGAGCCACTACGCGATCCTGCGCGAGGATTGGGAGCAGGCGCAGGCGGGCGCGGGCTGAGAAGGGCGCGGGCCGATGAAGGCGTTGCGAGGAGCTCGAGAGCGGCATAATCCAAGGAAAGACAGCTGATTCGACCCGCTTCCGCGACCCCGACCGCAGCCGCTCCAGGGAGGAACGCGCCATGACGTCTGTCCAGCGGAAACGCCTCGTCTCCATCCTCGTCGCTGCCGTCGTGCTCGCGGTCGTTGCGGGTTCCGGCTACCTCCTCTTCCGGAAACCCATCATCTATGCCCAGGCGGTGCGCCTCTTCGAGCGCGGCGAGTATGAGAAGGCGCGAGCGGCCTTCTGCTACGTCGGACCCTACCGCGATGCGATCACGCAAGCCGCGGTGGCGGAGGACTACGTAGTCTTCCAGCAGGTGCAGGAATTCATGACCGCAGGGAACCTGGAGGCGGCGGGTTCGTACCTGGAGACCCAGCATCCCGGCGAGGACCCGCTGAAGATCGTGGAGGCCATGCAGGCGCAATGGTACGACATGGGCCTCGAGGCGCTGCGCGTGGATGACTACACGCTCGCCCGGGACTTCTTCGTCCTCTGCGGGGACTTCCAGGACGCGCCGTACTACGTCGGCCTCCTCGATTACTACATCCAGAATGGCCGCTTCCCGACGCGCCCGCCGACCCCGACGCCGATCCTGCCCAGCGCCACCCCGACGCCGAGTCCGACCCCCAGCCCGACGCCGAAGCCGACCGCCAAGCCGACGGCCAGCCCGACGCCGGAGTCGAACGCTACCCCGACGACCAGCCCGTACCCGACGCAACCAGAGTGACCGGTCCCCGGCCGCAGCCGACCGCGATTCGACAACGCCCGGAGGGCGCCCGCAGGGGCGCCCTCCTCGTCGTCTTGCCTTCGCGCTGAAGTCGCCGCGCGCCGTGCCGCGCGTCGCGCGCTACGCGCTGCGCTCGTCGGGCCCGTCCGGGTCCGCCTTCGAGCCGCCCTCGAGCTCTCCCTTGCGGCGCATCTCGCGCAGGCGCTCCTGCGCCGGCGGGAAGCCCTGCTCGGCCGCCTTGCGGAGCCAGTAGGCGGCGAGGTGGAGACTGCGCATCGAGCCCTCGCGGCGCAGGTGGCAGCCGAGGGTGTACTGCGCCTCGGGGAGGCCCCTGCGGGCGGCCTCGAGGAGGTGCTTGCGCTCGGAGGCGGGGTCCAGCGGGCAGCCGAGACCGAAGGAGTAGCACCGGGCGAGCTCGTAGACCGCGAACGCGTGGCCCTGGTGCGCCGCGGCCTCGATCCACCCGAACCCCGACCGCTCGTCCTTCGGGACGCCTTCGCCTTCGAGCAGCTGCTGCCCGAGGCGCAGGCGGGCCTCCGCGTCCGCCTGGAGCGCGGCCCGGTAGAGCCAGCGGACGGCCTCCGCCGGGTCCTTGGGGACGCCCGCCCCATGCTGGTAGTGCACGCCGATGCGCCGCTGCGCGCCCGCGTGCCCGTGCTCCGCGGCGAGGCGGTACCAGGCGAGGGCCTCCGCCCAGCCTGCATCGCCGTCGACGGCGGTGTCGCTCAGCTTGCCGAGTTCGTAGCAGGCGGCCGGTTCCAGCCGCAGGGCGGCCTTGAGCAGCCAGAGCCGCGCCTCGAGGAGGTCGGCCTCGACGCCGTCTCCATGGAGGAGGCACTGGCCGGCGAAGGACTGGCCCTCCGGGTCGCCCGCCTCGGCAGCGCGCCGGAACCAGTTGTAGGCGGCGTACCGGTCCAGGGCGAGTCCTCCGATGCCGCCGTGGTAGGCCACGCCGACGACGACCATCGCCCCGGCGTATCCGCCGATTGCCGCTCGGTGGATCCAGTCGATGCCGGCCACGGGGTCGGCGGCCACGCCTTTTCCCTGGTAGAGGCAGAGGCCGTAGTAGTACTGGGCTGTGGGGTAGCCCTTCTCCGCGCCCTTCCGGTACCAGTAGCAGCCCAGCTCCATGTCGGACGCCACGCCCTGCCCGCGGGCGTAGCAGTGGCCGAGCGCGTTGTCGCCGACGGCGCTGCCCGCGTCGGCGGCCTCGTTCGCGAGGCGGAAGAGGGCGTCGAATTCCCTGGCGGCGTGGAGGCGGATGAATTCCGCCCGATAGGCCGCGTCGGTCCACGGGGCGGGGGCGGAATCGGGTGCCGCGTTCGGGACGGGGGTCGGGTCGGGATCGGGACGGGGGGTCGGATCCTTCGTGTAGTCTGCAGGAATCTCCTCTCTGGCCGGTGAGCCTGGCCCGGGCGTCGCGCCGTCGCGCGGGGTGGGGACCGGGGCGTGGCGGTTCCGGGCGTCGGATGGGGACGACGAAGCCGTCCAGGGTCCAGACTACCGGAACATGGAATGCAAACTCAATGCAACATAACTCGAAACGAGCGGAATGGAATCGAACGAACCGGATCGGATCGGAACCGAGCGGTACGGATCGGAGCCGAGAGGAACGGACCGGACAGGATCCGAGGCGAGACCGGGAAAGGTCGTCCGGAGTCGGACATCGTCGCCTGTTCATAGATTTCGACACCCGCATGCGAAATTCCTGCACATCGGACGCGCCGGGTTTGCGGTACCTTAGAAGGGCTGGAGGGAATGCAGATGAACGATGGACCCGGAACCACGAACCGCCCCCTGACCCAGAAGGAGAACCTGCTGCGCGTGCTGCGCGGGGAGAAGAGCGCGTGGGTGCCCGAGACCGGGAGCGCCTGCGACTTCCGGCTGTGCTCGGCCGTGCTGGACCGCGCGCCGGGGAACGAGGACGGCTACGACTCGTATGGCGTGCACTGGACGTGGGACCCGCGGACCGGGCAGCCGACGCCGACGCCGGGGCGCAAGCGCCTGACGGACGTGACGAAGTGGCGCGAGTCGGGGATCCTCCTCGACCTCGACCGGGTGGATTGGGAGGCGGCCGCGCGCCGCGACCTCGGCGGCCTCGACCGGGAGAACAAGGCGTTCCTGATGATGGCCCCCTTCGGGCTCTTCGAGCGGCTGCACTGCCTCATGGGCTTCGAGGACGCGCTGTGCGCCTTCTACGAGGAGCCGGAGGAGGCGAAAGCGCTGGTCGACGCGCTCGCGGACTACCGCATCGCGATCCTCGACCGCTGCCTGCCGGTCTACAAGCCGGACCTCGTGCTGTATTTCGACGATTGGGGCAACGAGGGGTCGCTGTTCTTCTCGCCGGAGCTCTTCGAGCGCTTCCTGCGCCCCGCGACGCAGCGGATCGTGGACTGCATCCACCGGCACGGCGTCCTCGCGGTGCTCCACAGCGACGGGAAGATCCAGGACCTCATCCCCTCCGTGGTTGCGATGGGCTGGGACGCCTGGCACCCCTGCCAGCCCTGCAACGACGTGCGGGGGTTGAAGGACCGGTTCCAGGACCGACTGGGCTTCGTCTACGGGCTCGACGCGCAGAAGGTGACCGACCGCGACGGCGTGACCGAGGACGAGATCCGCGCCGAGGTGCGGCGGGCGATCGACCGGCTGGCGCCGGGCGGCCGCTTCGCGATCTCCCCGATCAGCGTGAAGAGCGAGCGCTGGAAGCTCGCGGCGATCTCGGAGGAGACGGCCGCGTACGGCGCAGGGAAGTAAAAAAGGCGGACGGTCCGGCCGCTCCGCCGATCGAAGGAGGGAACGTCCATGAAGATCCGGGAAGTCTGCGACCGCATCGCCGCGTACCACCCCGCGCCTGCGCAGGCGCACGGGACGACCTGCGACGGCTTCAAGTGGGGCGACCCCGAGGCCGAGTGCACTGGCGTCGCCGTGAGCATCACGGCATCCGTCGACGTCGTGCGGGAGGCGGCCGCGCGCGGCTGCAACCTGATCGTCGTGCACGAGCCGTCGTTCTACAGCCACGAGGACGACACCGACTGGCTCGCCGGCCGGCACGCGCCCTTCGATGAAAAGCGCGCGCTGCTCGACCGGCACGGCATCGCGATCTGGCGCGACCACGACGGCATCCACGCCGCGCGCCCGGACGGCATCTTCCTGTACGCGGCGAAGGAACTCGGCTGGGAGGAGTTCATGGCCGAGGGCAACGAGATGAACTGGGCGTTCAAGCTCCCGCCGACGACGGTCGGGGCGGTGGCCCGCCACTTCAAGGAGCGGTGCGGCCTGCACGGGATCCGCGTGATCGGCGACCTCGACGCGCCGGTGTCGACCGTGGCCTTCATCGCGCACGCCATGTTCGGACCGATGGCCCGGAAGCAGGTCGAGGACGCGCTCCGCTACGACGTCGTGATCCCCGGCGAGACGCTCGACTGGACCCTCCCGAACTACCTGCGCGACGCGGTGCAGCTCGGGATCTGCAAGGCGGGCATCTTCGCGGGGCACTTCAGCTTCGAGGAGCTCGGCATGCGCCGCGCGGTCGACTGGCTGCGCCCGCTCGTCGGGCCGGACCTGAAGGTCGAGTCGATCCCGGCGGGGGACCTGTTCACGGCCGTCCTGTAGGGCGGAGCGCTTCGGTCCGCGAGCCCGCTGCGCGAGGAGCGGCGGCGCGCGCGCCGTAACTGAAACGACGCGACAGGAGGTGGATCCGCCGCGTACCATGACGGTGGAGGATGCGGCGCGCCTGCGCGGCGCGCGCAGGAGGAGGAACGGCATGCCCACCCAATTCATGCGGCTCGGTTACGACGCCTACACGCTGGACGAGGAGAACTTCTACAACCTGACGGCCGACGGGACCCCGGCGGGGAAGCCGATCGGCTGGAACGTC
>CAIXGU010000158.1 GCA_903919045.1 uncultured Eubacteriales bacterium | reverse complement strand
GCGCTCGAAGCGCTGGCCGCGGCGCGGGCGCTGCCGAACGGGCGCCTGGCGGTGCGGACCGAGACGGTCCGGCTGCCGCGCCGCGTCCTCGCGGCGGGCGACGTCGCGGCGGCGGAGGCGCTGCTCGCCGCGAGCGCCGGGGCGCCCCCTTCGCTCGTCGACGGGGTCCCGGACGAGGTCTTCGCGGCGCAGGTCGTGAAGCTGGCCCGGATCGCGGAGACGACCGCGGAGACGGACCTGGCGGCGATTGCGCTTTCGGACGCGTTCGCGCTCGCGACCCTGCCCGGCGAGGCCTTCGTCGAGTTCGGGTTGCGGATCAAGGCGGAGTCGCCCTATGCGGCGACGATGGTCGCCGGCCTCGCCGACGACTGCATCGGCTACGTCCCGACGCCCGCGGCGTTCGCGGCGGGCGGCTACGAGCCCCGCACGGCCAGCTCGAGCCAGCTCGCGCCGGAGGCCGGCCCGCTGCTCGCGGGACACGCGCTGCGCCTGCTCCGGACGATGCGCGCGGACGGCGCGCCGGGGGGCGCCTAGGGCGTCGCCGGGCGGGCTGCCGCAGGTCGCCGCGGGCCGCGGCGGCCGGAGATATTCCGGAAACATTCGGCCCGTATCCTGAAGGTGCAGACGGTACCGCGCAGAGGAATCGATGCGACCCGAAAGGAGAACGGCCATGGAGAAGAACGGATTCCGCAGGCTGCGCCGCTGGGCGGCGTTCGGACTGGCCCTCGCGCTGCTCGCGGGGATGGGCGCGGCGACCTTCGCCGGACAGGACGATCCCTTGAAGGAGGTCCCCCCGGCGACGGCCGGGAGCGGGATGGACTTCACGTACGACCGGGCGGCGTCCGACCTGGACGCCGACGGCAACAAGATCAGCGAGTTCTTCAAGGACGACGTCCTCGTGCGCCGGGAGGTCTACCGGGCCGACCGCGTCGACGTCTACGTGCCGGACGGCGCGGACGGGCTCGTGCTCGACCCCGACCAGAGCCGCGTCTATCCGACGAACCCTCCGTCCCCGTACGACGCCTATGACAAGTACCAGGCCGCGGACGGGCGCACGGTGTGCGACGCCCTGAAGGACGGCGTCGTGATGCGCCGCGAGATCTACGCGGCGTGGGGCAGCGTCGAGGTGTACCTCGCGGATGCGGACGGGAACCTCGTCCTCGATCCGCTGCAGTCCAAGATCCTGCCGAGCCCCGAGCCCCAGGCGGTCGACCCGGACGCCGTCGTCCCGGTGGGCAAGTACATGGACGCGGACGGGAACACGGTCTGCGACTTCGCGAAGGGCGACGTCGTGGTCCGCCGGGAGATCCACCGGAGCGACCGGATGGACGTGTACGTCGCGGACGCGGACGGGAACCTCGTCCTCAGCGAGGCCGAGAGCCGCGTCTACCCGACGCCCGAGCCGCCGTTCTTCGACGACGCGGTGAAGTACCAGAACGCCTACAACGACACGATCGTCGACTACTCGATGAAGGGCGTCCTCGTGAAGCGCGAGGTGTATCTCGCCGCCGGCGGGATGCGGACGTACCTGCCGGACGCGGACGGGACCCTGGTCCTGCAGCCGGAGAAGTAGGAACGGCAACGCCATCGGGACGGCCGGAGGGCTCCGCGGGAGCTCCCCGGCCGTCCCCATGCGCGGCGCGCGGGCGCTCCGGGCGGATTCCGTCGGACGCGGGCGCGCCGGAGGGACCGGACCGTGGTACGCTGAAGGCGCGGAGGGACCCATGAGGCGGCTGCTGCTCGTCGATGACGATCCGAAGCTCTGCGACATCACCGGGAAGTACCTCGCGCACGCCGGCTTCGAGGTGGCGGTCGCCCGCGACGGACGGCAGGCCCGCGAGCGGGTCGCGCGCGAGGCGTTCGACCTCGTCGTGCTCGACGTGATGCTGCCCGACACGACCGGCTTCGCCTGGCTGAAGGAGCTCCGCGGCGGTCGCTTCGCGGGAGAGCCCGGCGGCAGCGCGCCGGACGTCCCCGTCGTCCTGCTGACGGCGCTCGGCCGCACGCCGGACGTCCTGACGGGGCTGCGCAGCGGCGCCGACGACTACGTGACGAAGCCGTACGACCCGTCGGAGCTGGTCGAGCGCATCCGGACCGTCCTGAAGCGCGCCGGCGGCGGCGCGCACGACGCGCTCGCCCTCGGGAACCTGCGGATCGACCTCGCGACCCGCCTCGCGCGGTGCGGCGGGAAGGAGCTCCCCCTGCAGCGTCGCGAGCTGGACCTGCTGGTGCACCTCGCCCGCAATGCCGGCCGCGCCCTGACGCGCGAGGCGCTGCTCGACGCCGTCTGGGGCGTCGACTTCGACGGCAGCGACCGCGCCGTCGACATCTGCGTGACGCGCGTGCGGGCCAAGCTCGCCGAAGCGGGCGCCGTCGCCGCGATCCGCACCGTGCGCGGGACCGGCTACCGTCTGGAGGTCCCGCGGTGAGCCCGCGCGGACGCGCCTCGATCTCGCGGCGGATCGTCCTCGCGGTCGCGGGCGTGCTGCTCGCCGACCTGCTGCTCGTGCTCGCGGCGACGGTGCTGCAGACCGAGAGCCTGTCGCGAGCCCTGTACGGGAAGGAGCTGCTCCAGAACGCCTCGTACCCGGCGCAGATGGCCTCGAAGGCGGAGTCGATGCCGGACCCGGCCGTCGAGATGGCCCGCTTCGTGGCGGACTACGAAGCCAGCAACCCCTACCGCATCGGGTACGTGCCGGAGGGCAAGTCCCCCGACCTGCCCTGGATCGACGGCGCTCGGATCGAGGCCGTGCGGCGGCAGGGCGGAGCGGGGATCGTCCGCGTCGGCGACATCCGGTACTACGTGCTCGTCGCGAGTTCGGAAAAGCTCAGCGGGATCCATATGGCGACCGCGCCGCTCGACCTCGTGATCGGGAAGCGCATCCCGCTCGTGAACGACCAGGCGCAGCCCGTCCTCCTGTACGCCTCGCTCACGATGCTCCTCGTGGGCCTCCCGACCGTGCTCGTCCTCTATTTCGTCCTGCGGCGCATGACCGACCCGGTCGTGGCGATGAGCCGCGTCGCCGAGCGCATCGCCGACGGCGACTTCAGCGAGTCCGTCGCGACGGCCGCGCGCGACGAGATCGGGGACCTCGGCCGGTCGATCGACCACATGACGCGGCGGCTGAAGGAGATGGAGGAGGCGCGCGAGGAGCGCTGGGCCATCCTCTCGCACGAGCTCCGCACGCCGCTCGCCATCCTGAAGGCGAACGCGAAGGGGATCCTGGACGGCGTCGTGCCGCCCGAAGAGGCCGCGCGGTACCTTCAGGCGAGCCTCGGGGAGATCGACCGCCTGACGCTGCTGGTGGAAGGCCTGGTCCTCGCGTCCTCGATGGAACGCGGTGCGCCGGCTCAGCCCACGGACGGGGACCTCGGCGTCGCTGCCGTCCAGGCCGTCGACGCGATGCGCCGGATCGCCGAGGACCGCGGCGTCTCCTTCGCCCTCGACGTCGCGCGGCCGCTGTACGCCCGCTTCGACGCGGCGCAGGTCCGCCAGGTGCTGCTGAACCTGCTCGACAACGCCGTCCGCCACTCGCCGCCGGGCGGCCGCGTGCACGTCTCCGCGCAGCCGCGGGACGGCCGCGTCTCCCTCGTCGTGCGCGACGAGGGGCCGGGACTGGGCGACGGCGACCCGGAGCGCTGGTTCGAGGCGGGGCGCAAGGAATCGGGCAGTCCCGGACTCGGACTCGGTCTCACGCTGGCGCGCCGGATCGTCGAGGCGCACGGCGGGACGCTCCGCGGGCGCACGGCCGACGCGAGCGGCGCCGAATTCGAGATCCTGCTGCCGGGTCCGTAGGAGGCGCGGTCAGCGGCGCTTCGGGAGCCCCCAGAGCGTGGGACGCCCGTCGGCGCCCTCCTCGAAGACGTATTCCTCGTCGATCCATTCGTGGTGCAGCGCGTCCGCGCGCACGGGATACGCGGGCAGGCGGCACGTCCCGTCCAGCACGATCTCGAACCGGCCGCGACCGGCGCCGCGCACCTCGATGCGCGAGCCGCCGCCCTCGTAGACGCCGACGATCGCCTCGGCCGCTCCGATGGACAGCGGATGCTCCGGCGGACGCTGCGGCGGCGCGACGTCCTCCCCGAATGCGATCATCGCGACGTCGTGGGCGATCCCGCCGACGTTCGCGAAGCCCGTGTTCGACAGCACCGCGGCCGCGACGCCGTCGTCCGGATAGGACCGCAGCTCGGCGAGGAACCCTTCGTGCCCGCCGTTGTGCCGCACGCGCCGCCGCCCGCCCTCGCGGTCGACGAAGACGCCGAGCCCGTAGCCGCCGAGCCCCGGCGTCTCCATGCGCGCGACGGTCTCCGGACGCAGGAGCCGGCCTTCGCGAAGCGCCCGCTCCCAGCGCAGCAGGTCCGCGACGGTCGAGAACATCCCGCCGGAGGCGCGGACGAGGTCCATGTCGGTGTACCCGCAGCGGACGAGTCCGCCGCCGTCGAGATAGTGGCCCTGCGCGGCGCCCGGGACGAGCGTCCGCCCGTCGTCGACGCCCGTGTCCGCGAGACCCAGCGGGAAGAGGACCTCGGCCTGCAGGAACTCCGCGTACGGCCGTCCGGATGCGCGGGCGATCGCCTCGCCGAGGAACCAGTAGCCCGTGTTGCAGTAGCGGAAGGCCGTGCCGGGCGCGAAGTCCGGGCGCAGGCCCGAAAAGAGCCCGAGCAGCGCCTCGGGCGCGTGGTGCGCGCGCTGGAACGTGCGGCGCGAATCGGGGAAGACCGCATCGCTCGAATAGTTCGGCAGGCCGGAGGCATGCCCGAGGAGATGCGCCAAGGTGATCGCGCGGTCGAGGCCCGGGGCGTCGGGGAACCAGGCGGCGAGCGGGTCCGCGGTCCGCAGGGCGCCGCGCTCCTCGAGGAGCAGGACGGCGGCGGCGGTGAAGCGCTTGGTGAGCGACCAGATGAGGAAGCGCGTCCCGGGCGCGTTCGGGACGCCGAGCTCGACGCTCGCGAGCCCGTAGGCACGGACGGGGAGCGGCTCGCCGTCGACGGAGGCGCCCACGGCGCCTTGGAACGGCCAGAGCGCGGCGTAGGCGTCGAGATGCGCGGCGATGCGGGCGGCGACGGCATTGCGGTCCATGACGGATCCTCCTCGCGGGCGTGCGGCTGCGGCGGGCGGTGGGTGGCGTGCGTGCGGCTCAGCCGGCCAGGAACGCGCGGACCTCGGGCAGGACCTCGTCGGCGTGCTGCTCCGGGAACCAGTGGTTCCAGTCCCGGCGGACGAGGATCCGGCAGTCGGGCCGGGAGGCGAGCGTGCGCTCGAAAGCGCGTGTCGAGGCGATCCGGTCGAAGCCGGAGCGCAGGTAGAGCACGGGGAACGGGAAGTCGACGTACTCGGGGCGGCGGTGGAGGCCGAACAGGGCCTGCGGGAGGATCTCCCAGAGCAGGCGCGGGCGGTCCCAGTAGTGGTAGGCGTCGCGGCCGAGCGCCGGCCAGGTGTCCGAGCGGTAGCCGCCGCCGGAGACGATGGTCCGCGCCACGAGCCGCGACAGGAACGGCGCGTACCAGGCGAGGCAGAACCAGAGGCCGTACAGCCAGGTGAACGCGTTGAATCCGTGCTCGCCGACGTCGTAGCGGAACGACGAGCCGACGGACAGGGCGACCATCCGCTCGACCCCGGCGCCGCCGCGGGCGCGCGCCCAGCGCCAGGCGTGCGTGGCGCCCCAGTCGTGGGCGACGAGGACCAGCCGCCCCGTCGGGCTCTCCGCGACGAGGGCGTCGAGGAGCGCGTCGAATTCTCGGGCGAGGACGCCGCCGGCGAGCGCGCGCCGCGCGGGGAAGTCCGGGTTGAGATGCCGGTTGGGGAAGTCGAGGACGTGGATCGACCGCCCGGCGAGCCAGGGCGCGTCGCGCTCCTCCGGCGCGACATAGGCCGCGTACATCGCCGACGAATCGGGGAAGCCGTGCAGGAACACGGCGGGGCTCCTCGTCGCGCCCGCGACGTCGCGCAGGCAGGTCCTTAGGGTGTGCATGGCGCGGCTCCTCCTTCTCGTCCTTGCGTCTCGCGTCCCTTCCCGTCCTATGCTACACTTTTCTCGACAGCGGCAACCGAACCCCAGGAGGGCATTCCCATGAATTGCTCGAAGTGCGGCGCCAGTCTTCCCACCGATGCGAACTACTGCTTCCTCTGCGGCAAGACGGTCGACGCGTCCGACGCGAAGCCCGTCGCCTTCCGGTTCTTCAACATGACGGCGAGCCTGTCGCGCCGCACGATGCTCGTGCGCACGAACCACAAGGACTTCGCCGATACCGTCTACGCCGACCTCGAGCGCGTCCTCACCCGCAACAAGGAGAGCATCTCCCGTCGGACGGAAGGCGCCGACTCCATCGTCTCCTACGCCGCCGTCACGGAAGGGTACGACGACCTGCAGATGAGCCGCTTCGCCCAGCACTGGAAGGACGCATGCGAACGCGAGGGGTGGCAGGCGCAGAAATGCCACTCGCGCGGCGACTACGACGTCTGCTTCAGCTACGCCAGGAAGGACTGATCCCGCGGATCCGGCGCCCTAGGCCCGGAGCCGATAGCCCGCGCCCCAGACGGTCTCGATGTACTGCGCGTCCTCCGGATGCGCGCCCAGCTTCTCGCGGATGCGCGCGACATGCACCGTGACGGTCGACGTGTCGCCCGTCGCGTCGAGACCCCACACGCGCTCGAACAGCTCGTTCTTGCTGAACACGCGGTCGGGGTTCCGGAGCAGGAACAGCAGCAGGTCGAACTCCTTCTGCGCGAGGGGGACCTCGACGCCGTGCAGCAGCACGCGCCGGGCGAGCGGCTGCGCCTCGAGCCCGCGGACCCGGATCGGGCGCTCGCCCTCCGGCTCCTGGTAGCGGCTCCGCAGGCGCTCCACCTTCGAGAGGTTCGCCTTCACGCGGGCCACGAGCTCGCCGGGGCTGAACGGCTTCGCGACGTAGTCGTCGGCGCCGAGCCCGAAGGCGCGGATCTTGTCGACGTCCTCCCGGCGGGCGGACACGACGAGGATCGGCACGTCGGTCTCCGCGCGCGCGAGCCGCAGCACGTCGAACCCGTCGAGTCCGGGCAGCATCAGGTCGAGCAGCACGAGGTCGCAGGCGCCTGCGCGGATGCGCTCCACGGCCTTCGCCCCGTCGCCGCAGGGCTCGGGCGCGAACCCGTTCGCCTCCAGGTAGTCCCGGAGGAGGTCCGCGATGCTCGGGTCATCCTCCACCACGAGGATGCGCTTCCCTACGCTCATGCCCGCCCGTCCTCCGTCCCGTCCGGCGCCGCCGGCAGCGCGACGACGAACGTCGTGCCCTCGCCCTCGGCGCTCCGCACCCAGATCTCCCCGCGGTGGTCCTCGACGACCTGCTTCGCGATCGCGAGTCCGAGGCCCGCCCCGTCCGCCTGCCGCCGCGACGCGTCGGCGCGGTAGAACCGGTCGAACACGTACGGCAGGCTCTCCTTCGGGATGCCGGCGCCTTCGTCGCGCACCTCGCACAGCACGCGCCCGCCCGCATCGCGCACGGCGACGGCGACCGCGCCGGTCTCCCCGCGCCGGTACTTCCGCGCGTTCTCGAAGAGGTTCTGGAACACCCGCTTCATGCGCTCGCGGTCGAGGAGCACGGGGCTCCGCTCCGACCGGCGGTCCTCGAAGGAGAGGGCCATCCCGTCGCGCGCGTACCCCTCTCGGTTCTCCTCGACGAACGCCGCGAGCCAGGCCGCGGGATCCGTCGGCTCGAAGTCGTACGGTACCTGGTCGAGCTCGAGCCGCGAGTAGTACACGAGATCGTCGATCAGGCGGTCGGCGCCCTGCGTCTTCGCGAGGATCGTCCCGAGGTACTTCCGCCGTCGCTCCGGCGTGTCGGCGACGCCGTCGATCAGGCCCTCCACGTAGCCGCGGATCGAGGCGAGCGGCGTCTTCAGGTCGTGCGAGATGCTCGAGATCAGGAACTTCCGGTTGTCGTCGAGGCGGCCGCGGGTCCGCACGTTCTCCTGGAGCGTCCGCCGCAGGCGCTCGAGCGAGCGCTGCACCTGGCGGATCTCCTCGTCGCCGCCCTCCACGACCTCGTCCGCGAGGTTCCCTTCGCTGATCGCCGCGATCGCCGCGTTCAGGGCCACCAGCGGGTCGGCGATGCGGCGCTTCATGCGGACGCTGTGCAGGAGGACCGTGGCGAGGCTCGCGAACACGAAGGCGATCGGGATCGACCCGGCGACCGCTTCGGCGGCGCCGGCGCGGGCGTCGGTGGGGATCAGGATCGCGACGGCGCCCGTGGAGCCGTCCTCGAAGGCGAGACGCTGCGTCTGGAGCAGGTACGGCACGCCGCCGATCGACAGGCGCCGCTCGGAGATCGCCGGCCCCTCGCCCGCGCCGGGGTACGGCAGCGCGCCGTCCATCGTGCCGGCGCCTTCCGTCGCGTAGACGACGGCGCCGTCCTTCACGACGTAGACCTCGGCGCGCAAGCCCTCGAGCCGCGTCTCGAGGAAGGAGCCGAATTCCTGCCGCGCGACCGTGTCCGGGGACTCGCCCCAGACCGTCGCGGCCGCCGAGAAGAGCTCGACGCGGATGCGGACGGCCTTCTCGAAGTCGGCATACCGGATCCGCGTCCCCGCGGCGAGCGAGGCGATCCCGAGGACGAGCGCGGCCGCGACGGCGGTCGCGGCCGGCGGGACGCACAGCAGCAGCAGGTCCGAGAGCAGCAGCCGGCGCCTCAGGTCCATGGGGACTAGAGGGCGCGGCGGTCGAACCGCCGGAACCCGAGGGCGGTGAAGAGGGCGAAGTAGGCGGCCATCACGAGGAGCGTCCGCAGGATCGACCCGAACGGCATCACGCTCGAGATCCAGAGCTTGTACCAGTCGAGCAGGGACGTGGGGAGGACGTACGACAGCGCCGATACGACCGAGAGGGCCTTGGAGAGCAGGAACAGCAGCACGGACAGGAAGAAGACGCCGGCGCTGCTCTTCAGGACGTTCGCGAAGAAGGCCGTGATCACGGCGAGCACGAGCAGCGGGAAGAGGGTCAGGAGATAGGCGGCGACGACCTCGACGGCCCAGCCGAAGGACACGAGCCGCGGGAAGAACGCCACCGTGACGACCATCGAGAGGACCATCACGAGCAGCAGGTTCGCGAGGATGAACGCGCCGACCGATGCGAGCTTCGCGAGATAGATGCGGAAGCGCGTGACCGGCTTGGTGATCACGATCTTCATCGTGTCGTGGGCGAACTCGCTCGTGAAGGCGTCGGTGACGGCGAGGGCGACGAACAGCGGGAGGATCGTGTTCGCGTAGACCCCGAGGACCGAGGTCGGGAACGCGGCGCCCGTGCCGCCCAGGATGCCGAGGCCGCCCCGCACGACGAGCGAGAGGAGCAGCGCGACGGCGACCATGCCGAAGGAGAGGATCAGCAGGACGGTCGCCTTCTTGCGGCGGAGCATGCGGAAGAGCTCGGAGGAGAGCGCGGCGCTAAAGCTTGCCATGGCGGTCCACCTCGCTGAGGAAGAAGCTCTCGAGCGTCGCGTGGTCGCGGAGGATGTCCTCCGTGGCGTCCACGCGGACCAGGCGGCCGTCGAGGATCACGCCGATCCGGTCGCACGTGCGCTCGACGTCGTGCACCAGGTGGCTCGAGATCAGGAAGGTCGTGCCCTCCTCGGCGGCGAGGCGCTTCACGAGGGTGCGGACCTCGACCATCCCCTCGACGTCGAGCCCGTTCAGCGGCTCGTCCAGGACGAGCAGGCGCGGGCGGGGGAGGATCGCGGTCGCGAGACCGAGGCGCTGCTTCATGCCGAGGGAGAAGGCCGACGCCTTCTCGTTCTTGTACTTCAGGATGCCGCAGGTCTCGAGGACCTCGTCGATGCGCTTCTCGTCGCTCATCCCGTAGAACCGCCCGGCGAGCCGGAGGTTGTCGGCGGCGCTGAGATATCCGTACGACACGGCCGTCTCGATGATGCAGCCGACGGGGAAGAGCGCCTTCTCGAAGTCCGTGAGGACGCTGTGCCCGAAGATCCGGACGTCCCCCGAGTCCGGGGCCATCATCCCGACGATCACCTTCATCAGGGTCGTCTTGCCGGCGCCGTTCGGGCCGAGGAGCCCGAAGACGTCGCCCTGCCGGACGTCCAGGTCGATGCCGCGGATGCCCCGCTGGTTCGGATAGAGCTTCGTGAGCCCGGTGATCCCGATCGCGATCTCTCGTTCCATATCCACCCCGTGTCGTCCCGCGTCGCGCGCGGAATCAGGCCGCATGCGCGTTCGGGATATCCCATGATATCCCGAACGCGAAGAGGCTGGCAAATGGAGGGTTCAGGGTCCGGTCAGTCGAAGACCCGCGGGAAGAGGCCGTTGCCGACCGTTCCGTCGGCCTTGGAGCTGTAGTCGAAGAAGCTCGCGGTGCCGTTCGACGGGTCGAAGGTGATGCTGTTCCCGGTCTGCGTGCCGTTGCGGTCGGCGTACGTCACGTTGAGCGTGTAGTACCCGGAGTTCGGGACGCTGAACTCGAAGGACAGCGGCGCCGGATGCGTCGCGCCGTCGACGTAGGTCTCGAAATAGCGGCCCGTCACGGTGTCGGCGGTCACCGACTCGACCACGATCGTGCGCTCGCCGATCTTCACGAACTTCCCGTCCGCCATCGACACGACGTCGTTGCGGTAGGTGCCCACGAAGGCCTCGGTCAGCTTGTTCTGGGTGTACGGGTCGTTGGACTCGGAGATCTGGACCTTCTTGCCGGTCAGGTCGGGCTCGGCGACGGCCGTCGTGCCGACGTCGCTCATCACGACGTGCAGGTCGAGCGACAGGTCGTGGACCACGCCGTCCTCATCCGTGCCGGAGAGGACGACCGAGACGGCGATGTCGGCGAGGAGGCCGCTCGGCAGGGTCTTCGCGGTGCCGGCCACGCTCTTGATGAAGATGTCGCCGGCGAGCGCCGGGATGCCGTACGGCGTGTCGGGAATCGGATCCACGACGCCGTCGGGATCCTTCATGGCGCCCGACGCATCATAGACGGCCGGCTGGACGACGGTCCCGCCCACCGAGACGCCGCTCGACAGCAGCATCTGCTTCGTGGCGAAGGAGGCGATCGCGTTCGCGAGCGCGGGGATCTGGGTCTCGTTCAGGGCGCCCGAGAAGGCCGTGCCGCCGTCCGCGAGCTCCGCCGCGTTCACGTAGTCCTTGAGGTTGCCGACGAACGCGTCCGCGATCCGCTCGATGTCGTTCCAGCGGGCCAGGAACTCGGACTCGTCCGACGAGGACCCGCCGAGGTAGGACCCGTCGGGTCTCACGTTGCCGACATCCGTGAACCTGGTCACGTAATAGGTGTCGGAGGAGGCGTCGTAGTAGACGTTCATCGTGGGGCTGCTGAAGGAGTAGGAATCCTGCGCCGCGGCCGACCCGATCCAGGTCGTCTTCGACTGCTCGTAGGAGCCGCCGCCGGACTTCTGGGACTCGACGGAGCGGAAGAGCTGCGTGCCGTTGTCCTTGAGGATGATCGTGGTGACGGTCGTGGCGTTGCCGCTGTTCTTCGTCATCTCGGTCATCGTCGTCTTGACGGCGGCCTTGAGACGCTCGTAGGGCGTATCGCTGACGGCGCCGACGACGGCCGTGGCGGCGAGCACCGCGACGCCGGCGACGATCGCGAGGGACATCAGGATCTTCTTCCTTGATTTCATCGTTCTCGCTCCTTTCCTGGGGACGGGAGGACCCGGACGGATCCACCGTCCTCCTCCATCCTGCGCCGCGTTTCTTGAATCCTTCTTGCGGAATTCTGAACGGATCATGAACGACGGGCGTCGCCTACCCCGCGAGACCGGCGGCGCGCAGGAGCGCGACGAAGCGGGCGATCAGGGCGTAGCGGTGGAACGGCGGCATCAGGAAGTAGCCGGCGACGTCCGGCCCCGCCGCCCGCGCCGCCGCCAGCGCGACCGCGAGGCCGGCCTCCTCGGCCTCCTCGCGGGACATGCCTTCGGAGAACGCCGCGAGCGCCTCGGACGTGAGCCGGATGCCCGGCACCTCGTTGTGCAGGAACCTTGCGTTGCGCAGGCTCACGGGCGGAAGGATCCCGACGTGGACCGCGACGCCGGGGAACGAGCGCGCGAGGTCGGCGGCGTTCTCGGCCGCCGCGCCGCCGTAGACCGGCTGCGTGAACAGGAAGCGCGCGCCGGCCTGGATCTTGCGCTCCGTGCGCGCCTTCTCGGCCTTCCAGTTCGGGGCGTGCACGCCGACCGCGGCGCCCGGGAGCATCGGCGCCTTCGCGAACTCGCTCCCGTTCATCTCCGCGACGAGCGCGAGCAGGCCGCGCGAACTCAGGTCGAAGACCGGCTTCACCTCGCCCGAGAGGCCCTCCGGCAGCGGATCGCCGGTGACGGCGAGGACGCGGCGGATGCCCTCGGTGTGGGCGCCGAGAAGCAGCGAACGCAGGGCGTTCAGGTTGCGGTCGCGGCAGGCGAGGTGGGGGAGGGTCGGCACGCCGGTCTCGCGCTGGAGGCGAGCCGCGAGGAGCACCGGATCGAGGCGGGCGCGCCCCATCGGGGAGTCCGCGACGGAGAAGGAGCGGACGCCGGCGTCGGCGAGAAGGTGCGCTCCGGCGAGCATCGTCGCGATGTCCGCGTCGAAGGGCGGGTCGATCTCGACCGTGACGGTGCGTCCGGCGGCGGGGGAGGGCGCGGGCGCCGGGGAGGGCGCGTTCGTGGCGGAAGCGGCGGCGGCGGGATCCGCAGGCGCCTTCGAGACGAGCGGCGACGGCGGGATGCGGCGGACCGGCTTCGGGGCGGCAGCCCGCGCGGGCGGGGCGCCGGCGAGGCGCGCGGCGAGCTGGCGGACGTGCTCCGGCGTGGTGCCGCAGCAGCCGCCGATCAGGAGGGCGCCGCGGTCGGCCGCGCGGAGCGCGGTCTCGGCGAAGTAGTCCGGGTTGCGCCCGTAGACCGTGCGGTCATCGAGGCGGACGGGATAGCCCGAGTTCGGGAGGAAGGCCCGCACGGCGCCCGCGGGGAGGGTCTCGAGCACCTCGAGGAGGTGGCTCGGGCCGCTGGCGCAGTTGAGCCCGACCCAGTCGACCGCCGGGTCCGCGGAGACCTCGTCGAGGATCGACGCGAAGGGCTGGCCGCGGCGCGTGCGGCCGTCCTGGAGGACCGCGAACGACGCGACGACGAAGACTCCGGGGTTCCGGGCGCGCGCGTGCCGGGCGGCGGCGAGGAGCGTGCGGCACTCGGAGAAGGTCTCGAAGAAGAGCAGGTCGGCGCCTGCGTCGAGATGCGCATCCACGGCGGCGCACAGGACGGCCGCGCGGGCTTCGTCCGAGGCGTCGGGTCCGTCGGGGTCGAGGACCGGCACGGGGCCGACGCTGGCGGCGACGAGGACGCCGGGGCGGTCGACGCAGGCGGCGCGCGCGGCGGCGTGGCCCGCGGCCACCACCGCGCTCACGGCGGCGTCGTCGGCGGCGAGGGAGACGCGGTTCGCGGCGAAGGTGTTCGTGCGCAGCAGGCGGGCGCCGGCGTCGAGGTATTCGCGGTGGAGGGCCGTCACGGACGCGGGATCCGCGAGATTCGCGCGCTCGCAGCGTCCCTGCGCATCCCCGTACCGCTCGGCGAACCACGTGCCGAAGGCGCCGTCTCCGGCGATCGGCGCGCGGAGCGCCTTCAGGGGGTGGAGGGCGGCTTCGTCCGGCATGCCCGTATTGTAGGAGCGGCGGGTGGGGCCGTCAAGGCGCGGATGCCCGGAACGGCGCGATTCCGGGGTGCGAACGGCGGCGGCGCAGGTCTATACTGGAGGAGGCCGGCGTCCGCCGGCCGGGAGGCCGCCATGCGCTGGTCCGCGCTGCTCCTGCTCCTCGCCGCCGCCGACCTCGGGGCGCACCTCTACCTGCGCCGCCCCGCCTGGGTGCGCGGCGTCTCCAAGGCGCTGCTCGTGCCGCTCGTCCTCGCGTACTATCTCCTCGAGGCGCGCCCCGTCGACGGATGGATCGTCGCCGCCCTCCTCGCCGCCATGTCCGGGGACGTCCTGCTGCTCGACCCGCAGAATCCGAGGCGCTTCCTCCCGGGCCTCGGCGCGTTCCTGCTTGGCCATCTCCTCTGGGCCGTCGCCTTCCTGCGCTCGACGGGGTTCCTCGCGCACGTCCCGCCGCTCTTCTGGCTCGCCGCGCTGCCCTATGCGGGCGCGTCCGTCGCGTTCCTCCTCGCCCTGCGCAAGGACGTGCGGGGGCGCGAGAGCCCGCTGGCCCTGTACGCCGCCATCATCTCCCTCATGAGCCTCCTCGCGCTCGCCCGCGCCTTCACCGCCTCGGGCGCCGCCTTCTGGCTGCCGTTCGCCGGCTCGCTCCTCTTCATCGCCTCCGACGCGATGCTCGCCTTCCAGGTCTTCCACGCGCAGCGGAAGCACGGCGACCTGCGCGTGATGGCCGCCTACCTCGTCGCCCAGGTCCTCCTCGTGCTGGGGATGCTCTCCTAGCGACGCGTGACCCGATTTCCGGGGCTCGGACCGTCTATGAAGCAGAGGGGTCCGCAGGAACCGGACGGGACCCCCCTGCGGACCGGTCCGCCGCTTCGCCGGACGGCATCACCGAGGGAGGACGCGCATGGAAGGACATCCCGCACGGGATTCGGGAACAACGGGAATCCGGACGGAGTCGGCGGAATCCGCGCTCGACGGCTTCATCGCGCTCCTCCAGCGGGTCCGCGCGCGCTCCCTGGCCGCGGAGGCCGCGGCATCGGCCGCGCGGTGCGCCGACGGGAGCTCCGCCGCGGTCCTGCGCGAGCCCTGGGACCCCTGACGGATCCGACGAGCAGCCGCTGAAGGCCGCGCCGGCCCTGCGCCTGCGTCCGCGCGCGGCGACCCCTGCCGAAGACCGGTCCCGAATGCTATCATGGGCGCATGGGCCTCCATGGCTATCTTCCGGAGGACAGGCTCCACGCATTGGCGTGCGGCGGAACGCTCCCGGACCGCACGTCCGGGGCCGCCCTTCTCGCGGACATCTCCGGCTTCACGGCGCTCACCGAATCGCTCACGCAGCAGCTCGGCGTCCGCCGCGGCACGGAGGACCTCTCCCGGCAGGTCGGCCGGGTCTTCGACGCCCTGATCGCGGTCCTCGAGCGCCACGGCGGCAGCGTCCTCAGCTTCGCCGGCGACGCCGTCTCCGTCTGGTTCGACGACGCCACGCCCGCCCCGTGCGCGCCCGCCGCCGACTCCGCCGCCGCTGCCGATCCGCCCGCGTCCGCCGCCCTCCGCGCCGTCGCCGCCGGCCTCGCGATGCAGGCCGCCATGCAGGCGTTCCCGGCGCTCGGCCTGAAGGTCGCCGTCGCGGCCGGCTCCGCGCGCCGCTTCCTCGTCGGCGACCCCGCGATCCACTACCTCGACGCGCTGGCCGGCGCCCCGGTCGCCCGCTCCGGCGTCGGCGAATCGCTCGCCCGCAACGGCGAGGTGCTCGTCGACGAGGCCGCCGCACTGGCTCTCGGCGCCGCCCTCGCCGTCCGCGAGTGGCGCACCGGCGGGGAGCGCGCCGACCGGTTCGGCGTCGCGGCGGGCCTTTCGGCGGACGTCGCGACCGTGGTCCCGCCGGACTACCGCCTGCTCGTCCCCGACCCGGCGCTCCTGCGGCCCTACGTCCCGCCTCCCGTGTTCGAGCGCGAGGTCTTCGGACAGGGCTCCTACCTCGCCGAGTTCCGCCCCTGCGCGGCGCTCTTCGTGCGCTTCGGCGGCATCGACTACGAGACGGACGACGCGCGCCCGAAGCTCGACGCCTTCGTGCGGCGCCTCGAGCAGACCGCGGAGCGGCACGACGGCACCGTGCTCCAGCTCATCATCGGCGACAAGGGCAGCTACGCCTACGTCAACTTCGGCGCGCTGAGCGCGCACGAGGACGACGCCCGCCGCGCGGTGCGCACGGCGATCGAGCTGCGCGACGCCACCGATCTGCCCGTGCAGGTCGGCATCTCGCAGGGCGTCATGCGCGTCGGCGCCTACGGCGGCACGACGCGGCGCACCTACGGCGCGCTCGGCGACGAGGTGAACCTGGCCGCCCGCCTCATGGGCGAGGCGCAGCCCGGCGAGATCCTCGCGAGCGGCGCCGTGCAGAAGGCCGTCTCGGCCTGCTTCGGCTTCGAGCCCCGCCCCCCGCTCGCCCTCAAGGGCAAGGAGGAGCCGGTGCCCGTGTTCGTCGTGACCGGCGATTGCCAGGCGCGGGCGATGAAGCTCCAGGAGCCGGCGTACGCCCTCCCCATGGTCGGCCGCCGCGAGGAGCTGCGGACCGTCGAGGACCGCCTCGACCGCGCGCTCGCCGGCGCGTCGCAGATCGTCGGCATCACGGCGGAGGCCGGGCTCGGCAAGTCGCGCCTCGTCGCCGAGGCGATCCGCAGCGCCCGCCGCAAGGGCTTCACCGGCTACGGCGGCGCCTGCCAGTCCGACGGCGTCCATACCCCGTACCTCGTCTGGCGCACGATCTTCAGCGCCATCTTCGACCTCGACCCGACCGCCCCGTCGCGCCGGCAGATCCGCACGCTCGAGGGCGAGGTCGAGGACCGGGCGCCCGGGCGCATCGACGCCCTGCCGCTGCTCGGCGGCCTGCTCGGCATCGACATCCCGGACAACGCCTTCACGCGCGCCCTCGAGCCGCGCAACCGGCAGGGCGCCCTGCACGCCCTGCTCGAGGACTGCCTGCGGTCCGTCGCCGCGGAGGGGCCGCTGCTCCTCGTCATCGAGGACCTGCACTGGATCGATGCGCTGTCGCAGGAACTGCTCGTCGGGATGGCCCGCGCCCTCGCCGACCGGCCCGTCTGCTTCGTCCTCGCCTACCGCCCGCCGCAGCAGGCCCGGCTCGCCGCCTCGCGCCTCGAGGCGCTCCCGCAGTTCACCCGCATCGAGCTGAAGGAGCTCGACGCCGACGAGTGCCTGCAGGCCGTGCGGGCGAAACTCGCGCAGCTCTACCCGGCCCGGAGCGGCGCCCCGATCCCGCGCACGCTGACCGACCGCCTCCAGTCGCTGTCCCAGGGGAACCCCTTCTACCTCGAGGAGCTGCTGAACTACCTGCGCGACCGCGGCCTCGACCCGCGCGACCCCGCCGACCTGGAGCGGATCGAACTGCCGGACAGCCTCCACAAGCTCGTCCTCAGCCGCATCGACCAGCTCAGCGAGCGGCGGCGCATCACGCTGCGGATGGCCAGCATCGTCGGGCGCCTGTTCCGCGTGCAGTGGCTGATCGGCTCGTACCCCGAGCTGGGCGGATCGATGCAGGTGCAGCGCGACCTCGACGAGCTGCGCGACCTCGACATCACGTCGCTCGACACGCCGGAGCCCGAGCTCGCCTACCTGTTCAAGCACATCGTCCTCCACGAGGTGACCTACGAGAGCCTGCCCTACGCGACGCGCGCCCGCCTGCACGAGCAGCTCGCGCGCTGGCTCGAGGCGACGTATCCCGACAGCCCCCCGCTCGAGGCGCTCGCGTTCCACTACGGCCGCAGCGACGACGTCCTGAAGCAGCGGGAATACCTGCGCCGGGCCGGCGAGGCCGCGCAGCGCAGCTACGCGAACGAGGACGCCGTGGCCCTCTACGGGCAGCTGCTGCCCCTCCTCGAGGACCCGGCGGAGCGCATCGAGATCCTCTGGCGGCGCGGCGAGGTGCTCGAGCTCGTCGGCGAGATGGACAAGGCCGGCGCGGAGTTCCAGACGGCGCTCACGCTCGCGCGCAAGATCCAGGACCCGTCCTCGGTCGCGCGCCTGCAGCTCGCGCTCGGCAAGCTCAACCGCCTGCGCTCGGTCTTCGACGCGGCGCTCGAGTGGCTCGAGAAGGCGCAGGCCGGCTACGCAGCGCTCGGCGACGGGCACGGCCACGCGAAGGCGCTCACGGAGCTGGGCTTCGCGACCTACCAGAAGGGCGACTACGCGAAGGCGGCGGAGATCCTGCAGCGCAGCCTCGCGCGCGAGCAGGAGGAGGGCGACGTCGCGGGCGCGGCGCTGGCGCTCCAATACCTCGCCACGATCGCCTTCTTCCAGGGCGACTACGCGACGGCGCGGACGCGGTACGAGGAGTGCCTCGCGCGCTGGCGGGACCTGGGGGACAAGATGGGCGTCGCGTACGTCCTCAACTACCTCGGGAACATCGTCCAGTTCCAGGGCGACGCAGCCGGTGCGCGCCCCTACTTCGAGGAGAGCCTCGCGCTGTACCGGGAGGTCGGGAGCAAGGTCTGGATCGGCAACCTGCTCGGGAACCTCGGGACGCTCGCGTTCGACGTGCGCGACCTCGACGCCGCGCGGTCGTTCCAGGAGGAGAGCCTTCGGCTGCGGCGCGAGATCGGCGACCGCTTCGGCGAGGCGTGCGCCGTCACGAACCTGGGCAACGTCGCGCTGGTGCGCGGGGATTTCGCGAAGGCGAAGGACCTGCAGGACCAGTGCATGGCCCTCTGCCGCGAGGCGGACGCGACCATCTACCTGACCTACGCGCAGCTGGGCGCGGCGCTCGCCGTGCTCGGCCGCGACGGCGCGACCCCGGCCGCCCTCGCGGAATCGGCGGCGCTCCTGCGGGAGAGCGGCCGCCTGCGACGCGGGATGGGCGAGAAGCTCGCGCTGGCGTCGAACCTGGTCGCCTGGGCGTCGCGTGCCGTCTCGGCCGGGGACCTGCGCCGGGCGGCCGTCCTGCTCGGGGCCGCGGACGCCGCGCTCGCGGAGCTGGGCGTCGCCGTCGAATCCGAAATGAAGGAGATCCGCGAGGCCGCGCTCGCCGCCGTGCGCTCCGGGCTGCAGGAAGCAGACGAGGAGGCGGCGCGGGCCGAGGGCGCCGGGATGGGCATGGACGCGGCGCTCTCCTTGGCGGAGAATGGGGACTGACGCGGAGGACCGCGACGGCGCGGGGAGACCCGGGCCGGGATGAACGGCATCGGCAGGAGGAAAACGACATGCGGCTCCAGGAACTGACCCAGCTCCACGGCGTCTCCGGCTACGAGACCGAAGTGCGCGCCTATCTCGAGGACGTGCTCCGCGGCAAGGTCGACGAGCTCTCGTCGGACGGCCTCGGGAACCTCATCGCGTACCAGCGCGGCTCGGGCGAGAGGAAGCAGCGGATGATGTTCGCGGCGCACATGGACGAGATCGGGTTCCAGGTGATCAAGGTGCAGAAGGACGGCCTCCTCATGGTCAAGAACATGGGCCACTCCTTCCTCCATATCGCCTACGGCGCGCGCATCCGCTTCCGCAACGGGACCGTCGGCGTGATCTCCGCGCGCGTCCACGCCGACAAGCTCGGGTCGAGCTTCACGGACCTCTACGTCGACATCGGCGCGAACACCGAGGAGGACGCAAGGAAGGTCGCGGACGTGGGCGACGTCGCCTGCTACGTCGGCGAATACCAGCCGCTCGTCGGGAGCGCCGTGCTGTCGAAGGCCGTCGACGACCGGATGGGCTGCGCGATGATGGTCGAGGCCATCGAGCGCGTGCCGCGCCCCTACCACGACGTCTTCTGGGTCTTCTCCGTGCAGGAGGAGGTCGGGACGCGCGGCGCGAAGGTCGCGGCGCATCGGATCAAGCCCGAGATCGGCATCTCCGTCGACGTGACGCCGCACCACGACCGCCCCGGCGACCTCGAGGGCAGCAACACCCAGGGCGCGGGCGTCGCGGTCAAGATCTCCGACACGTCGGTGATCTGCGACGAGCGCATCGTGCGGCGCATGCTGGACCTGTGCGCCCGCGACGGGATCAAGTGCCAGAAGGACGTCCTCTACGTCGGCGGCAACGACGCGGCGGCCATCAACCTGTCCGGAGAAGGCGTCCGCGTCGGCGAGGTCTCGGTCGTCACGCGCTACACGCACGGCGACAGCTGCATGGTCGACCTCGACGACGTCGAGGCGGGCGTGAAGCTGATCTGCGCGCTGGTCCTGGAGCCCTCTCCGGTCTAGCCGCCGCCTCCGGCCCGTCGGACGGTCCCGATCGGATTCCGAGAAGAGCGGCCGCTTTCCCCTAGGAAAGCGGCCGTTCGTGTATAATGCTTGTCATTGCGTCATCTTCAGGCGTTCTCCGGTCGGACGGCCGACGGAAGGGAGACGAGACGATGCGTGGAACGACCGGCTCCGGATCGGGCCCGGTGCGGCCGGAGGGATCCTCCCGCCGCCTGCGCGGCCGCCTCGAGGCGCGACGGCACCGCATGACCCTCTATCTCCTGGTCGTCTGCTTCTTCGCGATGGCCGCGATCCTCGCGACCTTCGTGGTCTTGCTGGTCGGCTGCGGCCCGATCGGCTGACGACTCGCGCGCGCCGCCCGCGGCGTCCCGTCGCGTCATCCGGAAGGAGAGGGATCCATGCAGCGGAATGTCCTCGTCGCGCTCGGCGGCGGCCCGTCCCCCGTCATCAACGCCTCGCTGCTCGGCGTCGCCGAAGCGTGCTTCGCGGACCCGCGGATCGGCGCCGTGCACGCCGCGCGCCACGGCATCGAGGGCGTCCTGCAGGAGGAGCTCGTCGACCTGCGCGCGCAGGACCCCCGGGAGATGGCCCTTCTCCGGCACACGCCGGCCTCGGGCGCCGTCGGGACCTGCCGGTACAAGCTCGACGACGGCTGCGCGGAGGATTTCGAGCGGATCATCGACGTGCTGGCGGCGCACGGCATCGGGTACTTCTTCTACATCGGCGGCAACGACTCCATGGACACGGCCGACAAGGTCTCGCGGCTCGCGCGCGCCCGGGGCCACGACCTCGTGGTCGCCGGCGTCCCGAAGACCATCGACAACGACCTCGGCGACGAGGCGCGGACGATCATCGACCACACCCCCGGCTACGCGAGCGCCGCCCGCTATTGGGCCGCGACGATCCGCGACGTCGAGGAGGAGAACCGCGGGATGTGCGTCTCCGAGCGCGTCAGCGTCCTGCAGGCCATGGGCCGCAAGAGCGGCTTCCTCACGGCCGCGGCGCGCCTCGCCGACCCGGAGCGCCGGATGCCGCTCCAGCTCTACTTCGCCGAGACCGGGCACGGCCTGGAGACGCTGGCCGCGAACGTCGACCGCGCGCTCGTGCGCAGCGGGCGCGTCATCGTCGTGGTCAACGAGGGCTTCGACGTGGGAGCGATCGGCGAGGCGCGCGACGGCTTCGGCCACGTGGAGTACGGGGCGAGCCGCACGACGGCCGCGCAGGCGGTCGTGAACCACCTGAACGCGCACGGCTTCCCCGTCCGGGGGACGGCGACGGGCCAGGTGCCGGGCGTGCTGCAGCGATCCACCTCGCTCCACCGGTCGACGGTCGACGCCGCGGAGGCGTACGAGGTCGGCCGCGAGGCCGTGCGCATCGCGACGGAGGAGGGGACGGGGTACATGGCCACGATCCTGCGGGCGCCCGGCGACGCCTATCGGGCGTACTACGGGAAGGTGCCGCTGCGCACCGTGGCGAACTCGGCGCGGAGCCTCCCGAAGGAATGGATCGCGACCGACGGGATCGACGTGACGGACGATTTCGTGCGCTACGCACAGCCGCTCCTCGGGGAAGGCTTCGCGGAGATCCCCGTCGAGGGCGGCCTGCAGCGCTTCGCCCGGCTGGTCCTCGCGCTCGCGCCGAAGCGCCTGCCTTCCTACGTGCCGGTGCGGATGCGGGACGGAACGCGCTCCGTTTGACTTTGCCCCCGCCGGGTATAGACTTGAGGCAGAGGCCACTAGACCTCGGAACCCTCGCATCGTGCGCATCGCGGAAAGGAGTGCACCATGGAGAAGCCGATCCTGAAGGCCGACCCCCGCTCCGACACGCCCCGCCGTCTCCGCCGACTCGGGTTCGTCCCCGGGGTCCTGAACGGATCCGACACGAGCTCGACGGACGTGCAGTTCGAGACGAAGGCCCTGAACAAGGTCATCGAGCAGCACGGCAACAACGCGAAGATCGACCTCCAGTTCGGCAAGGCGAAGCACTTCGCGTACCTCAAGGAGGTGCAGCGCCACCCCGTCGACGGCACCGTGATCCACGTGTCCGTCCAGATGGCGACGCAGGACAAGGAGGTCCACCTCCACCTGCCGATCCACTTCCACGGGCGAGATGTCCTCGAAGACCATCACCTGATGCTCGAGGTGCACAAGGCCGACGTCCTCGTCGCCGGCAAGGTCGCGCTCATGCCCGACTCGATCGACGTCGACGCGACGAAGCTCGTCCGCGGCGACCATATCTTCGCGAAGGACCTTCCGCTCCCCAAGGGCCTGCGGATCCTGGACAACCACCCGGACGCCTACGCCGTCGTGCATGCGCAGCGCGAGAAGATCGAGGAGCTCGAGGCGACGACGCCCGCGGCGCCCGTCGAGCATGCGCCCGTCGCGCCGGAGGCCCCGATGGAGGAACCCGTCGCGCCCGGAACCGCCCGCAAGGAGAAGAAGCCGAAGGAATAGGGCGGGAGCGGCCTCGGGCCGCGCTCCGGCCGGATGTCGAAGAGGTCCCGCGCACCGGTCGTGCGCGGGGCCTCTTTCTCTACAGGCGCTTCGTGAAGCTGAATCCCCGCTTCTCGTAGCCGCGCTTCTGGTAGAACTCGTGCGCCGCGGTGCGCTGGGCGCCGCTCGAGAGCACCACCGCGCTCGCGCTGAACGAAGCCGCGCGCTTCTCGGCCTCCGCGAGGAGAGCCGACCCGACGCCCTTGCACTGGGAGGCGCGGTCGACGGCGAGCGCGAGGATGCGCAGCGTGTCCCCGTCGCGCTCGAGCGCGATGCCGCGCTGGCAGGCGACGAACCCGACGATGCGCCCGTCGAGCTTCGCGACGTGCACGGAGTAGGCGGAGTCGGCGTCCATGCGGGCGATCCGGCCGAGGAGCCTCTCCTCGTCGAGCGACGCATAGCCGAGCTCGGCGCGGACGAGATGGGCGACCGCGCGCCGGTCCTGGGGCTGCGCGGGGGCGACCTCGACGCGCATCACGGGAGCTTGTTGCCGGCCGCGCGGTACAGCTCGTACCATTCGGTCCGGGTGAGGTCGACGTCCGCCGCGCGGCAGGCCTCGCGCAGGTGCTTCGGGCTCGTCGTGCCGAGGACCGGCTGCATCCTCGCGGGGTGGCGCAGGATCCAGGCGATCGCGATCGCGGCCGGCGCGACGCCCTTCTCGGCGGCCATCCGGTCGACGACCGCGTTCAGCTCGGGGAACTTCGGGTCGCCCAGGAAGGCGCCGCCGAAGAAGCCGTGCTGGAAGGGCGACCAGGGCTGGATCGTGATGCCCTTCAGGCGGCAGTAGTCGAGGACGCTTCCGTCGTGGACCACGGAGGCGGGATCGGTCATGTTGACATGCAGCCCGGCGTCGATCATCGGCGTGTACGCGAGGCTCAGCTGGAGCTGGTTCACGCACAGCCGCTGCTTCACGGTGCGCTGCAGCAGCTCGATCTGCATCGGGTTCTGGTTGCTCACGCCGAAGCGCAGCGCCTTGCCGGTCCGCTCGAGGACGTCGAAGGCCTCGGCGACCTCCTCCGGCTCGACGAGCGCATCCGGCCGGTGCAGGAGCAGGAAGTCCAGCCGGTCCGTCTTCAGGCGCGCGAGGCAGCCGTCGACGGCCTCGAGGATGTGCTCCTTCGAGAAGTCGAATTCGCCCCGGCGGATGCCGACCTTGGACTGGATCGCGATCCGGCCGCGCAGCGACGGGTCGCGGGACAGCACGCCGCCGAAGATCTCCTCGCAGCGTCCGCCGCCGTAGATGTCGGCATGGTCGAAGAAGTCGACGCCCTGGTCGAGCGCATCGCGCACGAGGTCGTCGGCCTCGCGCGGTCCGAGCCTGTCGATGCGCATGAGCCCGAGCGCGATGCGCGAGACCTCGGGTCCGTCCGTTCCGATGCGGAAGCGTTTCATGGCCGTCACCTCCATGGCTTGATGCTCCCATTCTACCTCTTGCGCGGTCTTCCGGCGCGCGTCGCAGGATACGGAGCGCCGGGAGGCCGGCACGAATGGTACGATGGAGGAGGCCGCATCGAGCGGCTCGGAAGGAGCGCGGCATGGGCCGGAAGGACGCAGGCAGGAACCCCGGGATGGACCCCGGATCCGGAATGGGCGCAGGCCCGGGCATGGGACCCGGGATGGGCGCAGGACCCGGCATGGATCCGCGGCGCTACGAAGAGGAGACCTCGGCGAAGGCGGCCGTCGCCGGCCAGCTCGCCCCCGGAGAGCACGTCCTCTGGGCGGGACGCTCCGCGTCCGGGGCTCGGTTCGGTCCGGGCGACGCGTTCCTGATCCCGTTCGCGCTCTTCTGGACGGCCTTCGCGGTCTTCTGGACGGTGATGGCGTCGTCGGGCGCGGGCGTCTTCGGCCTGTTCGGCGTCCCGTTCATCCTCGTCGGGCTCTTCCTCCTGTTCGGCCGCTTCCTGCCAGGACGCCGCCTGCGGGCCGTCTACGCCCTGACGGACCGCCGCGTGATCGCGCTGCGGCTGCACCGCGACGGGAGCCGGAAGACGATCCAGGAGCGCACGCTGGCCGGACTCCCGTCCGCCTCGCTCCAGGTGCGCCGGAACGGCGTCGGGACGATCGCGTTCGGGCCCGTCGCCGCGGTCTACCGCGGCCCGGGCTCCTACGAGCGGACGTGGGGCACGCCGCTCGGCGGGGCGACGGGCTTCGGATACGGCGACGGCGTCGCCTTCGTGGACATCCCGGACTGCAACCGCGTGTACGACCTCTACGTCGAGGCGAAGGCCCGCGCGGAAGCCGCGGCCGCCGCCGCGGCCGTCGCCGCGGCCGCCGGGTCGGGCGCGTCCGGTGCCTGATCCGGTCGACGGATCCACCCCGGCGCGCGGCCGCGCTGGCTTCGGCCACCGCGCGCGG
>CAIXGU010000157.1 GCA_903919045.1 uncultured Eubacteriales bacterium | reverse complement strand
CGTTCGAAGAAGGCCAAGAAGTAGCGGACCTCCGATCCCCGGAATCCGGAAGGGGCCGCCTCCCTCGGGAGGCGGCCCCTTCTGCGCGTTCCGCGGGTCCGCGCGCGGCGGAGCGGCTACCGCGAGGCCGGAGGCGACGCGTCCCGCCGCGGATCGTCGGCCGGCGCGGGGGCGCCCTCGATGCGGACCGACAGGCCCGGCCGCTCCATCGTGCGGCGCAGGGCCTCCAGGCGTTCGGCCGAGGGCGGCACGAGGTCGCGCGCGACGTCCTCGCGTCCAAGGGCGGTGTATTTCGAGGATCCCAGCCGATGGTACGGCAGCAGGTCGATCCGACCGATCCCGAGGCCGGCCGCGCGGTCCGCGATGGCGCCGAGGACCTGCTCGGAATCGTTGAAGCCCGGGATCACGGGCACGCGGACCACGACCGGCGTCCCGGACGCGGCGACGCGGGCGAGGTTCTCCAGGATGCGCCGGTTGTCCGCGCCGGTCGCGGCGCGGTGCGCAGCCGGGTCGACGTGCTTCAGGTCGAACAGGAAGAGATCCGCGTGGGGGAGGACGAGGTCCAGCTCGGAGGCCGGGACGGCGCCCGCGGTCTCGATCGCCGCGTGGATGCCGCGCTCCTTCAGCCGCGGCAGGAACCGGGCGAGTCCCGCGGCCTGCAGCAGCGGCTCGCCGCCGGAGAACGTGACGCCGCCGCCCGATTCGCGGTAGAACGGGAGGTCCGGCAGCAGGCGGTCGAGCAGCGCGTCGTCCTCCCGGATCCGGCCCGACAGCACGACGGACTCGACGGGGCAGGCCTCCGCGCATCGGCCGCAGAGCGTGCAGCGCGAACGGTCGATGGACCAGGAGGCGGCGTCGACGGCGATGCAGCCGGCCGGGCAGACCCGGGCGCAGGCGCCGCACCGCAGGCAGCGCGCATCGTAATGGAGCAGGACGGGCGAAAGGGACTGGGATTCGGGGTTGTGGCACCAGAAGCACGCCAGCGGGCATCCCTGCAGGAAGACCGTCGTCCGGATGCCCGGGCCGTCGTTCAGCGAGAAGCGCTGGAGGTCGAACACGAGGAGGGGCAAGGCGCTTCGCTCCCTTCCGCAGCGGTTGCAGGCGTGCGAGAAGAGTATAGCAGATGCGGGCGGGCGCGGGTCGCGCAGGGCGCGCGGGTCGCGTGCGTTCCGCGCGGAGCCACGCCGCCGCCTGCGGTGGCCGCGTGCTACAATCGGAGGGATCGGAATTCCGGCAGGAGGTACGCGATGGAACCGACGGCGACGAACGGGGCGAACGCGGGATGCACCTGCGAGGAGGCGCTGCGGATCGCGCGCGTCACCGGAGAGAGCGTCGTCCCGACCTTCTGCGCGATGTGCGGCCCCTCGGCGGGCTGCGGGCTCTACGCCTTCACGAAGGCGGGGCGGATGACGCGCGTTCTCGGCATGCGGGAGGCGCCGCGCAACCGCGGCAGCGTGTGCGCGAAGGGGCTCGCGTCCGCGGAATGGCTGCATTCCCCGGACCGGCTGACGACGCCGCTGGTGCGCAAGGGCGCGCGGGGCGAGGGGCGCTTCCAGGCGGTCTCCTGGGACGAGGCGATCGGCCATATCGCCGACCGGCTGCTCGCGCAGAAGAAGGAATACGGGCCGGAATCGCTCGCCATGGTCTCGCCGGCGATGCGCAACTACAACGCCCTCATGAACCGCTTCCTGACCGTCCACGGGAGCCCGAACTACGGCCACAGCGGCATCTGCATGGTCCAGCGCTCCTTCGCCTTCGCGTACACCCTCGGGACGCCGCGCCCCGTCGCCGACGCCGACCGCAGCGACCTGATCGTGTACTGGGGCCGCCAGCCGGTGTTCGCGGACCCGACGGCGGACAACGTGCGCGGGCTCGTCGACGCGAAGGCGCGCCGTGCGCGCATCGTGGCGATCAAGCCCTCGATGGAGCCGGACGCCGGGCTCGCGGACCTCTGGATCCCCGTGCGCCCCGGCACGGACGCCGCCCTGGCGCTGTCGATGCTGCACGTCGTGGTCGGCGAGGACCGGATCGACCACGCCTTCGTCGAACGCTGGTGCGAGGGGTACGAGGCGCTGAAGCCGCACGTCGCGGCCTATCCGCCCGAGTGGGGCGAGCGCATCTCGGGCGTGCCCGCCGACCGGATCCGGGAACTCGCCCGGATGTACGCGTCGACGCCGAAGGCCTGCATCGACGTCGGCAACGGCCTGGAGCACGCGCCGTCCGCGAACGACGCGCTGCGGGCGATCGCCATCCTGATGGCCATCACCGGGCACCTCGACCGCCCGGGCGGCAACCTGCTCGACACGGGGCCCGGCGTGCCCCAGCCGCGGCCGCTCGGCCTGCCGGACCGGTACACGCCGGAGATGGCCGACAAGCTCGTCGCGCCCGAGTTCCCGCGGGCGTTCCAGCCGTTCGTCGAGGGCCTCTCGTCGGCGTATTACCGGATCCTGGAGAGCGTGCTCACGGAGAAGCCCTACCCGGTCCGCGCCGTGATCGCCCCGGGGACGCAGCCGACCGTCAGCACGCGCGGGACGCGCCGCGTGGTCGAGGCGCTGAAGAGGATCGACTTCTTCGTGACCGTGGACGTCACGCGCCCGGCGGAGATGGACTTCGCCGACGTCGTGCTGCCGACGGCCACGACGTACGAGTCGGACCACCCGTTCGAGCTGCAGAAGGACTGGCTGATGGCCCGGAGGAAGGTCGTCGAGCCGCTCGGCGCGTACAAGTCGATCCAGTCGTTCTTCCTCGACCTCGCCGTCGCGATGGGCTACGGCGCGGATTTCTGGGGCGGCAGCGTCGAGGCGATGGACGCGTTCCGCATCGCGCCCTTCGGGCTGACCGTTGACGAGCTGCGCGCGCAGCCGCTCGGCGTGCGGCTGCCGCCGCCCGCCGGGACGAAGCGGTACGAGAACTACGAGGCGACGTTCTCGCGGAAGAGCCAGCGCTTCTCCGGCGCGCCCTTCCTGCCGAACGGCAAGGTCGCCCTGTACTGCACGGAATTCGAGAAGGAGGGGTTCCCGCCGCTGCCCGTTTGGCGGGAGCCGCCCGAGAGCCTGACCGGGACGCCGGAGATCGCCCGCCGCTATCCGCTCGTCCTGTCCGACTACCACACGTCGAAGGCCTTCTCGGCCTCCTGGCTGCGCAACGTGCCGAGCCTGCGTGAGATCGCGCCCGAGCCGACGGTGCACATCCACCCCGACGCCGCGGCCGCGCGGGGCATCCGGGACGGGGACCGCGTACGCGTCGCGTCGCCGCACGGGTGGATCTCCGTGAAGGCCGAACTGTACCCCGGGATCCGGCCCGATACGGTCATGGTGCTGCACGGCTGGTGGCAGGGGGTCCGGGAGCACGGGAAGCCCGACCTGCCGCTGCTGGACAGCGGGGCGAACGTGAACCTCCTGTACGGCGTCGACCCCGCGACGGCGTACGACCCGCTGATCACGGCCATGTCCAGCCAGACGCTCGTGGAGGTGACGAAGGATGCCTGACCGGGAGAACGGCTTCGTCTTCGTACCGGAGCGGTGCGTCCAATGCCACGCCTGCGCGACGGCCTGCCGGATCTGGCGGGACACGGAGCGGGACGCGCCCTTCCGCCGGATCGAATGGCGCTGGAGCGGCGCCTACCCGGACGTCGCGCTGCGGACCGTCTCGGTCGCGTGCCTGCACTGCGTCGCGCCCGCCTGCGTCGCGGCCTGCCCGTCGGGCGCGCTCGCGAAGCGCGCGGAGGACGGCGCGGTGCTCGTCGACCGGACCCTGTGCACGGGCTGCCGGACCTGCGCCGACGCCTGCCCGTACGACGTCCCGCGCTTCGTCGCGGACGGCACGATGGCGAAATGCGACCTCTGCGCCGGGTCCCCCGAACTGCGGGAGGACGGCGCGCCGCCCTGCGTCCGCACCTGCCCGACCGGCGCGCTGGGATGGGCCCTGCGATCGGTCGAGGAGAAGCGCCAGGACGAGGCCGCGGTGCTCGCTCTGCTCGGCCGGGGCGCGGGCCGTCCGTGACGCGGACCGACGGCGGAGGACGGCCCCTGCGCTTCGGCTGCGCGATCCTCGCCGGCGGGAAGGGCTCCCGCTTCGGCGGGACCGACAAGGCGCGCCTGACGCTCGAGGGTCGGACCTATCTGGAACGCATCGCCGCGGAGCTTTCCGGCTTCGACGAACGGCTGGTCGCGGGCGGCGCGCCGGACCTCGCGGCGTCCGTCGGCTTCCGGCCCGTGCCCGACTCCGTCCCGGGACTGGGGCCGCTGGGCGGCCTGCGCGACGCGCTCGCGGCCTGCGCCTCCGACGTCCTGCTCGTCGTGCCCTGCGACCTGCCGTTCTTCCGGCGCGCGCTGGCGGATTTCCTCGTGCGCGCATGGGAAGCGGGGAGCGCGGGAGGCGAAGGGATCGAGGGGAGCGGAGGCGACGACGCGCTCGTCGTCCGCGACGGCGACGGGCGCCTGCAGCCGCTGTGCGGCCTCTACGCGAAGCGCTGCCTCGACGCCGTGGAGGCGCGGCTGGCGCGCGGGGAGCGGCGGGTCTCGGACCTCGCCGCGGACGTGCGGGTGCGCGCCGTCGACCTGCCCGCGGAACTGCGCGGGACGCCGGTCCTGCACAACGTGAACCGCCCGGAGGACCTGCCGTGACGCGGCGGCTCGGGCGCGAGGACCTCCGGGACCTGATCGTCATGGCCCTCTGCGTCGTGCTGGGGCTGTTCGCGAAGCGGCTCGTCTCGCCGGCGACGAGCCTCCTCTCCGACCTGCTGCGGATGCCGGGCGGCGGACTCTCCGGCGGCATCGGAATGGCCTTCCTCGTCCTCGGCGCCGCGCTCGTGCGCCGACGCTGGGCCGGCACGCTCATGGGGCTGCTCCAGGGCGCGCTGGCGCTGGCGCTCGGGCTGAGCGGCCTGCAGGGCGTCTTCGCGCTGCTCACCTACACGGTGCCGGGCGCGGTCCTGGACGCCGTGCGCGCCGCCTTCCGCTGGGATCCGGCACGGCCGGGGTTCTTCCTGCTCGCGGCCTGCCTCGCCAACGCCGCGTCGGCGGCGGCGTCGAACCTCGTCGTCTTCCATTTCACGGGGCTCGTCTTCCTGCTGTGGGTGGCGATGGCGGCGAGCGCCGGGCTGCTCGGGGGCTGGATCGCGGGGCTCGCGCACCGCCGGCTGGCCGCGCTCGGCGTCTTCCGGCGCCAGGGAGGGAACGCATGAAGAAGAAGCGCTGGGTCCCGATCCTCGTCGCCGCGGTGCTGGTCGCGACGGGGGCGCTCGTCGCGGCGCACCT
>CAIXGU010000156.1 GCA_903919045.1 uncultured Eubacteriales bacterium | reverse complement strand
GGCATGAAGCAGGGACCGGTCTACACGATCGTCTTCCTCCTGATCCTGACCGCGGTGTTCACCGCGGCGCTCGCGACCGCCGACGCGTTCTTCGCGCCGACGATCGAGGCGAACAAGGCCCTCGCCGAGCGGCGGGACCTCCTCTACGTCCTCGGCCTCGACACGACCGGCGACGCGGCCGCCCTCAACGCCCGCTTCGAGGCGTCGGTGACGGAGCGCACGGCCGGCGACGGGTCGACCTTCTACGTGCAGCTCGGCACGGACGGGAACGACGTCGCCTTCGCGGTGCCGTTCTCGGGCTCCGGCCTCTGGGGCACGATCCGAGGCTATCTCGCCGTGACGGCGAAGGCCGACCGGATCGTCGGCATCGTCTTCACCGAGCAGCAGGAGACGCCGGGCCTCGGCGGGCGCATCGACGAGCCGGCCTTCAAGGAGCAGTTCCGCGGCGTCGCGATCTCGCCGTCGACGAAGGTCGCCTACGGGATGAACGGCGACAAGGAGATCGACGCCGTCACGGGCGCGACGATCACGTCCAACGCCGTGATGCGCATCGTGAACGACACGCTCGCCAACGTCCTGCCGAAGGTGGAGGTGATGCCATGAAGGAGTCCGTCCGCGCCGTGATCCGACGCAACCTCTGGACCGACAACCAGGTCGTCCGGCAGGTGCTGGGGATCTGCTCCAGCCTCGCGGTGACCAACGTGATGGCCAACTCGCTCGTCATGGGCGTCGGCCTCACCTTCACGACCGCGCTCTCGTCGCTCACCCTCTCCGCCCTCCGCAACTACATCCCGCGGCGCATCCGCATGATCGTGCAGACGCTCGTGATCGCCGTGTACGTGATCCTGGTGGACATCGCGATCAAGGCGTACGCGCCCGACATCAGCAAGGCGCTCGGCCCCTACGTCGGCCTGATCATCACGAACTGCATCATCATGGGCCGCGCCGAGGCGTACGCCCAGAAGAACCCGCCGTTCCTGTCGATGCTCGACGGCCTGTTCGCCGGCCTCGGCTACACGGCCGTGCTGATGATCCTGTCCACGATCCGCGAGGTCATGGGCTTCGGGACGTTCTTCGGCCTCGACGTGAACGTGCTGAACGCCCCCACATGGACGATCATGGTGATGCCGCCCGCGGCGTTCTTCCTGATCGCCGTCATGATCTGGATCCTGTCCGCCCACCTGCAGAAGAAGAGCGCGAAGCCGGCCGCACCCCCGCCGGCGCCCGCCCCCGCGGCGCCCGCCGCGGCCGGCGGCAAGGCCTAGGGCCGGAAGGAGGCGAACGGCATGAACGCGGCTCCCGCCATCTCCCCCTTCGTCATCTTCCTGGCCTCGATCTTCACGAGCAACATGATCCTGTCGAACTTCCTCGGCACCTGCTCCTTCATCGCGGTGTCGAGCGAGTTCAAGACGGCCTCGGGACTCGGCAAGTCGGTCACGATGATCATGGTCCTGACGAACATGATCAACTGGCTCGTGTACAAGTTCCTCATCCTGCCCCTGCACCTCGAGAACCTCGCCCTCATCATCTTCATCATCGTCATCGCGGCGCTCGTCCAGATCGTCGAGATGGCCATGGACCGGTTCCTCCCGGACCTCTACATCAAGCTCGGCATCTTCCTCCCGCTGATCACGGTGAACTGCGCGATCCTCGGCGCCACGCTGTTCATGGTGATCCGCAACTACGACTTCTGGCAGTCGACGCTGTTCGGCCTCGGCTCCGGTCTCGGCTGGTGGCTCGCGATCAGCGCGCTCGCCGCGATCCGCGAGAAGATGGCCCGCACGAAGCTGCCCAAGGGGCTCGAGGGGCCGGCCATCACGTTCGTCATCACCGGACTGATGGCCCTCGCCTTCATCGGCTTCTCGGGCATCTTCACGATCCAGTAGGAGGCGCGCCATGTGGACGTCGGTGCTCCTCACGACCCTCTCCATGTCCGGGATCTCGGTGGCGCTCGCGGTCGTGATCCTCGTCGCCGAGCGGTTCCTGAACGACTACGGGACCGTGAAGGTGGACATCAACGGCGGCGCGAAGACGCTCGAGGCGCAGGGCGGCGCGTCCCTCCTCTCCACGCTCGCGTCGCACCAGGTGTTCCTGCCGTCGGCGTGCGGCGGCAAGGCGACGTGCGGCCTGTGCAAGGTGAAGGTCCTCGAGGGCGGCGGGACGCTGCTGCCGACCGAGGAGCCGTACCTGACGCCCGCCGAGCGCGCGGCGGGGATGCGCCTCGCGTGCCAGCTCAAGGTGAAGCGCGACCTGAAGATCGAGGTCCCCGAGGCGCTGTTCAGCATCCAGGAGTTCAAGACCAGAATCGAACGCATCGACGACCTCACGTACGACATCAAGGGCTACCGGTTCGCGCTCCTCGACCCGCCCGCGATCTCGTTCAAGGCGGGGCAGTACGTGCAGCTCTACTCGGAGCCGTACGGGCAGGTCAAGGAGTGCGTGTTCCGCGCGTACTCGATGGCCCAGCCGCCCTCGGACGAGAAGGCGGTCGAGCTGTACCTGCGGCTCGTGCCGGACGGCGTCGTGACCACCTGGGCGCACACGCGGCTCAAGGTCGGCGACCCGGTGCGGCTGAGCGGTCCGTACGGCGAGTTCTACCTGCGCGGGAACTGCAAGGACCTCGTCCTGATCGCCGGCGGCTCCGGCCTCGCGCCGATCCGCTCGCTCGTGTACGACATCGTCGAGAAGGGGCTCCCCTACACGATGACCTTCTTCTTCGGCGCGGTGTCGAAGCGCGACCTGTACGCGCTCGACGAATTCCACGGCATCGCCGCGAAGCACCCGAACTTCCGCTTCGTGCCGGCGCTGTCGAAGCCCGCGCCCGACGACGGCTGGACCGGCGAGGTCGGCCTGATCACGGAGGTCGTGGACCGGCACGTGCCGGATGCGGTCGACCGCGAGGCCTACCTGTGCGGCAGCCCCGGCATGCTGAACGCCTGCATCAACGTCCTGACGAAGAAGGGCTTCGGCAACGACCGGATCTTCTTCGACAAGTTCGCGTGACGCGCGGAAGGAGGACGGGGCCATGAAGCAGACTCCGGACCAGAAGCGGATCCAGGACAACCTCGCCCCGGGCGCCGTCTCGGCGGAGGGGTTCCTCGGGGACGACCGGCGGGACGTGGCGGCGATCGTCGCGGCGGACGCGGCGGCGCTCGAGCGGCTCGGCACGACCTCGGCGTCGCTTGCGGCGCGCATGCGGCGGGTCACGCACCGCGCGGCCGCCGGACTCGGCGCGACGGTCGAGGTCGCGCCGGGGCGCGAGGCCTCGGTCGAGGAGCACCGCGGCTCGATTCCCTGCCCGTTCCGGTGCGCGCACAGGTTCATGAAGCGCAGCACGGTCCTCACGGACTGCGCGACGGGCGAGACGGTGCGCTACACCGACCTGAACGTCCACCTGATCGAGAAGCACGGCTTCTTCGAGGGGGCGGGTTCGCCGTTCCGCGTGGAGCCGGACGCGCTCGCCGCGGCGCTGGAGGGCGTCGAGGCGTAGGGGCGGAGGGGCGCGAAGCGAAGGAACGCAGCGAGGGGCGGCCGGTCGGCCGCCCCTCGTTGCGTCTCGACGCCTCGCGTCGCGTCGCGCCGGCGCAGCGGCGTCCCGCGTCAGCCCGCGTCGGCCTCCCGATCGAGGAACAGGTGCAGCCCCGGATGGCCGATCAGCCGCGCCGCGGGGACCTCCGCCGGAGCCGCACCCTTCCTCAGGCGCGCGACGATCGGCGCCTTCTTCGCGCCGCTCGCCATGAGGAGGACCGTGTCGGCCTTCGAGAGCGTGCGGGCGCTCACGGAGACGCCCTGGCGCACGGGCCGCGCGGCGCCGAAGTACTTCACGCTCACGGCCTTCGTCGTGTCGTCGAGGTCGACGACCACGCAGCCGTCCTGGTCGGGCGTCCCCGGATCGTTGAAGCCGATGTGCCCGTTGAGCCCGATGCCGAGCAGCGTGAACCCGATGCCGCCGTGGTCCGCGATCCAG
>CAIXGU010000155.1 GCA_903919045.1 uncultured Eubacteriales bacterium | reverse complement strand
GATCGGCGCCTTCTTCACGGCGCTCACCTGGATGATGCTCGGCCGGCTCCACGGCAAGGTATACCACCTCCTTGCCGCGCCGCCCGACGTTGTGCTACCATCGGCCAAACCCGCATGAACAAGGAGGAGCCCCATGCCCGACATCCGTGAGACCGCCCTCAAGGCCCACCGCGACTGGAAGGGGAAGATCGAGGTGATCTCCCGCACCCCCGTCACGAACAAGGCCGAGCTGTCCGTCGCGTACACGCCCGGCGTCGCCGAGCCGTGCCTCGAGATCTCGAAGGACGTAGACCTGTCCTACGTCTACACGCGGCGCTGGAACCTCGTGGCGGTCGTGACCGACGGCACCGCGGTGCTCGGCCTCGGCGACATCGGCCCCGAAGCCGGCATGCCCGTCATGGAGGGCAAGTGCGTGCTCTTCAAGACGTTCGGCGACGTCGACGCGTTCCCCCTGTGCGTCCGTTCGAAGAGCGTCGACGATATCGTGAGCGTCGTCACCCTGCTCGCCGGCAGCTTCGGCGGCGTGAACCTCGAGGACATCTCCGCGCCCCGCTGCTTCGAGATCGAGCGCCGGCTCAAGGAGACCTGCGACATCCCGATCTTCCACGACGACCAGCACGGCACCGCGATCGTCACGCTCGCCGCGATGATCAACGCCCTGAAGCTCGCCGGCAAGCGGCTCGAGGACATGAGCGTCGTCGTGAACGGCGCCGGCGCCGCCGGCATCGCCGTCACGCGCCTGCTGATGGCCTGCGGCCTCCAGGACGTCGTGCTCTGCGACCGCCAGGGCGCGATCTACGAGGGACGCGATGGCCTGAACCCGGAGAAGGCCGAGATGGCGAAGATCTCCAACCGGAAGCTGAAGAAGGGCGGCCTCGCCGACGTGATCCGCGGCGCCGACGTCTTCATCGGCGTGTCCGGGCCGAACACCTGCACGCAGGACATGGTCCGCTCGATGGCGAAGGACCCGATCGTGTTCGCGATGAGCAACCCGACGCCCGAGATCATGCCCGACCTCGCGAAGGCCGCGGGCGCCAAGGTGATCGGCACCGGCCGCAGCGACTTCCCGAACCAGATCAACAACGTGCTCGCGTTCCCCGGCGTCTTCCGCGGCGCCCTCGACGTGCGCGCCTCCGACATCAACGAGGACATGAAGATCGCCGCCGCGTACGCGATCGCGTCCCTCGTGTCCGACGCCGAGCTGTCCCCCGAGTTCGTGATCCCGTCCCCGTTCGACCCCCGCGTGGGCAAGACCGTCGCCGCCGCCGTCGCGAAGGCCGCGCGCGCCTCGGGCGTCGCCCGTCTCTGACCCCGCTCCCCCGACAGGACCGGGCGGCGCGGGGGCATCCCCGCCCGCCCGGTCTTTCCGTTCCCGATGGAAGGAGGCCCCCCATGGCGCAAAGAGAGACGATCCTCGCCCTGCTCGAGAAGGACGGACGCCTGACCGCCGCGCGCATCGCCGTGATGCTGGGGCTTCCGGAGGAGGAGGTCGCGGACGCGGTCGCGGCGATGGAGAAGGAGAAGGTGATCCTCGGCTACGGGGCGATCGTCGATTGGGAGAAGACCTCCCGCGACCCCGTGACCGCGCTGATCGAGGTCCGCGTGTCGCCGCAGCGCGGCCAGGGCTTCGACCGGATCGCCCACCGGATCTACAGCTACCCGCAGGTGAAGTCGTGCTACCTGATGTCCGGCGGCTTCGACCTCATGGTGATCCTCTCGGACGACTCCCTCAAGTCCGTCGCGAGCTTCGTCTCCGAGCGGATCGCCCCGCTGGAGTCGGTGCTGTCGACGGCGACGCACTTCATCCTGAAGAAGTACAAGATGCAGGGCGTGGAGTTCACGCCGCGCACCGAGGACGACCGCGAGGTCCTGCCGATATGAACCCGGAGTCGCTTCTCTCCCGCCGCGTCCAGTCGATCAAGCCGTCGGCGATCCGGCGCTTCTTCGACCTCGTGAACGAGATGAAGGAGGGGGCCATTTCGCTGTCGATCGGCGAGCCCGACTTCGTCACGCCGTGGGCGATCCGCGAGGCCGGCATCGATTCGCTCGAGCACGGGCACACGCACTATTCGCCGAACCAGGGCTTCAAGGACCTGCGCTGCGAGATCGCGCGCTACCTCGACCGCCGCTTCGGCCTGCGCTACGACCCCGACCGCGAGATGGTCGTCACCGTCGGCGGCAGCGAGGCGATCGACCTCGCCCTGCGCGCCCTGGTCGACCCCGGCGACGAGGTCGTCGTGCCGGAGCCCTGCTTCGTCTCGTACCTCTCGTGCGCCGTGCTGTCCGACGCGAAGGTCGTGACCGTGCCGTGCGTCGCGGAGGACGGCTTCAAGCTCGACCCCGAGCGCCTGCGCGCCGCGCTGACCCCGCGCACGAAGGCCGTCGTGCTCGGCTTCCCCAGCAACCCGACGGGCGCCGTGATGACCCGCGACGAACTCGCGCGCGTCGTCGAGGTCCTCGAGGGCTCGGACTGCATCGTG
Organism: uncultured Eubacteriales bacterium; assembly: GCA_903919045.1. Lineage (GTDB taxonomy): Bacteria > Bacillota > Clostridia > Saccharofermentanales > UBA5734 > CAILLO01. Next base: position 13,208 of record CAIXGU010000155.1, on the reverse strand, counting down.
ATCTCCGACGAGTTGTACGCGGAGCTCACCTACGCGCCCGCGACGCACTGCTCGATCGCCTCGTTCCCGTCGATGCGAGACCGCACGGTCGTCGTGAACGGCTTCTCGAAGGCCTACGCGATGACGGGCTGGCGCATCGGCTACGCCTGCGGCCCGGCGCCGATCCTCGCCGCGATGAACAAGATCCACCAGTACGCGATCATGTGTTCGCCGACGACCGCGCAGTACGCGGCGGTCGAGGCGCTCCGCAGCTGCGACGAGGACGTCCGCGCGATGGTCGAGGAGTACGACCGCCGCCGCCGCGTCGTCGTCGACGGCGTCCGGAAGGCCGGCCTGTCGTGCTTCGACCCGCTCGGCGCCTTCTACGCGTTCCCCGATATCCGCGCGACCGGGATGGACTCGACGACGTTCGCCGAGACGTTCCTGTCCGAGGAGAAGGTCGCCGTCGTGCCCGGCAACGCCTTCGGCGCGGCCGGCGAGGGCTACGTGCGCATCTGCTACGCGTACTCGATCGACCACATCGAGGAGGCGATGCACCGCCTCCAGCGCTTCACGGAGAAGAGGGTCCGCTGATGTTCGAATTCGATCCGCACCGCCTCGAGCTCGAACGGATGGCCGAGGAGACCGCGGCGCTGCGGGATGCGCTGCGCATCGAGCGCGCGCTCGAGGAGGTCTCCGAGCTCGAGAACCGCGCCCAGGAGCCCGGCTTCTGGGACGACGTCGAGAAGGCCCAGCAGGTCCAGCAGCGCATCGCGCGCCTGAAGCAGAAGGTCGAGCGATACCAGTCGATCGAGAGCCGGCGCCAGGACCTGATCGTCCTGTGCGAGCTCGGCTCCGAGGCCGAGGACCTGTCCGTGCTGCCCGAGGTCGTCGACGGCCTGAAGACCCTCCGCGCGGACTTCGAGAAGCTGCGCCTCGAGACGCTCTTCACCGGGCCCTACGACCGGAACAACGCGATCCTCTCGCTCCACGCGGGCGCGGGCGGCACCGAGTCCCAGGACTGGGTCGAGATGCTCTACCGCATGTACGCGAAGTGGGCCGAGAAGAAGGGCTTCCAGGTCAAGATCACCGACATCCTCGAGGGCGAGGAGGCCGGCCTCAAGAGCGTCACGTTCCTGGTGATCGGCGAGAACGCCTACGGCAGCCTCCGCTCCGAGAAGGGCGTGCACCGCCTCGTGCGCATCTCGCCGTTCGACGGCTCCGGCCGCCGCCACACGTCGTTCGCCTCGCTCGACGTCATGCCCGAGCTGAACGAGGAGATCAAGGTCGACATCCGCGCCGAGGACCTGCGCGTCGACACCTACCGCTCGTCCGGCGCCGGCGGCCAGCACATCAACAAGACCGAGTCGGCGATCCGCATCACGCACCTGCCGACCGGCGTCGTCGTCTCGTGCCAGACCGAGCGCTCGCAGATCCAGAACCGCGAGACCGCCATGAACATGCTCCGCTCGAAGCTCTACGCGCTCGCCATGGAGGCCCACCTCGAGAAGATCGAGGACCTGAAGGGCGTCCAGATGGAGATCGCCTGGGGCAGCCAGATCCGCTCGTACGTGTTCATGCCGTACCAGATGGTCAAGGACCTGCGCACGGGCTACGAGACGGGCGACATCCAGGCCGTCATGGACGGCGACCTCGACGGCTTCATCCAGGCGTTCCTGTCCGGGATGAAGGCCGAGAAGTAGGAAGGGGAGGGTGGCCTTGGGCGGTTCCGAAGAAGCCCTGCGCCGCATCGTCGACGACCTCGCCGCGGGGCGCGTCTCCGCGGACGACGCCTTCGCCGCGCTGAAGACCCTATCCGACGAGGACCTCGGCTTCGCGCGCGTCGACCACGGCCGCGCCGCCCGCAACGGCTTCCCCGAGGTGATCTTCTCCGAAGGGAAGAAGCCGGAGCACATCGCGGCGATCGCGAAGGCCCTGCTCGCCCGCGGCGCCAACCTGCTCGCCACGCGCGCGGACGCCGCCGCCTACGAGGCCGTCCGCTCCGTCGCGCCCGACGCCGTCTACCACGCCGACGCGCGCTGCATCACCGTGCAGCGGCACGCCCCGCCGTACGGCCGGGGCCGCGTCGCCGTCGTGTCCGCCGGGACCGCGGACCATCCCGTCGCCGAGGAGGCCGCCGTGACCGCGGAGGCGCTCGGCAACCGCGTCGACCGCCACTACGACGTCGGCGTCGCCGGCATCCACCGCCTGCTCTCGCGCCTCGCCGACATCCGCGCGGCCGACGCCGTGATCGTCGTCGCCGGCATGGAGGGCGCCCTCGCGAGCGTGGTCGGCGGACTCGTCGACAAGCCCGTGTTCGCCGTCCCCTCGGGCGTCGGCTACGGCGCGAACTTCGAAGGCCTCGCGACGCTCCTCGCCATGCTCAACAGCTGCGCGAGCGGCGTCTCCGTCCTCAACATCGGCAACGGCTTCGGCGCGGGCTACATCGCCGCGACGGTCTGCCGACAGCTGCATCCGGACCCGGACAGCCGCCCGTAGCGCACCGCACCGCGCAGGAGGTCCCGCATGGGCCGAACGCTCTATCTCGACTGCTTCTCCGGCATCTCCGGCGACATGCTGATGGGCGCCCTGCTCGACCTGGGCGCGCCGCTCGCCGCCGTGGAGGCGGAGCTCGCGAAGCTCCCCGTGGGCGGCTACCGCCTCGAGGCCGAGCGCCGCTCCGTCTCGGGCATCGTCGGCACGTCCTTCCGCGTCCCGCTCGAGGAGGCGCCGCACGACCCCGGCCACGGGCATCCGCACCCGCACGGCCACGGCCACGCCGAGGGCCAAGTCCACGCGCATGCGCACGAGGACGAGGCCGCCCACGGCCGCACGTACGCGGAGATCGACGCGATGCTCGCCGCCGCCCCGCTCGACCCCGCCGTGCAGCGCACCGCGCGCGCCGTCTTCCGCGAGATCGCGGAGGCCGAGGCCGCCGTGCACGGGCAGCCCGTCGCGACGGTGCACTTCCACGAGGTCGGCGCCGTCGACTCGATCGTCGACATCGTCGGGTGCGCGATCGCGCTGCACGCCCTCGACGTCGGCCGCGTCGTCGTCTCCCCGCTGTCCGACGGCTCCGGCGCGATCCGCAGCCGCCACGGCATGATCCCCGTGCCGGTCCCGGCCGTCGCGAAGATGCTCGAGGGCACCGCGATCCCGTACCGCACCCACACCGCCGACACCGAGCTCGTCACCCCGACGGGGATGGGGCTCGCGAAGGTCCTCGCCGCCTCCTTCGGCCCGATGCCGGCCGTGCGCGTCGAGAAGGTCGGGTACGGCTTCGGCACGCGGGACATCGGCCGCCTGAACGCGCTCCGCGCCGTGCTGGGCACCCCGGCCGACGCGCCCGCGACGGCCGAAGCACCGGCCGCCATGCCCGCGCCCGCCGCCGCGCCCGTCGCCGACGCCCCGTTCGGCCTGCCCGGCGCGACCGACCGCATCGTCGTGCTCGAGTGCCAGATCGACGACTCCTCGCCCGAGACGCTGGGCTACGCGGCGGAGCGCCTCCTCGCCGAAGGCGCGCTCGACGTCGCCTGGCTGCCCGCCTTCATGAAGAAGGGGCGCCCCGCCGTCCTCGCGACCGTCGTCTGCCGTCCCGAGGACGAGCTCCGCCTCGTCGGCCTGCTGTTCGCCGAGACGGGGACGATCGGGGTACGGCGCCGCGCATCGGAGCGGCACGCGATGGCCCGCAGCACGGACGCGCTCGAGACCGAGCACGGCCCCGTGCGCGTGAAGCGGCTCGCCTGGGGCGAGGTCCGCAAGAGTACCCTCGAATACGAGGACGTGAAGCGCTACGCCGCCGCCGCGAAGCTGCCGCTGCAGGAGGCCGTCCGCCGCCTGTCCGCGCGGCTCGACGCCGACGCCGGGGAAGCGGGCCGCCCGTGAAGACCTTCGCGCGCATCCCGGTCGAGCGGCCGTCGCCGGTCCCGACCTTCGGCGTGATCGCCTGCCACATCCTGTGGCGCGAGCTCTGCCATTTCGCGTCGCTCTCGAAGAACGCCTTCGAGCTCGTCTTCCTCGAGCAGGGGCTTCACGATACCCCCGACGTCCTCCGCCGCGAGCTGCAGCGGGCGATCGACGGGATGGACGGCCGCTATCCCGCGATCCTCGTGGGCTACGGCCTCTGCTCCAACGGCATCGCCGGCGTATCCGCGAAGAAGAGCCGCCTCGTCGTCCCGCGGGGGCACGACTGCATCACGCTCTGGCTCGGGTCGAAGGAGCGCTACCGCGACTACTTCGACGCGCACCCGGGGACCTACTGGTACAACGAGGGGTGGATCGAGACCGGCACGCAGCCCGGGCAGGAGCGCTACGAGCGCCTCCGCGCCTACTACGCCGAGACCTACGGCGAGGACAACGCCGAGTACCTGATGGAGATGGAGCAGGGCTGGTTCAAGGAGTACAGGAACGCCGCCTTCATCCGGCAGGGACTGATCGACGAGACGGAGGCCTTCCGCTTCACGAAGGAGGCCGCCGACTGGCTCGGCTGGACCCTGGACGCGGTCGACGGCGACAATGCGCTGTTCGTCGACTTCCTCGAGGGGCGCTGGGACGAGGGCCGCTTCCTCGTCCTCGAGCCGGGCGAGGTGCTCGAGCCCTCGCACGACGACGCGGTCATCCGCAAGGCCCCGAATCTCCATTCCGACGATTGACGCCGGGCTCCCCGGATTGCTACTGTTGAGGTGTCCGACAGGCGTCCCGCACGGAGAGGCGGGGATGCCGGACAGCTCCGTATAGGTCCGGTGACTGGGCGGGACCCCCTTCCGCCCGCGGTCCGGACGTTTCTACCGGCGACCGGGGATCGCCTGGCTACGGGGTGTCGGACCGGACGGAGAGGATGGCCTGTCCCGCAGGGACGGCCGTTCCCTGCTTTTCCCATTGCGTCCGGTCGCACCCGAAGCCGCGGCTCCCCACGTCCGCCAGGTCCGCCGGAGAGATTCCGGGGAGGGACGCATGGACGCCACGAACGCACCCCGGGTCCTGGTCGTGATGGGCAGCGATTCCGATTTCCCGACGCTCGAGCCCTGCTTCCGCACCCTCTCGGACCTCGGCCTCGCCTACGAGGGCGTCGTGTGCTCCGCGCACCGCACGCCCGACCGCGCCGCCGAGCTCGCGAAGACCGCGGAGGCGCGCGGCTTCGGCTGCATCATCGCCGCCGCCGGACTCGCGGCGCACCTCCCCGGCGTGCTCGCCGCCTCGACCGTCCTGCCCGTGATCGGGCTGCCCGTGAAGGCGGGCGCGCTCGACGGCCTCGACGCCCTCCTCGCGATCGTCCAGATGCCGCCCGGCGTCCCCGTCGCCACCGTGGCGATCGACGGCGCCGTGAACGCCGCCGTCCTCGCCGCGCAGGTCCTCGCGACGGAGGACCCGGCCCTGCGCCGCCGGCTCGTCGACTACAAAGCCTCGCTCGTCCGTTCGGTCGAGGAGCGCGACGCGCGCCTCCAGGCCCGGATCGCGGGACTCAAGGGATGACCCGCATCCGGAGCGACAAGCCCCGGGAGGCCTGCGGCGTCTTCGCCGTCCACGACCCGTCGGGCGCGACGACCGACGCCGCGCGCACCGCGTACTTCGGGCTCTTCGCGCTGCAGCACCGCGGCCAGGAGAGCGCCGGCATCGCGGTCAACCGCGGCGGCTCGCAGTTCTGCCACAAGGACAAGGGGCTCGTCGTCGAGGTCTTCTCGGACATGGCCCTGAACCTCATGACGGGCCACGCCGCGATCGGCCACGTGCGCTACCCGATGCAGGGCGACCACGGCGTCGCGAGCGCGCAGCCGATGACGATCGACGCGCGCGGCGGGCAGATCTCGCTCGCCCTCAACGGCGCCCTCGTGAACGCCGAGGAGCTGCGCGAGTCGCTCGAGTCGCAGGGCGCGATCTTCGAGACCGGCTCGGACGCGGAGCTCCTGCTCACCCTGCTCGCCCGCCACCGCCTGACCGCGCCGCGCCTCGAGGACGCCGTGAAGCGCCTGATGGACGACGTCCGCGGCGGCTACGCGCTCGTCCTGCTCGCCGGCGACCGCACGATCGGCGTGCGCGACCCGCACGGCATCCGCCCGCTCTGCCTCGGCCGCCGGGACGGCGCGTACCTCCTCGCCTCCGAGAGCTGCGCCGTGGACGCCGTCGACGGCGAATTCCTGCGCGACGTCGACCCGGGCGAGATCGTCACGCTCTCGGCGTCCGGGCTCGCGTCCGAGCGCTACGTCCCGCCGCCGGTGCAGCTCCCGATCCCCGGGGCCGTCCCGGACCCCGCGAGTGCCTCGCGCGGCGGCCTGTGCCTCTTCGAATTCGTGTACTTCGCGCGCCCCGACTCCTTCCTCGACGGCGCCTCGGTCTACGAGTCCCGCCTCGAGGCCGGCCGCGCTCTCGCCGAGGAGTGCCCCGCATCAGCCGACATGGTGATCGGCGCGCCCGACTCGGGCATCGTCGCCGCGATCGGCTACGCCCAGCGCTCCGGCATCCCCTACGGCTCCGGCCTCCTCAAGAACCGCTACGTCGGCCGCACCTTCATCGCGCCGACCGCCGCCGAACGCGAGTCCATGGTCGACCTCAAGTTCTCCGCGCTGCGCACGTCGGTCGAGGGCAAGCGGCTCGTGCTCATCGACGACTCGATCGTCCGCGGCATCACGACGCGCCGCCTCGTGCAGATCCTGAAGGACGCCGGCGCGCGGGAGGTGCACGTGCGCATCGCCTCGCCGCCGGTCCGGCATCCCTGCTATTACGGCGTCGACATCTCGACGCGGCAGGAGACCGCGGCGTCCGGGATGGACCTCGAGGGCATCCGCGCGCTGATCGGCGCGGACAGCCTCGGCTATCTCGGACTGCCCGGCCTCATCGCGGCGACGCGCGGCCTCCTCGGCGGCGTCTGCGCCTCCTGCTTCGACGGGAGCTTCCCCGCCGGCGTCCGCGTCCTGCGCGGCGCGGAGCCCGACGCGCCCGGCCGCCTCAAGGAGGAGCGCGCGTGATCCGCGCCGCCGTGTTCGTCTCCGGCGGCGGGACCAACCTGCAGGCCCTGCTCGACCGCATCGCCGACGGCCGGCTGCCCGGCGTGGAGATCGCCTTCGTCCTCTCGAGCCGCCCCGGCGCCTTCGCCGAGGAGCGGGCGCGCCGCGCCGGCATCCGCGTCGAGCGGGTCGTCCGGGCGGACTTCCCGACGCCCGAGGCCTGCGACGCGAGGATCCTCGCCCTGCTCGACGACGCGCGCATCGACCTCGTGGTCCTCGCGGGGTTCCTGTCGTTCCTCGGCCCCGGCGTCACCGGCGCCTACCGGAACCGCATCCTCAACGTGCACCCCGCGCTGCTGCCCGCGTTCGGCGGCCCGGGGATGTACGGCATCCGCCCGCACCGCGCGGCCCTCGAGGCCGGCGTCGCGGCGACGGGCGCGACGGTGCACTTCGTCGACGAAGCCTACGACCACGGTCCGATCGTGCTGCAGAAGGAGGTCGCGGTCCTCCCCGGGGACACCCCCGAGACGCTGCAGGCGCGCGTGATGGCCCAGGCCGAGCAGGAGATCCTCCCGGAGGCCGTGCGCCTCTTCGCGGAGGGCCGCCTGCGCGTGGAAGGCGGAGCGGTCCGCATCCTGCCCCAGAAGGAGGTCCCCATGATCCGAAGAGCCATCCTCAGCGTCTCCGACAAGACCGGCCTCGCGGACTTCGCGAAGGCGCTCGCCGCCCTCGGGGTCGAGCTCGTGTCCACCGGCGGCACCGCGAAGGCGCTCGCCGACGCCGGACTCGCCGTGCGAAGCGTCTCCGACCTCACCGGCTTCCCGGAGTGCCTCGACGGGCGCGTGAAGACGCTGCACCCGAAGGTGCACGGCGGCATCCTCGCGATGCGGAGCAACCCGGAGCACATGGCCCGCCTCGCCGAGCTCGGCATCGGGACGATCGACCTCGTGGTCATCAACCTGTACCCGTTCAAGAGGACGGTGATGACCCCCGGCGCCACGCTCGAGGAGTGCGTCGAGAACATCGACATCGGCGGACCCGGCATGCTGCGCGCCGCGGCGAAGAACCACCCCGACGTGACCGTCGTGACCGACCCGGCGGATTACGCGCTCGTGCTCGACGAGATGAAGGCGAACGGCGGGTCGACGACCCTCCCCACGCGGTACGCCCTCGCGACCAAGGTCTTCGAGCACACGGCCGCCTACGACGCCCTGATCGCCGACTACCTGCGGAAGCAGGCGGGCCTGCCGTGCACGCCGGAGAAGCTCACGATGACCTTCGAGCGCGTCCAGTCGATGCGCTACGGCGAGAACCCGCACCAGCGGGCCGTCTTCTACCGCACGGCCATCCCGTTCAAGGGCGGCCTGTCGGAGGCCGAGCAGGTCAACGGCAAGGAGATGTCCTACAACAACATCGTCGACACCGACGCGGCGATCGAGCTGCTGCGCGAGTTCGACGCGCCGACGGTCGTCGCCGTCAAGCACGCGAACCCATGCGGCGTGGCCTGCGGGGCGGACCTGCTCGAGGCGTGGCGGAAGGCGTTCGAGGCCGACATGGTGTCCATCTACGGCGGCATCGTGGCGGCGAACCGCGAGATCGACGAGGCGACCGCGGCCGAGATGGACAAGGTGTTCCTCGAGGTCGTCGTGGCGCCGTCCTACAGCCCGGCGGCGCGCGAGCTGCTGTGCCGCAAGAAGAACCTGCGCGTCCTCGTCCTGCCGGGCATCTCCGAGAAGCCGGACGACTGCGCGCAGGAGTTCAAGCGCGTGAACGGCGGCCTGCTGGTGCAGGACCGCGACGCGGGCGTCGTCGACCCCGGGGCGGTGCGCACGGTGACCCGCAAGGCCGTCGATCCTGCGCTCGAAGCCGACCTGGAGTTCGCGATGAAGGTCTGCAAGCACGTCAAGTCGAACGCGATCGTGATGGCCCGCGACCTCCAGACCGTGGGCATCGGGCCGGGGCAGCCGAACCGCATCACGTCGGTGCGCATCGCCGCCGAGCGCGCGGGCGAGCGCTCCCGCGGCGCGGTGATGGCGTCCGACGCGTTCTTCCCGTTCAGCGACTGCGTCGAGGCGGCGGCCGCGGCCGGCATCGCGTGCATCGTGCAGCCGGGCGGTTCCGTGCGCGACGCGGAGTCGATCGAGGCCTGCGACAACCTCGGCCTCTCCATGCGCTTCACCGGCATGCGGCACTTCTGGCATTAGCGATTCCAGGTAGCGGCTCTCCGGCTGCGGGCGACGCTTGCGGCTATCCAGCATAGAGGCTCCCCGGACGCGGGCGACGTCCGCCACTGCAGACGGAGCGACAGCGGCCGGATAGACTGGAGCCTCTTGCTGGAAAGACGCAGAGCCACTGCAGACGGAGCGACAGCAGCCGGTCGGGTAGAGCCGCTTGCTGGAATCGCGTGCTCCGCTCCACGCACCGGCCCCCGCAACGGCACGAACCCCAGGAGGTCCCATGAAGAAGCTGGACATCCTCCTCGTCGGCGGCGGCGGCCGCGAGCACGCGATCGCCTGGAAGCTCGCGCAGAGCCCGCGGTGCGGGCGGATCCGCTGCGCGCCGGGCAACGCCGGCATCGCCGCGATCGCCGAATGCGTGCCGATCCCCGCGAAGGACGTCGCCGCGATGGTGGCCTTCGCCCGCGAGACGACGCCGGACCTCGTGTTCGTGGCTCCCGACGACCCGCTCGCGCTCGGCATGGTCGACGCGATGGAGGCCGCGGGGTTCCGGGCCTTCGGGCCGCGCGCGGCGGCCGCCGAGGTCGAGGCGAGCAAGGTCTTCTCGAAGGGCCTGATGCGGCGCCACGGCATCCCGACGGCCGCCTACGAGACCTTCGACGACCTCGACGCCGCGCTCGCGTATCTCGCCGCGCACCCCGCGCCGATCGTGGTGAAGGCCGACGGCCTCGCGCTCGGGAAGGGCGTCGTCGTCGCGAAGACCGACGCGGAGGCGGCGGACGCGGTGCGGTCCATGATGGCGGACAAGGCGTTCGGCGCGGCCGGCGCGCGCGTGGTCATCGAGGAGTTCCTCGAGGGCCCCGAGCTCACCGTGCTCGCGTTCACGGACGGCGCGACGGTCGTGCCGATGGCCAGCTCCCGGGACCACAAGCGCGCCTTCGACGGCGACCGCGGGCCCAACACCGGCGGCATGGGCGCGGTCTCGCCCGGCGCGGACCTGTCGCCGGCGCTCGAGCGGGCGATGAGGGAGACCATCCTGCAGCCGACCGTCGACGCCCTGCGCGCCGAGGGCCGCCTCTTCCAGGGCGTCCTGTACTTCGGCCTGATGCTGACCCGGGATGGCCCGAAGGTCATCGAGTACAACGCGCGCTTCGGCGACCCGGAGGCCCAGGCCGTGCTGCCGCGCCTCGAGACCGACCTCCTCGACATCGTGGAGGCCGTGATCGACCGGCGCCTCGCGGAGGTGCTTATCCGCTGGAGCCCGCGGCCCACGTGCTGCGTCGTGCTCGCGTCCGGGGGCTATCCCGGGAAGTACGGGACGGGCCTCCCGATCGAGGGCCTTGACGCGGCGGCCGCGCTCCCGGACACGCTCGTCTTCCACGCCGGCACGCGCTTCCGGGGCGATCCCGCGGAGCGCCGCTATGAGACCGCCGGAGGGCGCGTCCTCGGCGTCTGCGCGACGGCCGGCGACCTTGAATCGGCCATCGACCGGGCGTATGATGGGGCGAGCAGGATCGCCTTCCCAGGGATGCACTACAGGAAGGATATCGGGCGCACCGGAGCTCCGCCTGCGGCTCCCCGCCCGTAGCAGGATGCACGTCGGGATCTTCGGAGGGACCTTCGACCCGTTCCACAGCGGCCACCTCGCGCTGATCCGGTCCGCCCTCGCGGCCGGTCGGCTGGACCACCTCGTGGTGATTCCCTCGGGAAGCCCGCCGCACAAGGATGCGCGCCGGATGACGCCGGCCGCGCACCGCTACTTCATGGCCGCGACCGCGGTCGCCGGCGAGCCCGGCGTCTCGGTGTCGGACATCGAGATGGTCCGCGAGGGGCCGACCTACACGATCGACACGCTGCGCGCGCTGCGCGGGCGGTTCGGGCCGGACGCGACGCTGTACCTCGTCGTCGGCGCCGACATCGTCTTCGACATCCGGTCCTGGCGCTTCCCGGACCAGGTCTTCGCGGAGTGCGTGCTATACCTGGCGATGCGCCCGGGGTTCCGTCGCGCGGACGTCGAGGCGCGCGCGCAGGAGCTGCGGGAGGCGTTCGGCGCCCGCGTCGAGCTGTTCGACGCCGACACGCCCGACGTGTCCGCGACGGCGATCCGCGAGGCGCTGCGGACCGGGACGGACCTGCACGGGCGGCTGCCCGCCGCGGTCTCCACGTACATCCGCAAGCACGCGCTCTATCCGGCCAAGGACCCGCTCGACGCGGTGTCCGACGCGACGATGGACTTCCTCGCGGGCTGCGAGCGCCGCATGTTCCTGCAGCTCGGGCCGGGGCGGATGCGCCATTCGCTATGCACGATGAGCGAGACCGTGCGGCTCGGGATGCGGCACGGCGTCGACCCCGACCAGGCGGCCGTCGCCGGGCTCCTCCACGACTGCGCGAAGTCGCTGCCGAACGAGGTCGAGCAGGAGTTCGCGCGCCGGGTGGAGCCGCCGCTCGACGCGATGACCCTCGACAGCCACGAGCTGCTCCATGCGCACCTGTGCGCCCTGATCGCGAAGGAGACCTACGGGGTCGACGACCCGGGGATCCTGCGGGCGATCCGCTGCCACACGACCGGCTGCGCCGACATGGGGCTGCTGGACGAGGTCCTGTTCCTCGCCGACAAGATCGAGCCGACCCGCAATTACCCGAGCGTGGAGGCCCTGCGCGCCGCGGCCGAGAACGACCTCGACGGCGCCGTGATCGCCTGCCTCGCCGCGACCGAGACCTTCCTCCGAGACAAGGACAAGCATCCGCACCCCGATTCGGCGGCCGCGCGACGGTCGCTCGAAGCACGAAAGGAGTCCCGCCCGTGAACGTCGACCAGCTCACCGCCCGCATCCGCACGATCCTCGAGGACAAGAAGGCGAAGGAGGTCGAGGTGATCGACGTCTCCGAGCGCACGCAGCTCGCCGAGCGCTTCGTGATCGCCACCGGCACCTCGACGACGCACATCCGCTCGCTCGCCGAGGAGGTGCAGTTCCGCCTGAAGAACGAGGACCGCCTCGAGGCGGACCACGCGGAGGGCTACGAGTCCTGCCGCTGGATCCTGCTGGACTACAAGGACGTGATCGTCCACGTCTTCCACACCGAGGACCGGCAGTTCTACAACCTCGAGCGCCTGTGGTCGCGCCGGCCCGGGTCGGGCGAGAAGGTCGCGCTGGCGCCGCCGGCGCCCGGCGAGGGCTGATCGGGCGCACGCGCCCGCTCCGCCGCCCGGCGGAAAGAGAAAAGCAGAACGCGGATTCCGTCGGCTGCCGTCGGAACCTGCCGGAAGAGGAGGGGCTGTAGGCCCCTCCTCTTCTGCGAAGCTGGAGGGGGGCATCGCGGGCGGCCGACGTCGGCCGGGGAGGGGGACGGCATGGGCGGGATCCCGTATCGCGGCAAGGAGACGGAGGCTCGGGAAGCGGGAGGCGCCGGCGCCGGAGACGGCCTCCGCGCCTGGTTCCGGGCGAAGGGGAAGAAGACCGCGGGCATCCTGCTGCTCCTGCTCCTCGCGGGCGGGTACGCGGCATGGCGCGGTCTGTCGGACGGCGGCGCAGGAGACGCGCTCGTCCTCGGCGCGGAGCGGACCGACGCGGAGGCGTCCGGCGCGCCCGGTTCCGCGGAGACTGCGAAGGGAGCGGCTGCAGCGGATGCGACGGGCGGCGCGACCGCCGCCGCCTCTCCGACGCCCGCCGTGGAGACGATCCGCGTCCAGATCGTCGGCGCCGTGAATCGTCCGGGAGTCTACGGCATCCCGAAGGGATCCTGCCTCGAGACGCTCGTGGCGCTGGCCGGAGGCTTCACGGAGGCGGCCGATGCCGAGCGGATCAACCTCGTCTGGCGGATCGACCGCAGCCTGCTGGTCCGGATCGGCGAGAAGGCCGCGCCGAGCGGAGGCGCGGGCGCCGGAGGAGGGGCGACGGGCACGGCGGGCGCCGGCGCGGCCGTCCAGGTGACGGACCAGCCGTCGCTGTCGTCGGGCGACGGCACCGACCCCGCCGCCTCCGGGCCGCTCGACCTCAACGCGGCGACGGTGGCGCAGCTCGACGCGCTGCCCGGCATCGGACCGACCACCGCGGCCGCGATCGTGGCCTACCGCGAGAAGAACGGCCCGTTCGCGAAGAAGGAGGACCTG
>CAIXGU010000154.1 GCA_903919045.1 uncultured Eubacteriales bacterium | reverse complement strand
TTGCCCGCGACGAACGCGAGCGGCACGCCCGGCGCCGACCGCAGCGCCTCGGAGACCTCGTCGGCGAGCCCCGCGTCCGACGCGGCCGGATCCACGACCCAGAGCACGGCGTCCGCGGCCGCGAGCGCCTCCCGGGCGCGGCCGACGCCGAGGCGCTCCACGGCGTCCTCCGACGCGCGCAGCCCCGCGGTATCGACGAGCCGCACGGGGACGCCCTCGATCGCGACGGTCTCCTCGACGGTGTCGCGCGTCGTGCCGGGGACGTCGGAGACGATCGCCCGGTCGTAGCCGGCGAGGCGGTTGAGCAGGGACGACTTCCCGGCGTTCGGGCGGCCGGCGATCACGGCGGCGAGCCCCTCCCGCAGGAGGCGGCCGGTGCGGAACGTGTCGGCGAGGCGGGCCAGGCGGGCCTCCACGGCGGCGATGCCCTCCGCGGCGTCCCGGTCGACGGCGCCCTCCGCCTCGAGCTCGGGGAACTCGAGCGCGGTCTCGATGCGGGCGAGCAGCCAGAGGATCGCGTCGCGGGCCGCGCCGACCTCCTCGGAGACGGCACCCCGCAGCTGTTCGGCGGCCGCGGCGCGCGAGCGCTCGGCTTCGGCGGAGATCAGGTCCATGACGGCCTCGGCCTCGGCGAGGTCGAGCCGCCCGTTCAGGAAGGCGCGGCGCGTGAACTCGCCCGGCTCGGCGGGGCGGGCGCCCGCGGCGAAGAGCGCGGCCAGGACGGCGCGCCGGACGGCGCCGCCGCCGTGCACGGAGATCTCGACGACGTCCTCGCCGGTGTAGCTGCGCGGGGCCGTGAAACGCGTGACGACCGCCTCGTCGAGGAGGCGGCCGTCGGCGGGGTCGCACAGGCGACCGAAGACGCAGGTGTGGCCGGGCATCGCGGGGACGCCGCGGTAGTCGGGGAAAGCGTCGCGGGAGACGCGCAGCAGCGGGTCGACGAGCGCGGCGGCGCCGGTGCCGGACACGCGGAGCACGGCGAGGCCGCTCCGACCCGGAGGGGTGGCGGCCGCGGCGATCGGGTCGCCGGCGTACGGCGTCTCCATCGGCCCGGCCGGACGGCCGTCAGTCCTCGCGCGGAGCGACGACGACGCGGCGGTGCGGTTCCTCTCCCTCGCTGTAGGTCACGACGCCGTCGTAGTCCTGCAGCGCGCAGTGCACGATGCGGCGCTCGGCGGGGTTCATCGGGTCGAGCACGGAGCTCTTGCCGGAGCGGACGACCTTCTCGGCCACGCGCTCCGCGAGCTTCACGAGCGACTCCTCGCGGCGGCGGCGGTACCCGCCGACGTCCACGACGACGCGCACGCGCTCGGCGGCGGTGCGGTTCACGGCCAGCGAGCACAGGTACTGCAGCGCGTCCAGGGTCTCGCCGCGGCGGCCGATCACGGGTCCGCAGTCGTCGCAGTCGGCCTCGACGCGGACCGTGTCCTCCTCGCGGGAGCAGTTGATCGACGCGGACACGCCGATCCCCTCGAGCACCTTCGCCACGAACGCGACGGCCGTCTCCTCCTCGGGGGTTCCGGCCTCGTTCTCGTACCGGATCTCGCCGGGCGGCAGCGCGTCGTCCTCCTCGGCGTAGGCGTCGTAGTCGACGTAGCCGTCCTGCTCGCCGACCGCGGCCTCCTGCGGGCCGGTCTCGAGGGTCACGCGGACCTTCGCGGCGCGGCGGCCGAAGAGCTTGTTCTCCCCTTCGTCGAGGACCTCGATCACGACGTTCTCGTCGTCGGCGGTCACGCCGAGCGCCTCGAGCGCCTCGTGGATCGCATCCTGGACGGTCTTGCCGGTCTTCTCCACGGATACGGGCATCGCGGACTTCCTCCTATCCCTTCAGCGCCGGCATGTCGTCCGTGGCGTCCTTCGCGGCGGCCGGAGCGGATCCGGCCTTCGCGGCGGCGGGCACGGGCATCTTCTTGCCGACGGTATTGTACAGGATGTACTGCTGGACGATGCTCATGACGTTGTTCACGATCCAGTACAAGCCGAGGGCGGCGGGCGTCGTGAAGGAGATCATGAGGGTGAACAGGGGCATGAACCACTGCATGCCCTTCATCATGCCGGCGGAAGCGTCGGGCGTGTCCTGCCCCTTCTTCGCCGGGTTGTTCTTCGCGCGCTCGAGCTCCTCCTTGCGTTCCTTCGACTGCTGCGGGTTCGCGCCCGGCATCAGCTTCTGGGTGATCCGCATGGACAGCCAGGTCGTGACGACGGCGAGCAGCGGGATCGCGAGGAGGGGCAGCCAGGTGCCCATGTCGGCGCCGAAGAGCTTCTTCGGGTCGTAGACCGGGACGAGGCCTAGGTTGAGGCCGAGGAAGTTCAGGCTGAGCAGCTGCTCGGCCTTCATGAAGCCCTGCGAGACCGCCTGCGACAGCGCGTCCGCGCTCTTGTGCAGCGCGTCGATCAGGGGCAGGTTGAAGGTCTGCGCCTGCGTCGCCTGGGTGTTGTTGATCAGCCCGAGGTCGAACAGGATCTTCGCGATGCCGGACGAGGCCGTGACGGCGCCGTCCTTGCCGAAGACGACCGAGCCGACCGCTTCCTTCGCCACGCCCATGATGTGGATCAAGGGGGCGGAGATGATGCGGTAGACCGGCCAGATGATCACGAGCTGGAGGATCGAGGGGAGGCAGCCCGACAGCGGGTTGAACCCGTGCTTCTGGTAGAGCTCCATCTGGGCCTGCTGGAGCTTCTCCTTGTCGTTCTTGTAGCGGAGCTGGATGTCGCGCAGGTCCGCGGACATCCCCTGCTGCTTGACCGAGTTGCGGAACTGGCTCACCCCGAGGGGGATCAGCGCGCCGCGCAGCAGGATCGTGAACACGATCACGGCGACGCCGTAGCTCCCGAAGAAGTCGAAGAGGAGCCTCACGACGAAGCCGAAGGCGGTGTAGAGGGGCTGCAGGATCGCATCCATGCGCGGGTCTCCTTGTCCTTCCGGCCCGGAAACGGGGGGCGGGCCGGGTGTCCGTCACCGGACGGGGTCGTAGCCGCCCTTGCCGAAGGGGTTGCACCGGAGGATCCTCCAGGCGGCCATCCACGTGCCTCTCCAGGCGCCGTACTTCCCGATCGCGTCGATCGCGTACTCCGAGCAGGTCGGCACGAACCGGCAGTTCGCCCCGAGCCAGGGGGAGATCTGGGCCTTATAGAACCGGATCAGGGCGATCAGCAGCCGCTTCATCCCGCTCGCGTCCCGCGCCTTCCGGCGCCTTCGCGGAGAGGAGCCCCGCCCTCGCGAGCAGGCCCTTCACGTCGCTTTCCATCTCCCGGAGCCCGGGAGCCTTCTCGCCGGCCCGGGCCACGAGCACGATGTCGTAGCCGGCGGCCGTCCGGTCCTCCAGCGCCCGCCAGCACTCCCGCAGCAGCCGCTTCAGGCGGTTGCGCTGCACGCTGGTCCGGACGCCCTTCCCGACGGTGACGCCCAGCCGGTTCGGCCCGCCGGGGCGTCGCAGGAAGTGGATCACCGCATGCCGTCCGGGAACGTATCTCCCCTTCTTGTACACGCGGGTGAACTCGTGGTTGCGCTTGAGGGTCTCGGTCGTCTTCATGGAAGAGAAAGACCACAGGGACTGCGGTCTTTCAAGCGGACAGCTTCTTTCTCCCCTTGAGCCTGCGCCTCTTCAGCACGTCCTGGCCGGACGACGTCTTCATGCGCTTCCGGAACCCGTGCTCCTTGGCCCTGTGCCTCTTCTTCGGCTGATAGGTCATCAACATGGGGGCTACCTCCAAAAGGGGGATTGCGGCGGACGAAAAGCATTCCGATTATAGCGGCGCCCCCCCGGGCCTGTCAACGTGAAGGCACCCACTTCCCCGGCGGCGCGTCCCTCCGCTATAATCGGGCCGGAAACCCCCTTCGCCGAAGCATGGAGGTGCGCAATGTCCTACGACGTCGTGGTGGTCGGCGCCGGCCTCGCGGGCCTCGCGTCCGCGGCCCTGCTCGCGAAGCGGGGCCTGTCCGTCGCGGTCGTCGACCGCAATTTCAAGCCGGGCGGTTCCTGCGGCATCTTCAAGCGCGACGGCGCGGTCTTCGACCAGGGCTCGTCGATGTGCTACGGATTCGGCGCGACCGGGTTCGCCCCGCACCGCTTCGTCTTCGACTGCCTCGAGGAGCCGATCGCGGTCGTGCGCCACGCCCTCCTCTACGCCGTCGACTTCGAGGGACGGCGCATCCGCTTCTTCCCCGACGTCGACCGGTTCGCCGAGGAGCTCGGCGACGCCTTCCCGGATTCCCGCGAGGCGATCCGCCGCTTCTACCGCGACCTGCACAGGATCTACCGCCACGTGATGGCCGAGACCCCGCAGTTCTCGACGCCCGACGAGACCGACCCGCACGAGGCCGCGGCGAATTTCCGCAAGCATCCCGGTTCCTACCTTCGCTTCCTGTCGTTCATGCTCGGCAGCGCCGAAGGCCTCCTGAAGCGCTACTTCAAGGACCCCGCGATCCTCCGGTTCTTCGACAAGCTCACGTCCACCTATTGCTACACGACGGTCGCCGAGACGCCCGCCGTCCTCGCCGCGGTGATGTTCGTGGACAACCACGTCGGCGGCAGCTACTATCCCGCCGGCTCCACGCTGTTCCTGCCCGGCCTCCTCGAGAAGTCGATCGAGGCGCACGGCGGCGACATGCTCTACGAGCGCGA
Source organism: uncultured Eubacteriales bacterium (assembly GCA_903919045.1). Taxonomy (GTDB): domain Bacteria; phylum Bacillota; class Clostridia; order Saccharofermentanales; family UBA5734; genus CAILLO01. The sequence goes on along the minus strand of CAIXGU010000154.1, from coordinate 7,694 downwards.
GGTCGAGGGGATCCTCTTCGAAGGCGGCCGCGCGTGCGGCGTCGCATTGCGCGGCGGCGAGCGGATCGACGCCCGCGACGTCGTGTTCGCCGGCAACGTCTGGGATCTCTACGCGCGCCTCGTGCCCGCGTCCGTCTCCTCTCCCCGGCGCCGCGCCTGGGCGGCCGCGCTCGAGCCCTCCTACCCCAGCGTCGTGCTCTACGCGACCGTCGACGCCGCCTGCATCCCCGCCGGGACCCCGCCGATCGTGATGGCCGTCGGCAACCCCGATCGGATCGACGAATCCGAGGTCACGATCTACGTCAACGGCCTCGACGACCGGACCCTGTGCCCGCCCGGGCTGCTCACCGTGATGGCCATCGGCCCCTCCTTCGGAGACTGGCCCGCGCCCGGCTCGCCCGACGACCGCTCCGCGTCCTACGCGCAGCGCAAGGCGGCCGAGACGGAGCGCCTCGTCGCGCTGCTCGACCGCAAGTTCCCGGGCTTCCGCAGGGGCCTGCGGCACGCCGAGGTCTCGACGCCGACCACGATCGAGCGCTATCTCGGGAAGCCGGGCGGCTCGGTCGCCGGCCCCAAGCAGCGCATCGGGCAGCATCTCCTGAAGCGCCTCCATACGCGCACGGAATTCCCCGGCCTGTACGCCTGCGGCGAGTCCACCGCGATGGGCACCGGCACGCCGGCCGTCACGATCTCCGGGATCTCCGCGGCGAACGCGGTCCTGAAGGCGCACGGCCTTCCGCCGTTCCGCCACGACGCCGCGCGGAAGGACCAGGTGACCCGCCTCGACCGCCCCGCGACCTGGGACGACGTCCTCTCCGGACGCTCGCCCGCCGTGCGGGAGATCATGGCGCTCGCGAACGAATGCGCGTTCTGCGAGGAGCCCGCCTGCATGGAGGGCTGCCCGATCGACATCCGCGGCATCCTGCGCAGGGCGGCGGTCGGCAACCTCGCCGGCGCGAAGCGGCTCCTCGCCGCGGCGGGCGACCGCGCGTGCGGGGACTGCGACCCCAAGGAATGCGAGAAGCGGTGCGTCCGGGCCCGCTACGCGACGCACCCGGTCGAGATCGCGCGCACGCTCGCACTCATCGCGGACGCGGAGGCCTGATTCCGGGAACGGGGCCTGATTCCGCGGATCGAGGCCGACGAGGCCCGGCGGTCAGGCGGCGGACGTCGGCGCGACGAAGCCGCCGTCGGCCGTGCGCTCGCGGATCGGGAGGGTCGCCGTGCCGGTCGAGGCGCCGAGCGCCTTCCGGATGCGTGCATACGAGTCGCCCGCGCGCGGGTCGGTCGCCGGAATGGCCATATGGCGGCGCACCCCGTCGACGTTGAACTTGAGGCAGTAGGTCGGCAGGTAGTCGGCCGAGACGACCCGGACCTTCCCGTCCGCGCCGCGGACCGCCGTGACCGATACGACCAGCTCGTCCTCGCTGTACCCGTTCGTCCCGTGCGTATCGTAGACGAAGTTGCCGACGAAGTTCCCGATCGAATAGAAGACCGGCATCTCGTGCGTCCCGTCGGACGAGCGGACGACCTCGAAGGGCTGCACGACATGCGGGTGCTGCCCGAAGACGACGTCCACGCCGGCGTCGCAGAGCGCCCGGGCCATCCTCGTCTGGTACGCCGACGGAACGGGCTTGTACTCCTCGCCCCAGTGGAGCACGAAGACGGTCAGCTCGGCGCCCGCGTCCCTCATCGCCTTCTCGCGGGCGGCCATGCCCGCGATCGCGGCATCGAGGCCGTTCCCGTAGGGATTGAAGCTGTCGACGAGGTCCTCGACCGAGCGGTCGAGCGTGATGCCGTTCAGGTGCTTGCGGCCGTCGTACGAGGGCGTCTCCCAAGTGTAGTTCGAGATGCCGACCCGGATGCCGTTGCGCTCGATCAGGGCGAACGGCGTCTCGTCGGCCGCGCGGCGCGTGCCGGCCACGGCGAGTCCGGCGTCGCGCAGGACCTGCACGGTGCGCAGGAAGCCGGCCACGCCCTTGTCGTAGCTGTGGTTGTTCGCGGTGGCCGCGACGTCGAAGCCGGCGTCGGACAGGTCCTTCGCCACGGCGTCGGGGGCGCTGAACGACGGGAAGCCGGAGTACGGCGGTCCGGCGAGCGTGCCTTCGAAATCGAAGATCGAGACGTCCGCGGCGGCGACGAAGTCCCCGAGCGTCGCGAAGAAGCGCGAGAAGTCGTAGGTGCCGTCCGGCTGCAGGCCGCCCTTGATCACGGCGTCGTGGAGGATCACGTCGCCGACGTCGAGGACGCGGACCGTGCCGTAGCCTTCGGGGGTGGGGGACGGCGGGACGGGCGTCGGAGTGGAGGTCGGCGCGGGCGTCGCCGTCGGCGCGGCGGTGGGCGTGGGGCCGGGCGGGGCCGACGGGATCCCGAAGACGATCGTGGCGGCGCCGAGGGCGACCAGCATGCCGACGGCGACGAAGAGGGCGATCCGGTGCGCGGGCGTGAACGGGCGTCGCGCATTCGGTCCGGGCGGGACGCCGGGCATGCGGGGCGTCGGCGACGGTTCGCGGCGCGCGGGATCGGGCGGCGGCGCGCGATGCTTCATGCGTCCACCTCCTGAGGACCGTGCGCGAGCGTCGCGCAGGGAGCGAGGAACCAGCCGGCGCCGCGCAGGGCGTCGAGAACGGACGAGGCGGCGGCGCGGTCGCGGGCGTCGGGGTCGGCGAAGGCGGCGAACAGGGTCGGTCCGCTGCCCGAGAGCCGCGCAACGGCCGAGCCCGCGGCGCGCAGCGCTTCGAGCGCGGCGCCGAGCGCGGGGTGCTCGTCGCGGGCGACCGGCCAGAGCACGTTCCCGGCGGCGCGGTCGAGGGCGGCGAGGTCGCGCGCGGCGACCGCGCGGCAGACCGCGGCGGTGTCCGGACGGTCCTCGAGGGCGTCGAGCGACAGGGCGCGGAAGGCGGCGGGCGTGGAGACGCCGAACGGCGGCTTCAGCAGGAGCAGCGGGATGCCCTCCCACGCCGGGAGCGGCGTCAGGATCTCGCCGATCCCCTCGCACAGGGCGGTGCCTCCGAACAGGCAGAACGGGACGTCGGCGCCCGTGGCCACGGCGATTTCGGCGAGGTCCGCGGCGGACACCGCGCCCGGCATCAGGCGCGCCAGCGCGACCAGGGTCGCCGCGGCGTCCGTGCTCCCGCCCGCGAGGCCGGCGGCCTCGGGGATGCGCTTCGCGATGCGGACGCGCACGCCGGTGCGTCCGGCGGGTCCGGCCAGGGAGAGGAAGCGGGCGGCCGCGCGGTGGCAGGTGTTGCGGGCGTCGCACGGGATGCCGGGGACGTCGCAGGCGAGGGAGAGCCCCTCGGCGGCGGGCCGGAGCTCCACGTCGACGCGGTCGGACAGGGAGACGGCCTGCATGACCGTCGCGAGCAGGTGGTAGCCGTCCGGCCGCTTCCCGACGACGTCGAGCGACCAGTTGATCTTGGCGGGCGCGGCGAGGGCGATGCGGTCCAAGGTCGGCTCCTCCTTTCCTTCGCACGTCGATTATAGCCGATGCGGGGGTCCCGGACGATACCGGGTGCCGGAGGACCGTCCGGAGCCGGGAACGAAAGAACCCGCCGGTTCGCGGCGGGTCCGTCGGTCGCGGGCGGGTTCCGGGTCAGTGGGCGAAGGAGAGGACGAGCGGCGCCTCGGCGTCGGCCGTGAGGGCGACTTCGACCACGTGGGTCAGGACGTCGACGTAGCTGAAGGAGACGGTCTCCTGGTACTGGTTCTTGCGGTGGCACCGGACGATGAAGAGATTCGGATAGCAGCTCTCGAGCACGCCTTCCTGGACGATCGTCCTCTTCCGTCCCCCGCTGGAGCGCAGCCGGACGTTCTTGCCGATGTTGGCCTCGAGGCCTTCCCTGCACTTGTCGAGCTCGGTGCGGACGATCATGGCGGAACCCTCCTGTGTCGTCATCCAGTGCCTTCGAATGGAGTTCGCATGCGTCGCGGGGGCTTCCGCGGACGGTTCCCGCGCACCTATGATTGTACTGCGCGGAGGCCCTTCCGTCAACGGAAAGGCACCATCCGTTGTGGTATAATCGCCATGGCTCCCCATATGTTGTGCTCTTTCGGCACCCGGAGGCTCCCGTGAAGAAGAACCACAGCAGCCCCGATCCCGCCCGCAAGGCGCCTGCGCCGGACCGGGCCGCGGAGCGCGCGGACCGCGCGGACCGGCGCACGCGCTCGGCGCTCGCCGACGGCCGGGAGGGTCCCGACGCCCGCCGCATCGTCACCGCCCCGCGCGAGGACCTGCGCGGCCTCGACCTGCGCCGCGAATGGGTCGCGCCCGGGAAGGCACGGAGCCGCCGCATGCGCCGCCGCCGCATCCTCTCCCTCGCCCTCGCGGCCGTCCTCGTTCTCGCCGCGCTCTCCGCCGTCCTCTACGTCGCCGGCCGCGCGCTTGGCTGGCTGCCCCCTCCCCCGACCGGGACGCCCTCGCCGACCGCCGGCGTCACGGCGACCGGCGCCGCCTCTCCGTCCGACGGCCCCACCGCGACGCCCGGCGCCGACGCGACCCCGACGCCGGCGGGCCTCCCCGCCGACGAGCGCGCCGCATTGTTCGCGTCGATCCAGGCCGACCTCTCCTCCCGCCTCGCCGCGATGCCCGCCGGCCGGTACGCGATCTACTACGAGAACCTCGCGACCGGCGAGACGTGGGGGCTGCACGCCGGGGACCCGTTCGTCGCCGCGAGCAGCATCAAGATGGGCATCGACACGTATCTCTACAGCCAGGTGAAGACCGGGATGGTCGCACTCGACGAGATGCTGTCGTTCGACAAGCGGGCCTATCCGACCGGCGACCTCGAGTACGGCACGGGCACGATCCAGAACGAGCCGGACGGCACGCAGCACAGCGTGCGCGAGACGGCGCGCCTGTCGATCCGGATCAGCGACAACTGCGCGATCAACATGATCCTCCGGCGGCTCGGCGGCATCGACGCCGTGAACGAGGCGTACCTCGGGACCGTCGGCGGCACCGTGGGCTATCGGACGCGCGTCGAGTACGTGGACTACAAGGGCGCGACGAAATCCGGCCGCGCCCGCATCAGCGCGGACACCCTCGGGAAGCTCGCGGTCGACCTCTACGGCCGCTGGAGCGACGACCCGGAGACCTACGGGCCGCTGATGGACGACCTCGCGCACACGTCGTTCGACTACAGCATCCCGAACCTCCTGCCGAAGGAGGTCGTCGTAGCCCACAAGATCGGGACGAACAGCGCCTACTACACCGAGAACGACGTCGGCATCGTCTTCGCCGCCGAGCCCTTCGTCGTCGTCGTGACGACGGAGAGCGGCAGCATCGCGAAGGCGCACGCGTTCACGGCGGAGGTCGCGAAGGCGCTCTACGACTACGTGCAGACGGCGGCGACGGGCGTCGCGCCGGGCTGACGGAAGCTAGATCTCGATTCCCTCGAACCCTTCCCCGAGGACCTCGCGCGAATCCACGACGATCATGAAGGCGTCGGGATCGATGCCCTTCGCGAGGCGCTTCAGGGCCATGATCTGGCTCTGCGGCAGCACGCACAGGAGGACCTCCTTCTGCGTGCCGGTGTACATGCCCTGGCCGTGCAGGCCCGTGACCCCGCGCTCGAGGTCGGCCATGATGCGCACGGAGATCTCGGCGGCGCGGTCGGAGATGATCAGCGCGGCCTTCGTGTAGCCGAAGCCCTCGATCACGAGGTCGGTCAGCTGCTGCGTGAGGTAGAGGGCGATCCCGGAGTACATCGCCAGCAGGATGCTGGGGCCGGGCTCCGCGGCATAGGCGATCGCGGCGCACAGGACGACGGCGATGTCCATCATGAGGATGAACTGCCCGAGGCTGAACGTGCGGTGGTGCTTCTTGATCACCTTCGCGAGGATGTCGGTGCCGCCCGTCGTGTAGCCGGCGCGGAAGATCATGCCGAGGCCGACGCCGTAGACGATGCCGCCGAAGATGCAGTAGATCAGCGGATCGGGCAGGCCGACCTCGAGCGGGCGGTTGATGTAGGCCTCGTAGAGGTGCGTGAAGGGCGCCGCCGTGGCGTCGATCGCGGCGGAATAGAGGACCGTGCCGACGAGCGACTTCACGACGAAGAGCTTCCCGAGGTGCCGCCAGCCGAGGATCAGCAGCGGGATGTTGGCGATCATCACGAGGACGCCGAACGGCAGGAACCCGCCGCGGCCGGTCAGCTGGAAGACGATCGACACGAGGCCGCTGACGCCGCCCATGGTGAGCTTCGTGGGGACGTAGAAGACGTTGACCGCGAACGCGCACAGCACCGCCCCGCCGAGCATCAGCAGCGTCTCGACGGCGAGCCGGCGTCCGACGCCGGCGAGACCGCCGGGGCCGGGCGACAGGCGCAGGAGGAACTTGCGGATCCGGTCCTTCATGGCGGTCCTCCGTAGGGTCCTGCGGGATGTTCGTGCACCTCGATGATAGCACGCGGCGCTTTCCGGGATAACCCCCGTACGCTATAATGGCAGGGTGTCCCGGACTCCGAACCGCCCGGCCCGCTTCCGGGGGTGGGTCCTGTGCGATGCGGCCCGTGAACCCCGTGAGGTCCGGAAGGAAGCAGCGGTAAACGGTCCACCGCAGGTGCCGCAGGGAAGCCTGCCTCCGGGAGCGGACCGGGCGGTTCGGCGACGCCGGGGGGCGAGGAGGCGCGAGGATGGGTCGCAAGGCGCTGTACCGTGAGTGGAGGCCCCGGACCTTCGACGAGGTCGTGGAGCAGCACCATGTCGTCGCGACGCTGCGCCAGGCCGTGCGGACCGGACGGATCGCCCACGCCTACTTGTTCAGCGGGACGCGCGGGACGGGCAAGACGACGATGGCCCAGATCCTGTCGCGGGCGATCAACTGCCTCGACCCGAAGGACGGGAATCCCTGCAACGCGTGCGAGATCTGCACGGGCATCCTCGACGGCACGATCCTCGACGTGATCGAGATGGACGCCGCCTCCAACAACAGCGTCGAGACGATCCGCCGGATCACCGACGAGGTCGTCTTCTCCCCCACCCGCGCGAAGTACAAGGTGTACATCGTCGACGAGGCGCACATGCTGTCGACGGGCGCGTTCAACGCGCTGCTGAAGACGCTCGAGGAGCCGCCCGCGTTCGCGGTGTTCATCCTCGCGACGACCGAGCCGCACCGCATCCCGCCGACGATCCTGTCGCGCTGCCAGCGCTACGACTTCCGCCGCATCCCGGCGGAGGGCATCGTCGGGCGCCTGAAGGAGATCGCGCAGGACGCCGGCGTGCCGGTCGACGAGGACGCGTACCTCGCGATCGCGTCGCTGGCGGACGGGGCGATGCGCGATGCGATCAGCCTGCTGGACCAGTGCCTGTCGAGCGCGCCCGAACGGGTCACGAAGGACGCGGTGCTCGAGCTCGCGGGCATCGTGAACGACGCCTTCATGGCCGAGATGGCGGAGGCGGTCGCGGGCGGGGACGCCGCGGGCGCGCTGCGGCTCGTCGACCGGCTCGTGATGGACGGGCGCGACGTCGTGCGGTTCGCGTCGGACCTCGCGGCGCATTTCCGGAACGTGATGGTGTGCAAGGCGTCGCCCGACCCGGAGTCGCTCGTGCGGCTGCCGGACGCGGCGCTCGCGCGGATGAAGGCGCTCGCCGCGCGCATGGAGATGGGCGACGTGATCGCGACGCTGCGGAGCCTGTCCGCGATGATCTCCGACCTGAAGTGGGCGCCCGACCCGCGGACGGCGTTCGAGGTGGGG
>CAIXGU010000153.1 GCA_903919045.1 uncultured Eubacteriales bacterium | reverse complement strand
GGACCGCGACCGCCGGCCGTCGCGCGTGGCGGGCGTCCCGCCCGACTACTTCGCCGCGGACGGGCAGCGCTGGGGCCAGCCGCTCTACGACTGGAAGCGCCACGCGCGCGACGGGTACGCCTGGTGGATCGGCCGCGTGCGGCACGCGCTCGGCTTCTACGACGCGGTCCGGATCGACCACTTCCGAGGGCTCTCGGCGTACTGGGCGATTCCTGCGGAAGCCGCCACCGCGCGAGAGGGCACCTGGTGCCCCGGGCCCGGGATGGACCTCTTCCACGCCCTGGAGAAGGCGATGGGACCGGCCCCGATCGTGGCGGAGGACCTGGGCGACATCGACGCCGACGTCCGCGCCCTGCTCGCCGAGACGGGCTTCCCGGGGATGAAGGTGCTCCAGTTCGCGTTCCTCGACGGCTCCGACAGCACGCACCTCCCGCACAACCACGTGCGGAACGCGATCGCCTACACGGGGACGCACGACAACGACACGACGCTCGGCTGGCTCTTCGCCATGGGCGAGGAGGAGCGCGCCCGCACGTTCGAGTACTGCGGGATCGCGCCGGAGGGCTGGACGCAGGGCGGACCCGAGGGCCCGGCGCTGCGGCGGCTGCTGCGCGTGCTGTGGGCCTCGCCCGCGGTCGTCGCGGTCGCGCCGCTGCAGGACGTCCTCGGCTTCGGCTCGGACACGCGCATGAACACGCCGGGGAAGCCGGACGGCAACTGGCGCTTCCGCTTCACGCGCGAGAACGCGGAGGCGTTCACCCGCACCGCCGCGCCGTTCCTGCGCGCCCTCGGAAGGACGTACCACCGGTGAGCGCCGCGCACGCGCCCGTCCGGCACGAGTGGGAGGGACTGCGGCTCGAGGAGGTCCGGGAGGAGCACCTGCCGGAGATCCTCGCTATCTACAACCATTACGTCGTCTCCTCGACCGCGACCTTCCACATCGCGGAGCTCGGCGTCGACGAGATGCGCGGACTCGTGTTCCACGCGGACCCGCGCTGCCGCACCTTCGTGTCGCTGGACCCCGCCACGGGCCGCGTCGCGGGCTACGCGGGCATCTCGCGCTACAGCCCGCGCGAGGCGTACGACGCCACGGCGAGCGTCCACATCTACCTCGCCCCGGACGCGACCGGGAAGGGCGTCGGGGCGCGGGTCCTGCGCTTCGTCGAGCGCTACGCGGCCGGACAGGGATTCCATGCGCTGCTCGCCTTGGTGACGGCGGAGAACGAGCGCAGCGGGTCCCTGTTCCGCCGGATGGGCTACGAGCCCGCCGGACGGCTGCGCGAGGTCGGCCGCAAGTTCGGGCGGCTGCTCGACGTCGTAATCTTCGAGCGCATCCTCGCGCCGGGCGCCGCGTCGGGCGCGGAGCCGGAGGACCGCCCATGAGGCTGCGCGACCGGCTCCGCCTGTGGCCCGCCGCCCGCCGCCTCGCGAAGGCCGACCGCGCCGGCACCCGCTTCATCGCCGTCGACTTCGAGTCCGCGAACAACAACCCCTGCAGCGTCTGCGCCGTCGGCTACGCGATCGCCGAGCGGGGCCGCGTGACGACGACCGGCTATTGGCTGTGCCGGCCGTTCCCGGACTTCTTCGAGCCCGCGAGCATCCAGGTCCACGGGATCCGCCCCTACGACGTGCAGGACGCGACGACCTTCGCCGACATCCTCGCGAGGCTGCGCGCGATCGCCGGCGACCGGCCGTGGGTCGCGCACAATTCCGGCTCGGAGGCCCGATCCGTCCGCGACTTCTGCGAGCGGAAGGGCACCGCGCCGCCCGACAACCCGATCCTGTGCTCCCAGAAGATCTACGAGCGGTACGCGCCGGGCCGCAAGGCGGGCCTCGCGTCCGCTTCCGCCGCCCTCGGGATCCGCCTCGACCTGCACGACGCGCGCTCGGACGCGAAGGCCAGCGCGGAGATCGTGAACCGGATCCTCCTCGAGAGCGGGGAGACCGACCTCTCCGCGATGGTCGCGAAGTACGGCCTGAGCATGAGTCCGATCTCCTCGCGCGCGCACCTCCCGCCCAAGGACCGCGAGCTCACCCGCATCACGATCCCGCTGCCCCGGGAATCGGGGGGCGAGGGCCGCGGCGGTCGCACGCGCCGGCTCCACCCCTTCTACGGCACCGTGATCACGATCGACGGCGACATCCCGGGCCTCACCCGCGCCGAGGTCGAGCGGCGGGTGCGCGAGAAGGGCGGCCGCGTCGTCCGCGGCGTCAACTTCATGACCGACTGGTTCGTCGAGGGGGTCCGCCCGGCCGCCGAGGCCGCCGCGGCCGCCGACGAGACGGCGCCGCCCCCGCCGCACGGCACCTCGCATCCGCACGAGCACCCCCCGCACCCGCACG
>CAIXGU010000152.1 GCA_903919045.1 uncultured Eubacteriales bacterium | reverse complement strand
TCGCGGAGGGTGGCGGCCGCCGTCCAGACGCGGACGACGGCGAAGTCGGCGTCCAGGACCGCCCGGTACGCAGGGGCCGCCGAGGCGCGCCCACCCGCGCCGGAGACCGTGTCCGCGGACGTGCGGGAGACCTGCAGGTAGATCGCGCCCGGCGCGTCGGTGCGGACGCCGAGCGACGCGACGCCGTCCCCTGAGGAGACCGCGGCGTCGAGCGGGTCGCCGGCGCGGCGGAAGGCGCGGAGCGCGGGCAGGGCCGCCGGGACGCCGTCCGTGCCGTCCGCGAGGACGCGGAGGGCGTTCCAGCCACCGCCGGAGGCGACCCGATAGAAGTCGTGCGCGCCGTCCTCCGCGAAGGTCCCGTCGACGACCGCGCCCGCCTCGAGGTCCCGGAGGCGCGGGACGGCGTACGTCCCGCCGTCGATCCTCAGGCCGCGGCCGTCGGCGCGTCGGGCGAGCACGGCCGTCGCGTGGAGGCCTGGCGCCTCGAGGTCGGCGTCCCAGGAGACCGCGTAGGCCTGCGGCCCGGCGGCGTCCCCGCCCTCCCCGCTCCACCCCGCGAAGGCCTGGTTCGCGACGCGGCGGTCCACGAGGAAGTCGACGCGGCCGTCGAGTCCGCCGAGATCGACGGTCCCGCGCGAGCCGAGCGTGCCGAAGGCGTAGCCGCCGTCCGGCGGCAGCGGCTCCGCGACGGCGGCGGCGATCGCGCCCGCCGGACTTCCGCCGGCCTTCGCGCGGACGAGCGCCTCCGCGGGGATCGTCCCCGGGGAGACGCCGAGTCCGGCGCAGAAGGCCGCGACGTCGGGCCGGGCGAGGAAGCGCGCGAGGAAGGTGAGCCGGTCGCCGGACGCGAGCGCAGCGGCGGCGTCCGCGGCTTCCGCGGCCGTCGGCGCCCGGTCCAGGACGGCGGCGTGCACGTCGGCCGCGAAGGTGGCTTCGTCCGCGCCCGCGAGCAGGTAGCGCGTGCCGGTGAAGCCGCGGAGGAGCAGGTCCGCGAGCGCGAGCTCGCCGCGCGCGAGGGCGCCGGTCCACGCGTCGGTCCCGGGCGACGGCGACGCGTCGTCCGCATCCTGCGCCCCGGCGTCCGCGGCGCCGCCGGCGCGCATCGTGCGGAGGACGAGCGCGCGGATCCCGGCGAGGTCCGGCGTCGGCGACTCTGCGGCGACGGCGAGCGGCGCGTCGGTCCGCAGGGGGGGGAGGACCAGGATGAGCGCGCCGAACGCGGCCCCGACGGCCAGCGCCGCCGCCGCGCACCCGCAGGCGGCGCGCAGGGCCGCGACCCGGCTACTCGTCCTTCTCGCCGGCCGGCGGGATCTCGGTGGCATGGTCCGGCACCGCCTCCACGTTGTCGTCTTCGTCCGCATGGTCGATGTCGGGCGGCGCCGCGACCGCGGCGGCCTCGACGATCGGGTTGTCGAAGTCGATGTAGCCCTGCGGCGTGACGCGGTAGCGGATGCCGCGCCAGGAAACGGTGGGGCGGGCGAAGGTGCCGTAGAAGAGCGCGCCGATCGCGAGAACGTCGAAGTAGAGTCCGTTCAGCAGGTCGTACCAGACGAGGTCGTTCTTCGTCACGAGCCGCATGACGTTGCCGTGCACGATGCGCAGCACGAAGCAGGCCGCGACGAGCAGGAGCAGGTCGGGCCGCGCGAGGATCGCCGCGGCGACCAGCAGCCACCAGTACCAGCCGATCACGAGCAGGAAGAAGGGCATGTCGGTCGCGAGGTGCGCGCGGATGCCGACCGCGATGCGCTTCGCGTAGTTGAACGTCTTCTCGCGGGCGATCCGGTTCACGTGGCAGTCGAGGTACGGGCCCACGACCAGCTTGTACTTGCGCTTGTAGAGCTCGTTGCCGATGTGCATGTCCTCGAGCAGCGACGCGCCGAACGCCTCGAGCCCGCCGACCTCCTCGAGCGTCTCCCGCCGCATCGAGAACGCCGCGCCGGTCATGCCGACGTCGATGCCCATCCAGCAGAAGAACGCCCAGTACAGGTCCGTCTCGTGGTTCTGCACGCAGGTGAACGAGCGCGTCCAGAAATCGCGTCCTCCGAAGTTGATCTGCCCGCACGTCACGATGCCGACCTTGCGGTCCGCGAGCACCGGACCCGCCATCTTCCGCAGGAAGTCCCGCTTCACGCGCAGGTCGCTGTCGTTGAAGACGAGCAGGTCGTGCGCGGCCAGGCGGACGGCGTGGACCATGTTCGACGTCTTCCCGTTCATCTTCGGGAGGACGGGGTTCACGATCACCTTCGCGGATACGCGCCCGGTCTCCGGGAGCCCGCGGCTCGCGAGGAACGCCTTGACGACCGGAATCGCCTCGTCGTCGGGGTCCTGGAAGCTGAAGACGTGCTCGATCGTGCCGTCGAAGTCCTGGCGCACCCAGGAGGAGATGCTCCGGCGCAGCTTGTAGTCCAGGTCCTTGATCGGGTGGATCCACGTGAGGGCGATCCCCTCCTCGTCCGGCAGGCGCCCGACGGGGCGCTCGCTCCACAGCCGGTGGCGCAGCACCCAGCCGAACTGCCAGGCCCAGAAGCCCACCATCAGCAGCGAGAAGCCCGCGAAGGCCCAGAAGACCCAATCGAAGCGGAACATGCAGTCCATCCTTCCTCCGGCGCGGCCGGCCGTGCCGTTATTCCAGTTCGTCCAGGGAGAGCCGGAACGCCGGCACGAATTCCTCCAGGAAGCAGTCGACCTCCGGCATCCCGATCGCGCGCACCGTCGCCTCGATCGCCTTCGCCGCCGTCCGGAACTCCGTGTTCCCGGCCGCGCCCTCCTCGAGGCACTTCGTGTAGGCGCACAGCCGGTCCGCGGCCTTGACGAGCGCCGCGGCCTCCGCGACCGCGGGGTCCGACCGGTCGGGGTCGAGCAGCGGCGCGAAGGAGGGGCGCAGGTCGTCGGGCAGCATCGCGAGAAGCTTGCGGGTCGCCACGCCTTCGACGTCCTTGTAGGCCCTGCTGATCTCGGGGTTGAAGTACTTGATCGGCGTCGGCAGGTCCCCGACGAGGATCTCGGGCGCGTCGTGGTAGAGGGCCATCGCGGCGCAGCGGTCCGGGTCCGGCAGCACGCGCGGCGCGCCGTCCGGGCCGACGGGGAACCGCGTGCGGCGCAGCACGGCGAGGGCATGCGCGGTGACGGCCACCTGCAGGCTGTGCTCCTGCAGGTTCTCCGCGAGCGTGTTCCGCATGAGCGGCCAGCGGCGGATGAAGCGCATCCGCTGCATCATGGCGAAGAACGGGTTCGAGCGGCGGCCCATCGGTCCTCCTCCCCTCCTGGTCCGTCTAGAACCAGTAGATCTCCTCGTAGCATTTCTCCGCGAAGGAGTCGGTCATCCCCGCGATGTAGTCGGCGACCCGCTGGGCGGGCGGCGCCCCGGCGCCCCCGCGCCGCTCCCGCAGGAACGTCGCGAATCCGGAGAGCGTGCGGTTCGCGGGGTCGACCGGGCGCTCCGGATCCTCCGCGACGGGCAGCAGGGCCTGGAACAGGCCCTCGACGATGTTGTCGGCGGTCTTCTCGTAGCGCTTGATCTTCTCGGAGCGGTAGATGCGGGCGAGATTCTCATGGAGCAGGGCCTCCATCGCCTCGCCGACCTCGGCGCCGAGGCGGATCTCGTCCTTGCCGAGGCTGTTCCGGATGATGTCGGTGACGAGCGCGTCGATGATCTCGCCGTTGGTGCGGCCGAGCGTCGAGGAGATCGCGTGCGGGATGTCCTCGGCGGCCATGATGCCGGCGCGCACGGCGTCCTCGATGTCGCGCCCGACGTAGGCGATGCGGTCGGAGATGCGGACGACGCAGGCCTCGAGGGTCCCGGGCATGCCGCGCTCGGCGCGCGGCCGGTGCAGGTCGGCCTCGGTCCGGGCGCGGTCCGGGCGCAGCAGGTTCTCGCCGTAGGTCTCGCCGCAGTGGCTCGCGATGCCGTCGCGCACCTCGAAGGTCAGGTTGAGCCCGCCGCGGGACTCTCCGTCCCCGTCCTCGCCGGCCGCACCGGCGGAGCGCACGGCGAGCAGGTCGACGACGCGCAGGCCGTGCGTCTCATGCTCGAAGGAGAGCGACGGGTCGACGCCCTGCAGCAGCAGGTTCAGCCGCCGCTCGCCGCTGTGCCCGAACGGGGCGTGGCCGAGGTCGTGGCCCAGGGCGATCGCCTGCACGAGCTCGGGGTTGAGGTTCAGGGCGCGGGCGATCGTGTTGGCGATGTACCCGACGTGCAGGACGTGCTCCATCCGCGTGCAGATGTGGTCGTTCTGAGGGTTGAAGAAGACCTGCGTCTTGTGGCGGAGGCGCCGGAAGTCGAGCGAATACAGGATGCGCCCGGTGTCGCGCTCGAAGTCGGGTCGCACGTCGCACTTCGGCTCGGGGACGAGCCGCCCCCGCGACTGCGCGCTGCGGGCGGCGAACGGGGACAGGTCCCGTTCCTTCTCCTCGCGCATCTCCCGGATCCGCATCGTCCTCCCCTCCTTCGCCCGTTCAGATCGGCAGGACCGACTTCGGCCCCAGCAGGAAGCCGAGCGGCGCCTTGCGGACGTCGATCGCGCCGGCCGGGCAGAACTCCTGGCAGCAGAAGCACCGGATGCAGCGGCTGTAATCGTAGTGCGGGACCTCGCGCGGCCCGTCGGCGGCCAGCGCTTTCGGCTCCACGGGGCAGGCGCGCACGCAGGCGCCGCAGCGGGTGCAGCGCTCCGGGTCGATCGTCGGCCGGTTCAGGACGGCGCGCCGCAGGAAGCGGACGCCCTTCGTCGTGACGAAGCGGATCGTCGAGCGCTCCGCGTCGGGCAGCCGGAAGTCCGGGAGCCGCATGGGGGCGAGGACGACGGCCGCGGTGCCGGAGACCGACGGCGGCGTCGGCCGCGGCGCGTCCGGGCACTCCCGCTGCGCCGCGACGGCGGCCTCCATCGAAGCGGGCAGGAAGAACACGGCCTCGATGCGCTCGAGGTCGGCGACGCCGAGGCCCGTCTCCCCGCCGATGCGCGTCGTCGGGACGGCCGCCGGGGCGAGGCCCGCGAGCGCCGCGCAGACGGCGTCCATCGCGACGGGGTCGGTCGACGCGAGGATCAGCCCGACCCTCCGCGGCGTCCCGCTGCGCGGCCCGTTCCCCTCCATCCCGACCACGGCGTCCATGACGCACAGCCGCGGGCGGAGGTACGCCGCTAGGTCCACGACCATGGCGGCGAAGGACTCGGCGCTGGGATTGCGCACATGCTCCTTCGCCTTCAGGGTGCCGGGAATGCAGCCGAACAGGTTCTTCACCGCGCCGGTGAGCGTGCAGAGCGCATGCGTCTTGAATTTCGGGAGGTCGACGAGGCCGTCCGCGGCGCGGACCGCCCGGACGAGCTGGAACGACTTGAGCACCCGCCCTTCCGGGTTCTCGACCGCCTCCGAGAGCGTGAAGTCCTCGAGCGGGATCCCGAGCGCCTCGGCGGCCGCGGCGATCCCGGAGGCGCGGGCGGCGCGCTCGGGGGATTCGATGCCGGGGGAATCGCCGTAGGAGAGGACGGCGCCGCGCGCGGCGAGCGCCCGGGCGACGGCCGAGAAGACCGCGGGGTGCGTCGTCGCGGCGCGGTCGGGCCCGACGGCCGACAGGAGGTTGGGCTTCAGGAGGAGCCGCTCGCCGGGCCGCACGACGATGTCGTCGCCGAGCGCGGACAGCGCCGCCTCGACCGCGGCCGACACCCGGTCGTCCTGGTAGTCGGGGCAGGCGGCGATTGCGACGCGGGGCATCCGGGGCCCTCCCTGGGGAAATTGCTTTGCCTGTCGAATTATAGCACAGAGGGCGTGCGCCAGGCGCGGCGCAGGGCCGCGAGGAAGGCGGTCAGGAGAACGGTCGTGACGACGGCTTCGGGGAGCATGTAGCTGCCGTTGTAAGCCAGAGAATACAGCCAGACGTCCTGCCCTTCCGGCGCATACGACGCGAAGAACACGACGCCCGAGAGGACGTGGAACAGGGTGCGCAGGGCCATCGCGGCGAACGTCCCGGCGACGGGCGCCCAGAGCGGCAGGCGGGCGACGCGGCGGAGGAGCTCCGGGCTCTCGGTGCGCTTCTTCGCCGGGAGGGCGAAGAGTCCGGCGACGCCGAGCGAGGCGAAGGCGAGCGGATAATCCAGGAGGGCCTGGAGGGGGTGGACCATGTACGCGCCCGGCAGCAGCATCTGGACGAGTCCCAGCGCGAGCCCCGCGAGCACGCCCCAGCGCAGCCCGAAGGCCAGGGCGAAGAAGACGGCCGGCAGCATGGAGGCCGCCGTGACCGAGCCGCCCTGCGGCATCGAGAAGACGACGACGAGGGACAGCACCGAGGACAGCGCGACGGCCATCCCGCCGTAGGCGAGCGCGCGCGTCGCCTCGCGCTGCGCCGCGGCGGAGGCGCGCTTCGGCGAAGGCGTCGGCGTGGCGTTGGTTTCGGGATCCGTCATGGCGGTCCGTCCTTTCCTCGTCGGGGGCCGACGGGGGACGCGATGCCATCCTGCGATGCGATGCGACGTCCCTTCGCCGGCATTGCCCGGATCAGGTCTGCAGGGTCGGCGCCTCCGGGCGCCCTCTCAGCCGGCCGCGCAGCCAGCTCCCCTCGTGTGGTCCGTATGATACGCCGCGCGGTCCCTCCGCGCAAGCCGCCCGATGCGCCGCTGTCGGTGCGCCGCGCCCGGTCCGCGGGGCGCCCTAGTACGCCTTCGTCGCGCGGATCGCGTCCGCCTGCGCCGCGACGTCCTCGCGCGCCGGCAGGACGAGCGTCCCGGCCGCTTCGCGCTCCGCCGCCGCCGCGAGGATCCCCTCCGTCGAGGACGTGCCGATGCGCGTCGCGCCGACGGCGATCGCGGCGAGCGCCGCGTCGAGGTCCCGGACCCCGCCGGACGCCTTGACGCCCAGCGCCGGACCGCTCTCGCGCCGCATCAGCACGAGGTCGGGGATCGTCGCGCCGCCGCCCGCGAAGCCGGTCGACGTCTTCACGAAGTCGGCGCCGGCGCGCGTGCTCGCCCGGCAGGCCGCGGCCTTCTGGGCGTCGTCCAGCAGCGCGGTCTCGAGGATCACCTTGAGGATCGCGCCCAGGCGGTGCGCCTCCTCGGCGACCGCGCGGATGTCGGCTTCGACGTACGCCTCGTCGCCCGACCGCAGGCGCCCGACGTTGAGGACCATGTCCACCTCGCGCGCGCCGTCCGCGACGGCCTGCCGCACCTCGGCGACCTTCGCCGCCGTCGACGTCGTCCCGTGCGGGAAGCCGATCACGGTGCAGACGAGCGTGCCGCTGCCCGCGAGCGCCGCCGCGGCGACCGGCACGTCCGACGGCCGGCAGCACACGGACATGATCCCCAGCCGGCGGCCCGTCGCGCAGGCGCCGCGCACGTCGTCGAGCGTCGCCTCCGGCTTCAGGACCGCGTGGTCGATGGTGCGGGCGATGTCCCGCGTCGTGATCCGTCCCATGGTCTCCGCCTCCTCTTCCCTTCCGCTTCCGGCCGCGTCTC
>CAIXGU010000151.1 GCA_903919045.1 uncultured Eubacteriales bacterium | reverse complement strand
TCCTGCCCTCCTGCCACGATCGACTCCACGCGTTCGACGAAATGGGACCATTCCTCCTCGAGCGCCTTCTGTTCGCTGCGTCCGGTATCGGTCAGCTGATAGTACTTGCGGGGAGGACCTCCGGACGATTCCTGGAGATAGGTCGTGACGTAGCCGTCCGTCCGCAGCCTCCGCAGGATGGGATAGATCGTGCCGTCCGAGATCGCGATGATCTCGGTCAGGCTGCTCGAGAGGTCGTACCCGTACCGATCCCCCTTGAGGAGCATCGACAGGACGCAGAGCTCGAGCACGCCCTTCTTGAACTGGATGTTCATCGCATCGCCGCCTTTCCTGCATGATGTTCGATTGTGAGCGATGTACTGTAGTGGACATTCAGTACTATTAAACATCGTTCACTACTGCCAGAATAGCACGACCCTCCGATATGTCAAGCCCCCGATCGGAGAAATCGAATCGATGCACGGACAGGGGAGGGACCGAGGGAAAGGAGGCCGCCCGGACCGCCCACGCCCTGCGTCCTGGCGTTCGCGACGGCCGCTCGTCTTGCGCCCGTGCGACGCATTGTGCTATAGTCACCCTGCAACCGGAAGTCGACCGCGGAAGAGTGGGCTCACCCCACTCTTTTTCATGGAGGTGGAGCGCTTGGCAGGACAGACGAGGATCGCGGACGAAGCCCGCGCGCTGGCGCAGCCGGCCGTGGAGGCGCTCGGACTCGAGCTCGTGGACGTCGAGTACAAGAAGGAGGGGTCCGGGTGGTACCTCCGCTTCTTCATCGACAAGCCGGGCGGCGTCGGGATCGACGACTGCCAGGCCGCCAGCAAGGCGATCGATCCGCTGCTCGACGCGGGGATGGATGTCCCCGGGCACTACAGCCTCGAGGTGTCGTCGCCCGGCCTGGAGCGCCCGTTCCGGACGGAACGGGATTTCCTGCGCAACCTCGGCGCCGCCGTCTCGGTGTCGCTGTTCGAGGCGAAGGACGGGCGGAAGAAGCTCGAGGGGACGCTGAAGGATTTCAAGGACGGCACGGCGACGGTCGCGCTCGACGGAGGCGGGGAGCTCTCCCTCCGGACCGAGGAGATCGCGAAGATCCACAAGGCCGTGCGATTCTAGGAAAATGAGCCAAGGATAGGCAAGGAGGAACGGGGAATCATGAATTCGGAACTGATCGCGGCCCTCAAGATGCTCGAGAAGGAACGCGGCATCGACGCGGAGGTCCTCTTCCAGGCGATCGAGGAGTCCCTCGTCGCCGCGTACAAGCGCGAGTTCGACGCGAAGACCACCGACAACATCAAGGCCGTCGTCGACCGCGAGACGGGCGAGATGAACGTGTTCCTGCTCAAGACCGTCGTCGAGGAGGTCACGGACGAGAACACCGAGGTCTCCCTCGAGGTCGCGAAGGGCTTCTCCGAGGAGTTCGAGCTCGGCGACCAGATGGAGTGGTCGGTGTCGCCGCAGGACTTCGGACGCCTCGCCGCGCAGACCGCGAAGAACGTGATCAACCAGAAGCTGGGCAGCGCCGAGCGCGAGCGCATCCAGAACGAGTTCTCGTCGAAGATCGGCGACATCGCCGTCGGCGTCGTGCAGCGCAAGGACCGCCGCGAGGTGATCGTCGACATCGGCCGCGCCGAGGCCGTGCTGCCGATGAGCGAGCAGGTCCGCACCGACGGGTACAACTTCAACCAGCGCATGAAGTTCCTGATCCTCAAGGTCGACGAGAAGAAGGGCCGCCCGATCGTCTACGTGTCGCGCAGCCACCCGAACCTCGTCCGCAAGCTCTTCGAGAAGGAAGTGCCCGAGATCGCGTCCGGCATCGTCGAGATCGTCGCGATCTCCCGCGAGGCCGGCTCGCGCACCAAGATGGCCGTCGCCTCCCGCGACGAGAACATCGACGCGGTCGGCAGCTGCGTCGGGCAGCGCGGCCTCCGCGTGCAGGCCGTGATGGACGAGATGATGGGCGAGAAGATCGACATCATCCAGTGGAGCCCCGACGTGCTGCAGTTCATCTCCAACAGCCTCAACCCGGCGAAGGTGATCCGCGCCGAGGTCAACGAGGCGGAGCGCACCGCCCGCGTCGTGGTGCCCGACCACCAGCTCTCGCTCGCGATCGGCCGCGAGGGCCAGAACGCGCGCCTCGCTGCCCGCCTGACCGGCTGGCGCATCGACATCCGCAGCGAGTCGCAGTACCGCGAGGCCCTCGAAGCCGAGCTGATGGCCCGCTTCACCGCCGCGGCGGAGCAGGCGGCCGCGCAGCTCGCTCCCGAGGAGGCGCCCGCGGAGATGCCTGCGGAGATGCCCGAGGAGACGCCCGCGGAAGTCCCGGAGGCGGTGGACGGCGTCGAGGCGCCGACCCCCTCGGACGACGGCGAGAAGTAGGAACGGGGAGGGGAGAACGGGATGCCGGAGACCGTCCTGAAGCGGGTGCCCGAGCGCATGTGCGTCGGATGCCGCGCGATGAGGCCCAAGAAGGAGCTCATCCGCGTCGTCGCGCCGGCGGAGGGCCCGGTTTCGGTCGACCGCACCGGGAAGCTCCCGGGGCGCGGCGCCTATCTCTGCCCCGATCGGACGTGCCTTGCGGCGGCCCTCAAGGGCAAGCGGCTCGACCGCGCCCTGAAGAGGACCCTGGATGCGGCGACCGCGGACGCGCTCGCGCAGATGCTGGAGGTCCGGGATGCCCGGTCCGGATGAGCGCGCGC
This sequence comes from uncultured Eubacteriales bacterium, assembly GCA_903919045.1. GTDB lineage: Bacteria > Bacillota > Clostridia > Saccharofermentanales > UBA5734 > CAILLO01. The sequence goes on along the minus strand of CAIXGU010000151.1, from coordinate 1,468 downwards.
TGATGTTCCTCGGCCTCGCGACGCGCGCGGGGCGGACCGCATCCGGCGACGAGGCCTGCCGGGCGGCGATGCAGAAGGGCCTCGCGCGGCTCGTCGTGGTCGCGTCCGACGCCTCGCCGGGAACGCAGGAGACGTTCCGGCGGCTCACGGGGACCTTCCGGACGCGGTTCCGGATCCTCGGGACGAAGGAATCGCTCGGCCGGTTCTCCGGCAAGGCGGACCGGGCGATCGTAGCGGTGAACGACGAGGGCTTCGCGGCCCGATTGACGGAACTGATCGACGAGGCGGCCGGAGAGGCCGCGAAACCGGGAGGATAGACGGAGCAGGAGCGGAACGACCGCTGGACCCGGACCGACCGAGGGAGAGGGAAGACGGCGGCAAACGCCGAACCGACCAGGATGCTGGAGGATGACAGGAACCCCATGGTGAAGAAGGATGACAACGCTTCCGGACTGCGCGCAGGCTTCGTCCACACGGACGAGGGAGTGCCGCAGCATCCGGTGAAGCCCGCCGCGCCCGCCCCCGAGCCGAAGCCCGAGAAGGCTCCGGCCCCCGAGAAGGAGAAGGCGAAGGCCGCTCCGAAGAAGGGCGCGCACGCCGAGCCGCCCCCGCCCCCTCCGGCACCCGAGGCCCACAAGGGTCCGACGGTCGTGATGCAGGGCATCTCCGGCAAGAAGACGACCGTCGAGGTCAAGGTGGTCAAGCGGATCCCGAAGGAGCCTGCGGCCGCCGAGGCCGATCCGGCCGCTTCCGCCGCGCCCGCGGCGCCCGCTCCGGCCGAGGCCGCCGCTCCGGCGATGCCCGCGCATGCCGCGCCGGCCGCGAAGGCGGATTCCGCCGCGCACGCCGAACCTGCGCATGCCGCTCCCGCGCACGCAGCGCCGGCCGCGAAGGCCGAGTCCGCTGCCAACGCCGAGCCCGCGGCCCCTGCCGCTCCCGCGCACGCAGCGCCGACCTCGAAGGCCGAACCCGCCGTGCACGTCGAGCCCGCTCCCGCGGCCGTCCACGTCGAGGCGACCCCCGCGTCGACCGTGAAGCACGGCCACGCCGCCCACGCCCCGAAGGCGGAGCCCGAGGCGGCGCCCGCGCCGGCTGCGACGCATGCCCCCGCCGCACACGCGCCCGCCGCGCACGCTCCTGCAGCGCACGCCCCCGCCGCTCCGGCCGCGAAGGCCGACGAGATCGCAGCGATGGCGCACGCTCCCGCCGCACCGGCCGCGGAAGCCGAAACCCCGGCCGCCGAAGGCGCCGCGCCCGCGGCCCCCGCCGCCCCGAAGGCTCCGTATTCCACCGGCTACATCGCCACGCCGGACGACCGCCCGCGCGCGCCCTATGCGACGGGCAACATGGGCGATCGTCCCCGCGCCCCGTATGCGACGGGCAACATGGGCGATCGTCCCCGCGCCCCCTATCCGACCGGCCAGGCGGCTCCCGGCACCTACGGCCCGCGTCCCGGCGGCCCCGGCGG
>CAIXGU010000150.1 GCA_903919045.1 uncultured Eubacteriales bacterium | reverse complement strand
GTCTCGCTGCCGGGCGGCCTCGAGGCGCGCACGACGCGCGGGACGCTGCGGATCGCGAAGGCGCAGGCGGGCGCCGACGACGGCACCGGCGCCGCAACCGAGCCCTCGCGGCGCGTCGGATGCGGCTCCGCGACCGCGCCGGACGCCGGTCCGGCCGAGGGGACCCCGCTTTCCGTGCCGGGCGTGACGGAGATGCCCGGAGGGTGGCGTTTCGAGGCCCGTTTCGTTGAGAAACCCGGGGAGATGGTTTATACTCCTTGGACATGGTGCTTCCGGGCGGAAACGCTGTCCGGGAGCGTCATCAGGCTCCGAAGGGAAGGCGACTGGACCCGGCCGGAAGGCGGGTCGGGACGCCGGACCCTGAAGAGGCTCCTGATCGACCGGAAGGTGCCGCGCGAGGACCGCGACGGGCTTCCCGTGATCGCCGCCGGGAGCCGCGCGCTCTGGGTGCCTGGAGTGGCCGCCGACGCCGACGCCTCCGCGCGTTCGGCGGACGCGGGAGCGGAAGCCGGCACCGGTCGACGGGTCCGCATCGCCCTGACGCGGACCGCGGAGAAGGGCGCACCGGAGAAGCGGCGCGCCGCACGCAGGGCGGGGAGGCCCGGGGATGGCCCGTAGAGTCGGAGAGGTCCTGGTCTCGCGCGAGACGATCGCACGGATGGTCGAGACCGTCGGCGCGCGGATCAGCCGCGACTACCAGGGGCGCGAAGTGCTCCTGGTCTGCGTCCTCAAGGGCGCCTGCGTCTTCCTGTCGGACCTGATGCGCCACCTCGACGTGCCCGTGAAGATCGACTTCATGTCGGTCTCGAGCTACGGGGCGGGCACCGAGACGACCGGCACGGTGCGCATCCTGCGCGACCTCGACACCGACATCGCCGGCAAGCACGTGATCGTCGTCGAGGACATCGTCGACACGGGGCTCACGCTCCGCTACCTGAAGGAGATGCTCTCCACGCGCCACCCGGCGTCGATCGCCGTGTGCGCCGCCTTCGACAAGCCCGCGCGGCGGAAGGTGGCCGTGGAGGTCGAATACGTCGGGATGGAGATCCCGGACGCGTTCATCGTCGGATACGGCCTCGACCTCGACGGACGGTACCGGAACCTTCCGGACGTCCGGGTCATGACCGACGACGACGGACAAGGAGGAACCCCATGAGCGCCGCCACCAGCAAGAAGCCGGGATCCGGGCTGAAGGGCCTCGGATTCTATCTGTTCCCCCTGATCGCCGTGCTGATCCTGGCATTCGGGATGAACCGCCTGAACCCCGCCACGCCGCACACCTACACCGACGCGCTCGCCCAGATCGACGCCGGCAACGCCAAGAGCGTGTCGATCAAGGGGCAGACGCTGATCGTGACCCTGAAGGCGCCGATCGACTCCGGCAAGACCGAGGAGCTCGCCGTGAGCTTCCCGTACGAGTGGAGCGAGTCGCTGCGCGCGACGCTGACCCAGGCCGTGGAGGACGGGAAGATCGCGGGCTTCGACTACGCGGCGCCCGCCGACTACTCGATCTGGCTGAACTTCATCCCGCTGCTCCTGATGCTCGGGCTCATGGTCTTCCTCTGGATGACCTTCATGCGCCAGTCGAACGACGGCAAGAACGCGATGAGCTTCGGCCGCAGCCGCGCGCGCCTGAACGACCCGGCGAAGAACAAGGTGACGTTCCGCGACGTCGCGGGCGCGGACGAGGAGAAGGAGGAGCTGCGCGAGGTCGTCGACTTCCTGCGCAACCCCCGCAAGTACTCCGAGCTCGGCGCGCGCATCCCGAAGGGCATGCTGCTCGTCGGCCCTCCCGGCACCGGCAAGACGCTGCTCGCGAAGGCCGTCGCCGGCGAGGCGGGCGTGCCGTTCTTCTCGATCTCGGGCTCCGACTTCGTCGAGATGTTCGTCGGCGTGGGCGCCTCGCGCGTCCGCGACCTGTTCGACAACGCGAAGAAGAACTCGCCCTGCATCATCTTCATCGACGAGATCGACGCCGTGGGGCGCCACCGCGGCGCGGGCCTCGGCGGCGGGCACGACGAGCGCGAGCAGACGCTGAACCAGCTGCTCGTCGAGATGGACGGCTTCGGGCCGAACGAGGGCGTGATCATCCTCGCCGCGACGAACCGCCCCGACATCCTCGACCCCGCCCTGATGCGCCCCGGCCGCTTCGACCGCCGCATCGTGGTCTCCCGCCCCGACATCCGCGGGAGAGAGGCCATTCTCCAGGTCCACGCGCGCAACAAGCCGATCGCGAAGTCGGTCGAGCTCGGCGAGATCGCCCGCATCACCCCCGGCTTCACCGGCGCCGACCTCGAGAACCTGCTGAACGAGGCCGCCCTCCTGGCCGCGCGCCGCAACGCGAAGGAGATCGTCTACTCCGACATCTCCGAGGCCGTGTTCAAGGTCATGATCGGCCCCGAGAAGAAGAGCCGCATCATCTCCGAGAAGGAGCGCCGCTTGACGGCGTTCCACGAGGCGGGCCACGCCGTCGTGCTGCGCGTCGCGTCGTCGACCGACAAGGTCGAGCGCATCTCGATCATCCCCGCGGGGATGGCCGGCGGCTACACCGCGCACAAGCCCGACGAGGACCAGTACTACAACACGAAGTCGCAGCTGATCGAGGACATCATGGTCTCCCTCGGCGGCCGCGCTGCGGAGGAGATCGTCTTCGACGAGATCAGCACCGGCGCGTCGTCCGACCTGCAGTCGTGCAACGCGATCGCCCGCGACATGATCACGCGCTACGGCATGAGCGACAAGCTCGGCAACCTCGTGTTCGGCACGCCGGACGAGGAGATCTTCATCGGGCGCGACTACGGGCACGTCCGCAACTACAGCGACAAGCTCGCCTCCGTGATCGACGAGGAAGTGAAGCGGATCATCGACGAGGCCTACGCCCGCGTGAAGAAGCTCCTCACCGAGCACCGCGCGACGCTCGACGCCCTCGCCGAGCTGCTGCTGAAGCAAGAGAAGGTCGAGAAGGACGATTTCGAGCGGATCTACCTGGCGAACTCGCCGGGCGCCGTGCCGTACCCCGAGGCGAAGCCGAAGGCGGTCGCCGCGGGCGACGCGGCGAAGGGCGAAGAACCGGCGGGCGACGCCGCGAAGGCGCCGGAGGCGCCGGTCGAAGTCGAGGACGCGCCGAAGGCGGGTCCGGACGCCGCGGGCGTCGACCCGTCGCCCGAGGGGTAGGCGCGAGGGATCATGCCAATTGCCTTCCTTGAAGGAGAACAGGGGCCCCGGCGGAATCGCCGGGGCCCCTGTTCTGCGTCGTGCCTCCGCCGTACCGGACGGCCGCATCGGATCACATCGCGTCGCCCAGAAGCCACTCCAGCGCGTTCCGCTTCAGGATGCCCTCGAAATCCTGATCCGGATCGAAATCCAGTGTCAGCAGCGTCTTCGGATAACTGTCCCGGATCCGGCGGAGCGGCTTCAGTTCCCGTTCGAGCGTCTGCACGTCGCGGACGGTCGCGGCGACCTGAACGTAGTGAAGCCCCCCGGCCTTCATCGCCACGAAGTCAACCTCGAGGTCGTCGACCTTGCCGACGTAGACCTTGTATCCTCGTCGCAGCAGTTCGAGGTAGACGACGTTCTCCAGCACTCTGCCGGCATCCGCCCCGCGGATGCCGAGCAGTCGGGAACGGAGGGCCATGTCGACGGCGTAGTACTTCGCGAGGGACTTCAGGTGCGCAAGGCCTCTGATGTCGTAGCGGTCGGCGCGGTACAGGACGAAGCTTTCCTGGAGCGAATCGAGATAGGTCTCGATGGTGTGCTGCGAGACCGGCGAGCCTTCCGAACCGAGGACATCTCCGATCCGCTTCGGAGAGCATAGGTTTCCGACGTTGTCGAACAGGAACCGGATGACCCGTTCGAGCTTCGGGTACTCGAAGGTCCGGTTCCGGGCGGCGATGTCCTTTAGGACGACCGTGCTGAACAAGCCGTCCAGATAGATGCCGACCGCGTCGGGATCCTTTCCGAGTTCCGCTGCGTAGGGGAATGAACTGAACCGCAGGTAATCGAGATACAGTTGGTTCAGGTCGCTTCCGCCGTGGGTGAAATCTCGATATTCCTTCAGCGAAAGCGGCAGCATCCGGAGCTCGACATAGCGTCCGGAGAGGGACGTGGCGATCTCACCGGATAGGAAGTGCGCGTTGGAGCCCGTCAGATAGAGATCGACGCCCGGTCGGATGTAGAGGCTGTCGACGGCGTCGGCATAATCGCGCACATGCTGGATCTCATCGAGGAAGACGAACGTCGTGCCGTCCGGCTTGATCCGCTCCTTGACGAAGGCGTGCAGGGCATGCGGGTCGCGCAGCCCATAGGAATCGAGGTCCTCGAGATTGACGGCGACGATGCGGTCGGGCGGTACTCCTTGGGATCGGAGGTGGCCTTGGAACATCTCGAACAGCGTCGACTTGCCGCAGCGGCGGATGCCCGTGACGACCTTGATCAGCCGCTTCTCCTGGAAGGCAATCAGCCAGTCCATGTAGTTCCTGCGATCGACCATGCGATTCCTCCTCCAATGAGGCATCTGTGCCTCGCCACCATCATACGGCGGCGGAAAGGAATGTGCAAGTTTTAGCAAAGAACTGCTAATAATTCCATATGAGCGATATTATTAGCAATATAGTGCTAAACATTACCCGCGCGCTGAACAAATAGCATCGGAATGCTAATATCGGACAATTACGCTCGTTCTGGCAACGGAATGCCAGAACTTGCCGACTTTCCGAAGTGCTGGCAAATGGATGCCAGAACTTCCCCCTCACCCCGCGGCGGGTACGCCCTCCGGGGAATGCACGAGCCGGTCCGCAAGCGAGCGGATGTCCTCGGGGCCGAGGACCAGGACCAGGTCGCCCGCCTTCACGCGCGCGTCGAGGCGGCGCACGATGTCGTCGAAGTCCTCGCCGAACTCGGCGGCGCCGCCGGCGTGGTTGACGGCCTCGGCGAGCTGCCGGCTGCTGATGTCGTGCTTGTTGACCTCGCGGTCGGAGAAGATCTCGGCGAACACGACCCACTCGCACGGGAGCAGCGCCTGGACGAAGTCGTCGAACAGGACGCGCGTGCGGCTGTAGGTCAGCGGCTGGAAGACGACCCAGGTGCGGCCGTGCGGGATCCGGGCGGCCGCGCGCAGCGTCGCGCGGGCGGCGGCGGGGTGGTGCGCGTAATCGGCGACGACGGTCGCCCCGCGGTACGTGCCCTTGACGCTGAAGCGGCCCTCGGCGCCCGTGTAGCGCGACAGGACGGCCTCGATCGCGGCGGCGGAGGCGCCGTTGCGCTCGGCGCAGGCGGCCGCGGCGAGGGCGTTCAGGATGTTGTGGTCGCCGGGCACCTTCATCGCGGCGTGCGCGAAGGGGACGCCGTCGCGGCAGATGTCGAACTCCGGGAAGCCGCCGGGGTAGGTGAGGTTCACGCAGGAGAAGGAGAGGGGCGCGGGCTCGGCCGCGGGGGCGGACGGGGAGGACGGCACGAGGTCGGCGCAGCCGTCCCCGATGCCGAACGTCACGACCTCGGGCATCGGCCGGCCGTCCCGGGCGCGCAGGGCGGCGAGGCGGGCGACCATGGTGCGCACGTTGGGGTCGAAGGCGGGGACCACGAGGTGCCCCGATTCGGGCAGGCCGTCGGCGAACAGCACGAAGGTGTCGATCGTGTGGTCGATGTCCCGGAAGCAGTCGACGTGGTCGTAGTCGATGTTGAGCACGGCCGCGGTCGTCGACTTGGACTTGAGGAAGCTGCCGGTGTACTCGCACGCCTCGGAGACGAGGGAGCCGGAGCCGGCGTCGCGCCCGACGCGGACGGAGCCGTGGAATCCCTCGAGTTCGGCGCCGAGGTGCACGGTCGGGTCGAGCCCGGCCTCGATCATCATGAGCGCGCACAGGGCGGTCGTCGTCGTCTTGCCGTGCGTGCCGGAGATGTTGATCACGGCGGGGAAGTCCTCGGTGAGCCAGCCCAGGAACGAGGCGCGGTCGACGACGCGCAGCCCGAGCTCGCGAGCGCGGACCAGCTCGACGTTGTCGGGGTGCACGGCCGCGGTGTGGACGACGATCGCGGGGGCCTCGGCGTCGACGGTCGCCGCGTCGTGGCCGGCGTGGAAGCGCACGCCGCAGGCGGCGAGATGCGCGGTGCGGGCGGAGGGGTGCATGTCGGAGCCGGAGACGGACAGATCGCGCGACAGGGCGATCTCGGCGAGCCCCGCCATGCTGATGCCGCCGACGCCGACGAAGTGGATGCGCGTGCCGCGGGCGAGGGCGGAGAGGGTTTCGTGCGGGGTGCCAGGGGCCATCTCGCGTCGTACCTGCCTTTCCCGCCCATCATAGCCTCTGGGGGCGGAAGGGGCAAGGCGCGGGGCGCGTGCGGCCGGACGGGGCGGGGGCGAGGGGAGCGCCCCGCGCGACGGTCCGCCGTCCACCCACGGTGCACGCCTCGGGTGCAATTCCCCCCCGGTTGGGATACAATGGACCCACAGCAACCCCACCCGCAGCTGAAGGAGGTCGCGACGATGGAGATCACCGACATCAACATCCGCAGGATCGACTCAGAGGGGAAGATGAAGGCTGTCGTCTCGGTCACGTTCGACAACGACTTCGTGGTCCACGACATCAAGGTGATCGAGAGCGCGAACGGGCTGTTCATCGCGATGCCCAGCCGCAAGACGCCGGACGGCGAGTACAAGGACATCGCGCACCCGATCAACTCCCGCTTCCGCGAGCGCCTCGCCGGCGCGGTGCTCACGAAGTACCAGGCGCTGCTCGAGATCAGCGCCGCGGCCGCCGCGGCGGCGCCGCCGCCCCCGGCGACGCACGACGAGGAGGCCTGACCCGGACCTCCCGGGGCGGACGGACGGTCCGCCCGTCATAGGCAGAGGACGAGGACCGGCCCGGTTCGGAGGAACGGGGTCGGTCCTGTTCGGAAACAGGAGCGCCGCGGCGAAGCGGCGCCGCGAGGAGACGACCATGGCAGCAGACGCCGCGACCACGACCGCCGCAAAGACCCAGAAGGCCCCCGCCGGGATCCTGGTGCCCGACCCCGCCCCGCAGCGGGTCGGCGAAGGCGCCGACGCGCTCTACGACCTCGTCGTGTGCGGCGCAGGCCCCGCCGGGATGACCGCCGGCATCTACGGCGTGCGCGCCGGACTGAAGACGGTGGTCCTGGAGAGCCGCTTCCCGGGCGGCCAGCTGAACCTCGCGACCGGCCTCGAGAACGTGCCCGGCTTCCCCGAGCCGATCGCCGGACTCGACCTCGCGTTCAAGCTCGAGGAGCAGATGAAGCGCCTCGGCGCCGAGCTGCTGTCGAAGGGCGCGAAGTCGATCGCCCGCGAGGAGGGCTCCGACCCCGACCGCCCGGTCTGGCGCGTCGCCTTCTCCGACGGCACCTTCGTCCGCGGCCGCACCGTGATCGTCGCGACCGGCGCGTTCCCGCGCCACCTCGGCCTCCCGGGCGAGGGCGAGCTCGCGGGCGCCGGCGTCTCCTACTGCTCGACCTGCGACGGCGGCTTCTTCAAGGGCCGCGACGTCGCCGTGGTCGGCGGCGGCAACACCGCCGTCGAGGACGCGATCTACCTCGCGCGCCTGTGCCGTAAAGTCACGCTGATCCACCGCCGCGACGAGCTGCGCGCCGAGCGCGTCGAGCAGGAGGTCCTGTTCCGCCTCCCGAACGTGACGGTCGTCTGGGACACGGTCGTGACGGCCCTCCGCAGCGATGGCGCCCTCACCGGACTCGACCTGCTGAACAAGAAGACCGGCGCGACGGATTACCTCCCGGTCGCCGCCGTGTTCGTGGCGATCGGCCAGAAGCCCTTCTCCGACCCGTTCGCCGGCCTCCTCGAGACCGACGAGAACGGCTACCTCCTGACGGACGAGCTGCTCCGCACGAAGCAGCCGGGCATCTTCGCCGCCGGCGACGTCCGCCGCACGCCGCTGCGCCAGATCGTCACCGCGATGTCCGACGGCGCCCTCGCCGTCGCCCAGGCCGCGCACTACCTGAACCTGGACGGCATGCCCAAGGCATGAGACCCTACGACGTCCTCATCGTCGGCGGGGGGATCGTGGGCGCCGTCACGGCGCGCGCCCTCTCGGCGCACGCCCTGTCGCTCGCGCTCCTCGAGAAGGAGAGCGACGTCGGCACGGGCGCGACGAAGGGGAACAGCGCGATCGTCCATGCCGGCTTCGACCCGGTCCCCGGCACCTGGAAGGCGAAGCTCAACCGGATCGGCAACGCGGCCCTCGAGCCGCTCTGCCGCACGCTCCACGTCCCGTTCGTCCGCAACGGCTCGCTCGTGATCGCCTTCTCCGAAGAGGAGCTGCGGGCGATCGAGAGCCTGATCGACCGCGGCCGCGAGAACGGCATCCCCGGCCTCGCGCTGCTCGATCCCGCGGCCCTGCACGCGCTTGAGCCGGCCGTCGCGCCCGACGCCCTCGGCGCCCTGCACGCCCCGACGGGCGGCATCTTCGGCCCCTACGAGCTGACCGTCGCCGCGACCGAGGTCGCCGTCGCGAACGGGATGGACCTCCTGCGCAACCACCGCGTCGTCGCGATCCGCCCCGACCCGCCTCCGCCCGCCGTCCCCGCGCCCGACGGCGCCCGCTTCACGGTCGTCGCGGACGCGTGCCGCCCGGACGGCACGGCCTGCGAGCGGCGCGAGTTCCGCGCGCGCTTCGTGCTCGACGCCGCGGGCGTCTACGCGGACGAGGTCGCGGCGCTGGCCGGCGACCGCCGCCTGTCGATCCACCCGCGCAAGGGCGAGTACCTGCTGCTCGACAAGCGCCAGGGCGCCCTCGTGAAGAACACGTGCTTCCGCGCGCCGAGCGCGATGGGCAAGGGCGTGCTCGTGTCTCCGACCGTCGACGGGAACCTGCTCGTAGGGCCGACCGCCGTCGACCAGACGGACAAGGAGGACACGTCGACGACCGCCGAAGGCCTCGCGTCCGTGCTCGCGCAGGGCCGCCGCTCCGTGCCGGGCGTCGACCCGAGCGCCGTGCTCACGTCCTTCGCCGGCCTGCGGGCCGTCTCCTCGGGGCACGACTTCGTCCTCGAGGAATCGCCCCTCGTCCCCGGGCTGATCCTCGCCGCGGGCATCGAGTCCCCCGGCCTCGTGTCCTCGCCTGCGATCGCGGACCGGCTCCTCGCCGTGCTCGCCGACGCCGGGCTCGACCTCGTGCCGCGGCCGGACGCGCGGATGGACCGCGACGAGCCGGTGCGCTTCCGCGAGCTCGACGACGCCGCGCGCGCCGCCCTGATCGCGAAGGACCCGCGCTACGGGCACGTGCTGTGCCGCTGCGAGCGCGTCACGGAGGGCGAGATCCTCGACGCGATCCGCCGCCCGGGCGGCGCCCGCGACCTGGACGCCGTGAAGCGCCGCACGCGCGCCGGGATGGGCCGCTGCCAGAGCGGGTTCTGCCTGCCGCGCGTGGCCGAGGTGCTCGCGCGCGAGCTCTCCGCCGAGGAGGCCTCCCTCACGAAGAAGGGCCCCGGATCGGCGCTCGTCGAGGGGAGGCTCCGGTGAGCGCCGCGGGCGCGGTCCCGGTCCCGGTCCCGCCCGGCGTGGCGGTCCGCGCGGTCGACGTCGCCGTGATCGGCGGCGGCCCGGCCGGCCTGTCCGCCGCGACGAACGCACGTCGAGCCGGCGCGGAGCGCGTGCTCGTGGTCGAGCGCGACGTCCGCGCGGGCGGCATCCTCCCGCAGTGCATCCACGCGGGCTTCGGCCTGCACGAGTTCGGTGCGGACCTCACCGGCCCCGAGTACGCGGACCGCTGGGTGCACGCCGCCGCCGAGGCCGGCGTCGAGGTGCTGCTCGACACGATGGTCCTGTCCTTCGCCCCCGCGCCCGACGGCGCCGGGTACGTCCTCTCCTGCGTCGGGCCCGTGGCCGGCGTGCTGCACGTGCACGCCGCCGCCGTGGTGCTGGCCATGGGCTGCCGCGAGCGCACCCGCGGCGCGCTCGGCATCCCGGGCGACCGCCCCGCGGGCGTCTACACAGCCGGCACCGCCCAACGCCTCGCGAACCTCGAGGGCCTGATGCCCGGCCGCCGCGTCGTGATCCTCGGCTCCGGCGACATCGGCCTGATCATGGCCCGCCGCCTCATGCTCGAGGGCGCCCAGGTGCTCGCCGTGCTCGAGGTGATGCCGTACCCCGGGGGTCTCACGCGCAACGTCGTCCAGTGCCTCGACGACTTCGGCATCCCGCTGCGCCTGTCGACGACGGTCGTGCGGATCCGCGGCCGCGAGCGCCTCGAGGGCGTCGTGACCGCGCAGGTGGATGCGGACCGGCGTCCGATTCCCGGCACCGAGGTCGACATCCCCTGCGACACGCTGCTCCTGTCGGTCGGCCTGATTCCGGAGAACGAGCTGTCGCGCGAGGCCGGCCTCCCGCTCGACCCCGCGACCGGCGGCGCCGTCGTCGACGAGACGCTCCAGACGACCCTCCCGGGCGTCTTCGCGGCCGGCAATGTCCTGCACGTCCACGACCTCGTCGACTACGTGAGCGAGGAGGCCGCCCTCGCCGGCCGCAGCGCCGCGCGGTTCGCCCTCGCCGCCCGTGCCCCGCGCGCCGCCG
>CAIXGU010000149.1 GCA_903919045.1 uncultured Eubacteriales bacterium | reverse complement strand
CTGACGCGCTCCGCCGCGCCCGCCGCCGCCCGCCGCACCCGCCGTGACCGCACCCGCCGCCGCGCTCGCCGCCGCCGCCGACCGCTCCTTCTGGGAGTGGGTGGCGGCGCTGGCCGGCCGCTACGGCTCCATGTTCCTCGCCGGCGCCGGCACGACGCTGCTGATCGCCCTGTCCGGCACGATCGTCGGGTTCCTGATCGGCCTGCTGATCGGCGTCGTCCGCACGGTCCCGCGCGACCCGGGAGCCCCCTGGCCCGCGCGGGCGCTGCGGCGCGCGTTCGACTTCGTGCTCGTGGCCTACATCGAGGTGTTCCGCGGCACGCCGATGATCGTGCAGGCGATGGTCGTCTTCTACGGCATGGCGCAGGCCTTCGGCATCCGGATGCCCACGCTCCTCGCCGGGTTCATCATCGTCTCGATCAACACGGGCGCCTACATGGCCGAGATCGTCCGCGGCGGCATCCTGTCGATCGACAAGGGGCAGTTCGAGGCCGCGCACTCCATCGGGATGACCCACGGGCGGACGATGGCCCACATCGTGCTCCCGCAGGCCGTCCGCAACATCCTGCCAGCGCTCGGCAACGAGTTCGTGATCAACATCAAGGACACCTCGGTCCTGAACGTCATCTCGGTCACGGAGCTGTTCTTCGAGACGAAGAGCGTCGCCGGCACGAGCTACCGCACGTTCGAGACGTTTTTCATCGCGAGCGTCCTGTACTTCGTCATGACATTCACCGTCACGCGCATCCTGCGGCTCGTCGAGCGGCGGATGGAAGGCAAGTCGACCTACACGATCCACGGCTCGATGACGACGCCCGAGTCCGAGATCCGCATCCGGGAGGACGCCTGACGTGGCCGACGGAGCGTTCCTCGAGATCCGCCACCTGCGCAAGTCGTTCGGGACGAACGAGGTCCTGAAGGACATCGACTTCACCGTCCGCAAGGGCGAGGTCGTCTGCATCATCGGCGCGAGCGGGTCGGGCAAGTCGACGCTGCTGCGCTGCGTGAACCTGCTCGAGCGGCCGACCTCGGGCGAGGTCCTGCACGACGGGCGGAACATCCTCGACGGCACGGTCCCGCTCGCGACGCACCGCGCGCAGGTCGGGATGGTCTTCCAGCAGTTCAACCTGTTCGCGAACCTGACCGTGCTCGAGAACTGCGTGATCGGGCAGATGAAGGTGCTGAAGCGCTCCCGCGCCGAGGCCGTCGCGAAGGCGATGTCGTACCTCGAGAAGGTCGGCATGGCGCAGTACATCCACGCGAAGCCCTCGCAGATCTCCGGCGGGCAGAAGCAGCGGGTCGCGATCGCGCGGGCGCTGTCGATGGAGCCGGAGGCGCTGCTGTTCGACGAGCCGACGTCGGCGCTCGACCCCGAGATGGTGGGCGAGGTGCTGAAGGTCATGCGCGGGCTCGCGCACACCGGCCTCACGATGCTCGTCGTGACGCACGAGATGGCTTTCGCCGCCGAGGTCGCCGACCGCGTCGTGTTCATGGACGAGGGGGTCATCGTCGAGGACGACGTGCCCTCCGTGATCTTCGGCAGCCCCCGCCAGGAGCGCACCCGCACCTTCCTGAAGCGCGTCCTCCGGCCCGAAGGCGTTTGACGCCGCCCTCCTTCCCGTGCTATATTCCCTCTGCCTGCGCGCGTACCTGCCCCGCAAGGGGAGCGCCGGGCGCCTTTCCTTGCTCCGCACGAGATGCGGGGCCGTTCAGTCCGGGAGGAGGTGAAACCATGAACAGGACCTATGAAGTCGTGACCGTGCTGAGCCCTGCGCTCGGGGAAGAAGGCCTCGCCGCCGCTTCCGCGAAGATCCAGGCGCTGATCGCGTCCGCCGGCGAGATCGTCTCCTACGATGAGTGGGGGCGCAAGCGCCTGGCGTACGAAGTCGATGACCAGCACGAGGGCCACTACGCCCTGACGACCTTCCGCAGCGGGCCCGAGTTCCCCAAGGAGCTCGAGCGCGTGCTGAAGATCACGGAAGGCGTGCTTCGCTTCCTGGTCATCCGCAAGGAGGACTAGGAAGCCCGACGGGCCGGAGCCCGAAGGGAGGCGTTCCATGAACAAGGCGATCCTGATGGGCCGGATGACCCGCGACCCCGAGCTGAAGACGCTGTCGAGCAATGTCGCGCTGTGCAACTTCGCGATCGCGATCGACCGGCGGTACCAGAAGCCCGGCGAGGAGAAGGTGGCCGACTTCATCAACTGCGTGGCGTGGCGCCAGCAGGCCGAGACGATCGCGAAGTACTTCCGCAAGGGCTCGAAGATCCTCGTGGTCGGAAGCATCCAGACGCGGAAGTACGACGACAAGGAAGGCCGCAAGATGACCGCGGTCGAGGTCGTCGTCGACGACTTCGAGTTCGTGGAGAGCAAGCGCTCGGAGGAGGGCGGCGGATTCGGCGCCCCGCCTCCGCCGCACGAGGCCCCGCCGGCGAAGCCGTCCGCGGGCGACGGGTTCTTCCCCGCGCCCGACGACGACACCTCGCTCCCGTTCGACCTGTAGCCCGGCGCCGGCCAGTCCGGCCCGGACCGATCCCGACCCCATCCCGTCCGGAAGGAGGACAACGACCCCATGGCTGATTACAAGGAAAGAGGCGGAGGACGCGACTCCGGCGACAAGGGCGACCGTGGTTCGCGGCAGCGCCGCGGCCGTCGCAAGGTCTGCCAGTTCTGCGCCGACAAGATCGCGCACATCGACTACAAGGACAGCCGCATCAAGAAGTTCGTCTCCGAGCGCGGCAAGATCCTGCCGAAGCGCATGTCCGGCACCTGCGCCGCGCACCAGCGCGAACTCACGATCGCGATCAAGCGCGCGCGCCTGATCGCCCTGCTCCCGTTCGCGGGCGACTGACCCGACCGCCGCGCCGGACGCGGTCCGGCCGCGCCGAGGAAGGCCCCGGGACGCCCGCCGCCGCACGGCCGCGGGCCGCCTCCGGGGCCTTCCCTGTGCTATAATCCGACCATACGGGCGCGGGGCTCCCCCGCGTCGTTCCGTCCGTTCGAAGGAGGACGCCTTGGCCCCGCGGAGGTTGAGCCAGCGACAGGAGATGCTGCGTCAGCTGACGCGCCGGCTGCTCCACAGCGAGCTGGCCGACCTGTACGCGGGCCTCCTGTGCCTCGCCCTCGCCGCGCTCGGCGCGTTCGCCGGCTTCTCCGGCCGCCCGCTCGGCTTCCTCCTCGCCGCCGCCGCCGTCCCCGTCGCCGTCACGCACCTGCTGCTGCGCGTGCGCATCCGCCGCAACGCCGAGGGCGTCCTCGGCGACTTCCGCGACGCGCTCGACGCGACCTTCCGCAAGGTGCTGACCGACTACCCGCGCCCCGTCGCGCTCGTCCGCGACGACGGCGCCGTGCTGCTCGCCAACGAGGCCTTCCTCGCGCTCGCCGGCCGCCGCGACGTCCTCGGCCGCCCGATCGGCGAGGTCGTCCCGGGATTCTCCGTCGCCGGGCTCGCCGTCGCCGGGACCGAGGTGCGCCGCGTCGAGGCCCAGGGCCGCCGCTACGACGTCGTCGCGTCGTCGTCGACCCGCCGGGGGCGTCCGGTCCCGCAGGTCCTGATGGGCGGCGCCGCGCGCGTGCTCACGCTGTACTTCGAGGACGTGACCGCCTACGAGGAACGCATCGAGACCCTCGAGGGGAAGCGCGAGGCGACTGCGCTGCTGCTGATCGACAACTACGAGGACCTCGTCCGCGAGACGCCCGAGGAGCGCCGCCCCGCCGTCCTCGCGTCAATCGAGCGCGCGCTCAAGGACTGGTCCGGCTTCACCGGCGGGATGGTCACGCACCTCGAGAAGGACCGGTTCCTGCTCGTGTTCGAGATCCGGTTCCTGAAGGCCTTCGAGTCGCGCCGCTTCGACCTGCTGGACCGCGTCCGCGAGATCCGCGACGGCAACCGCATCCCGCCCACGCTGAGCATCGGCGTCGGCGTCGACGGGAGCACGCCCGGCGAGCGGCTCGAGCACGCCCAGAACTGCCTCGACATCGCCCTCGGCCGCGGCGGCGACCAGGCGGTCCTCTTCCGCGACGACGCGTTCTCCTTCTACGGCGGCACGTCGCAGGCCGCGGAGAAGCACAGCCGCGTGCGCTCGCGCGTCGTGTCCCACGCCCTCGAGGACATGTTCCGCGAGAGCGACCGCGTCTTCGTGATGGGGCACCGCAACCCCGACCCCGACAGCCTCGGCGCCGCGATCGGCATCGCCCGCCTCGCCGCGGCCTGCGGCAAGGAGGCCGCCGTCCTCCTCGGCCCCTACGGGGACGAGATCCTGCCGTTCGTGGAGCTGCTCGCGAAGCGCGGGCGGGTCGTCTTCGTGCGGCCCGAGCAGGCGATCGTGTCCGCCTCGAAGGAGGACGCCCTCGTCGTCGTCGACACGATGCGGCCGGGGCAGGTGCTGGAGCCGCGGATGATCCAGGAGACCGGGCGGCTCGCCGTGGTGGACCACCACCGCAAGAGCGCCGACTTCTTCAAGGATGCCGCGCTCGCGCTGCTCGAGCCCTACGCGTCGTCGACGTGCGAGCTCGTCACCGAGCTGCTCTCCTACAGCCACGCGGAGATCGACCTGTCGCCCGAGGAGGCCGACGCGATCTTCGCCGGCATGCTGATCGACACGAAGAACTTCACCACGCGCACCGGCATCCGCACGTTC
Source organism: uncultured Eubacteriales bacterium (assembly GCA_903919045.1). Taxonomy (GTDB): domain Bacteria; phylum Bacillota; class Clostridia; order Saccharofermentanales; family UBA5734; genus CAILLO01. Next base: position 2,482 of record CAIXGU010000149.1, on the reverse strand, counting down.
GAGGCGGCGGCCTACCTGCGCAAGAAGGGCGCGGACCCCGACAGCGTGCGGCGCATCCTCGCGGACGACCTGGACACGTTCCTCGCCGTCGCGGACGTGGTGCGCGCGGCGACGCTGCGCGAGGGCGGCTTCGCCTTCGCGGGCGTGCGTGCCGGACAGAAGAACGCCGGACTGATCGCGGCGAAGGCCGCCGACCAGCTGCTCAACATCGCCGGCGTGAACGCCTCGTTCGTGCTCGCGCCCGACGCCGACGGCGTCTCGGTCAGCGCGCGCTCCAACGGCGGCGTGAACGTGCAGGTGATCATGGAGCGGCTCGGCGGCGGCGGGCATCTCACGCAGGCCGGGTCGCGCCTCCAGGGGCTGCGCGCGGAGGAGGCCGAGGCGCGGGTGCTCGACGCGATCCACCGGGAGACGGAGCACGCCGTGAAGGCGAAGGAAGCCGAGCAAGGCAAGGGCAACGGAGGGAACGGACGATGAAGGTCATCCTGCTCAAGGAAGTGAAGGGTCTCGGCAAGGAAGAGGCGGTCGTCGAGGTCAACGACGGCTACGCGCGGAACTTCCTGCTGAAGAACGGCCTCGCGATGGAGGCGACGGCCGCGGCGCTCAACACGGTGAAGACGCGCAGGCAGGCCGAGCAGGCCCGCGCGGGGCGCGAACTCGCGGCCGCGAAGGCGCTCGCCGCGTCGATCGACGGCAAGGAGTTCACGCTGCGCATGAAGTGCGGCGAGGGCGGCCGCCTGTACGGCGCCGTCACCGCGATGGACGTCGCCGGCATGCTCGAGAGGGCCGGATTCAAGGTCGACAAGCGCGCGATCGGCATCGCGGACCCGGTGCGCCACACCGGCACGTTCGAGGCCGCGCTCCGCCTGCACACGGACGTCCACGCGACGATCCGCGTGAAGGTGGAGGCGGAGGCCTGACATGCCCGCGCCGGACTGGAACGAGGAGGTCCTGCAGGGCCGCGTCCCGCCCAACAGCCAGCAGGCGGAGCAGTCCGTCCTCGGCTGCGCGCTGTCCGGGGAGCGCTATCTCTCCGAGGTCTCCGCGGCGCTGAAGCCCGAGGACTTCTACCGCCCCGAGCACCGGCTCGTCTTCGACGCGATGCTCGAGCTCTTCCTCGCGAGCCAGCCCGTCGACATCATCACGGTCTCCGAGCTGCTCGAGCGCAAGGGCTTCCTGCAGAAGTGCGGCGGCATCGAGTACGTGAGCGCGCTGCCGGACATGGCCCCGGTCCTCGCGAACGCGGGGCACTACGCCGAGATCGTCCGCCAGAAGTCGATCCTGCGTCGCCTGATCTCGTCCATGGACGACGTGAAGGGGATGGCGTACGCCGAGGTGCAGAACGCCAACCAGCTGCTCGACGTCGCCGCCCGGCGCATCTACGAGATCCGCGAGAACCGCGACGCCGTGGGCTTCGAGAGCCTGCGCGAGATCATGGCCCGCGTCGTGAACGAGATCAACGCGCTCGCGCGCGGCCAGGGCAAGGACCGGCGCATCCCGACCGGCTTCGCGTCGCTCGACCGCACGATCGGCGGCCTGTCGAAGGGCTCGCTCGTGATCATCGCCGCCCGCCCGTCGATGGGCAAGACCGCCCTCGCGATGAACATCGCCCAGAACGTCGCGCTGCTGCACGGCGTCCCGGTCGCGTTCTTCAGCCTCGAGATGTCGAAGGACGAGGTCGCGAACCGCATGCTCAGCACGCAGGCGCTGATCAACAACCGCAGCCTGCAGTCCGGCGACATCCGCGACGACGACTGGGACCGCATCGCGAAGGCCCTGCCGCCCCTGTACGCCGCGCCGATCCACATCGACGACCGCTCGGGCGCGACCGTCGTCGAGATGCTCGCGAAGTGCCGCCAGCTGCGCCTCGAGGCGAACCTCGGGCTCGTCGTGATCGACTACATGCAGCTGATGGCCGGCGGCGACGACGGCGGCGGGCGCTCCGAGAACCGCCAGCAGGAGATCTCCGAGATCTCGCGTACGATGAAGATCATGGCCCGCGAGCTGAACGTGCCGATCATCGCGCTGTCGCAGCTCTCCCGCGCCTGCGAGATGCGCGCCAACAAGCGCCCGATGCTCTCCGACCTCCGCGACTCGGGCGCGATCGAGCAGGACGCCGACGTCGTCATGTTCCTGTACCGCGGCCACTACTACGACGAGAACAAGCTGCAGCTCGAGACCGAAGAGGCCGAGGTCATCATCGCCAAGAACCGCCAGGGCGGCACCGGCACCGTGAAGCTGGGCTGGTACCCGAAGTACACGAAGTTCTTCGAGCAGGTCAGCCCGTCGGCCGCGGACGCGGGATGAGCCGGCTCGACCCCCTCGAGGGCCGCGTCCTGCGGGCCCTCCGCGCCGCGGGCGCCCCGGGTCCCGGGGCGTCCGTCGTCGTCGGCGTCTCCGGCGGGGCGGACTCGACCGCGCTGCTGCACGTCCTCGCCGCGCTCGCGCCCCGCCTGGGCTTCCGCCTCTCCGCCGCGCACCT
>CAIXGU010000148.1 GCA_903919045.1 uncultured Eubacteriales bacterium | reverse complement strand
CTACCTGATCCCGAAGGGGCTGTTCATGTTCCCCGTGCGCCTCGTCGAGTACCTGAACCAGCACCGCGTCAACACGGTCTGCTGGGTCGTCTCCGCGCTCACCATGATCTCGGCGTTCGGCACGTTCGAGAAGGCCGTGCCCTCCTCGCTGCGCACCGTCGCCTTCGGCAGCGAGGTCTTCCCGGTCCGGCAGCTCGCGCTGTGGCGGAAGGCGCTCCCCGAGGCGAAGTTCACGAACCTGTACGGGCCGACCGAGGCCACCGGGATGACCTGCTTCTACCCCCTGGACCGGGAGTTCGGCGAAGGGGAGTCCGTGCCGATCGGACGGCCGTTCCCGAACCGCGAGGTGCTGCTGCTCGACGACGAGGGCCGCGAGGCGGCGCCGGGCGAGCTCGGCGAGATCTGCGTGCGCGGGACGTCCGTCACGATGGGCTACTACAACGCCCCGGACAAGACGGCGGCGGCCTTCGTGCAGAACCCGCTCAACCCCTACTACCCCGAGACGATCTACCGCACCGGCGACCTCGGGCGGCGGAACGAGCGCGGCGAGCTGATGTTCGTGTCGCGCAAGGACTACCAGATCAAGCACATGGGCCACCGGATCGAACTCGGCGAGATCGAGGCGGACGTCCAGCTCGTCGAGGGGGTGCGCCTCGCGTGCGCCGTCTACGACAAGCCGACCGAGCGCATCGTGCTGTACTACGTGGGGTCCGTCTCGCCCGCCGATCTGCTGTCGGAGCTGCGCACGCGCCTGCCGCGGTACATGCTGCCCAACGCCGTCGAGCCGCTCGACCGCATGCCGCTGACCGCCAACGCCAAGATTGACCGGGCCGCGCTTCTCGCCTACACTGAGCAGGCAAGAGGGGAGGACCCGCATGGATGAGCTCCTCGCGATCCTGAGGAAGCTGCACGCAGACGTCGATTTCGAGCACCGCGCCGACCTGATCGATGCGGGCGTCCTCGACTCGTTCGACATCGTCACGCTCGTGGCCGAGATCGACCACGTATTCGACGTCCGCATCCCCGCCGAGGAGATCGTCCCGGAGAACTTCAACTCCGCCGCGGCGCTGGACGCGATGATCCGCCGCCTCTCCGACGACTAGGCCGGAGGGCGCCGCTCCTTGCTGTTCACCTCCTATTCGTTCGTCCTCCTCGTCGCCGCGACGACGCTCCTCTACTACGTCCTTCCGCGGAAGGCGCAGTGGCCGCTGCTGCTCGTCGCGAGCGGCGTCTTCTACTGGTTCGCAGGCCCTTCGTTCCTGATCCATCTCACGGTCACGTCGGTCACGACCTGGTTCGCGGCGCTGCGGATCGGCGGGATCGGCGGACGGCTCGCGACCGCGCTCGCGGCGGGGAAGGAGTCGCTCGACAAGGAGGGCCGCAAGGCCCTGAAGGCGAAGGCGAAGTCCGCCCAGCGCGTCTGGATGCTCGCGGCGCTGCTCCTCAACTTCGGCATCCTCGCGGTCGTGAAGTACGCGAACTTCGCGATCGTGAACGTCAACGCCGCGCTCGCGGCGTTCGGCTCCGCGGAGAAGCTGTCGTTCCTGACGATCGCCCTTCCGATGGGCATCTCGTTCTACACGTTCAAGACGATGGCCTATCTGATCGATGTCTACCGCGGGAAGTTCCCGGCCGAGCGGAACGTCTTCCGGCTCGCGCTCTTCGCGTCGTTCTTCCCGCAGCTCGTGCAGGGCCCGATCTCGCGCTTCGACGACCTGTCGAAGTCGCTGTTCGAGGAGCACCGGTTCGACCGGCGCGTCGTGCTCTCCGGCCTGCAGCGCGTTCTCTGGGGCTTCTTCAAGAAGCTGGTCGTCGCGGACCGGATCCTGCCCGCCGTCGCCGCGATCGTGAAGAACCCGGACCAGTACGACGGCGCGTTCGTGCTCGTCGGCATGCTGTTCTACGCGGTGCAGCTGTACGCCGACTTCACCGGTGGCATCGACATCACGATCGGCATCTCCGAGATGCTCGGCATCCGGGTCGCCGAGAACTTCAACGCGCCGTTCCTCGCGCGGAGCATCACGGATTACTGGCGCCGCTGGCACATCACCATGGGCACCTGGTTCCGCGACTACATCTTCTACCCGATGTCCGTGTCCGGCCCGATGCTGAAGCTGTCGCGCTGGGGGCGCGAGAAGCTCGGCGAGGGCTTCGGGCGGCGGCTCACGGTGTACCTGACGACGCTCGTGACGTGGTTCGCGACCGGCATCTGGCACGGCAGCAGCTGGAACTTCGTCGCCTGGGGCCTCGCGAACGGCCTGGCGATCATCGTCTCGCAGGAGTGCGAGCCGCTCTACGCGCGGTTCCACCGGCGCTTCCCGTGGAAGGGGAAGCCCGCCTACGCGGCCTTCGAGGTCGTGCGCACGTTCCTGCTCATGAGCTGCCTGCGCATGTTCGACACCTATCGCGACGTGCCGCTCACGTTCCGGATGTTCGGCTCGATGTTCGCGCGCTTCGATCTCGCCCGCGTCTTCGACGGCTCGCTGCTGAAGCTCGGCCTGTCCGTCGCCGACTACGGGGTCCTCGCGGCCGCGTTGGTCCTGCTCGTCGCCTCCCGCGTCGCCAAGGACCGCGCGGGCGACTTCCGTTCCCGGCTCGCCGAGCGCCCCGCCGCGCTGCGGACGGCCCTGACCTTCGTCCTGCTCCTGCTGATCCTCGTCTTCGGCGCGTACGGCATCGGGTACGACGCGAAGCAGTTCATCTACAACCAGTTCTGACGGAGGTCGGCAGGTGAAGCGCTTCCGGGTCCTCTCGTTCCTCGTCGCCGCGGCCGTCCTCATGGCCGGGACGCTCTGGCTCGTCCAGCGCCTCGTCGAGCCGAAGTACGACACGGGCATCGTCGAGGGGAACCTCACGGCCGCCTACTACCAGGAGACGACGGGGCACGACGTCGTCTTCATCGGGGACTGCGAGGTCTACGAGACCTTCTCGCCGATCGCCCTCTGGCGGGAGTACGGCATCGCGAGCTACGTCCGCGGGACCGCCCAGCAGCTGATGTGGCAGTCGTACGCGATGCTCGAGGATACGCTCCGGCACGAGACCCCGATGGTCGTCGTCCTCGGCGTGATCGCGATGAAGTACGACCAGCCGCAGAAGGAAGCGTACAACCGGATGACCCTCGACGGGATGCGCTGGTCGAAGGCGAAGCTCGACGGGATCCGCGCGTCGATGCTGCCGGAGGAGAACCTCCTCGACTACATGTTCCCGCTGCTCCGCTACCATTCGCGCTGGAGCTCCCTCACGGCCGCGGACGTCCGCTACCTGTTCTCGCGTCCGCGTCAGTTCCACAACGGCTACTACATGCGCGTCGACGTGAAGGCCGCGACGGACTTCCCGCCGGGGAAGAAGCTGGCCGACTACCGGTTCGGCTCGAACGCCTACGCGTACCTCGACCGGATCGCGGCGCTGTGCGAGGAGAAGGGCATCACGCTCGTGCTGAACCGCGCACCGCTCCTGTACCCGTACTGGTACCCCGAGTGGGACGCGCAGATGGTGCAGTACGCGAAGGACCACGGCCTGCAGTACTACAACTTCCTCGCGGAGCGCGACGCGATCGGCCTCGACTTCTCGACCGACACGTACGACGGCGGCCTGCACCTGAACCTCGCGGGGGTCGAGAAGCTCTCGCTGCGGATGGGGAGCATCCTGCGCGACGCCTGCGGCGTGCCCGACCGGCGATCCGACCCGGCCCTCGCCGCGGTCTACGCCGAGAAGGGCGCCTTCTACGACGCGATGGCCCGGAAGCAGCGCGACGAGATCGCGCGGTACGGGCATGTTCTCGGGTATGGGCCATTGCAGCAGGGAGATGCCGGATAACCCCGGCGACCCGCCATTGGAATGCGAGGCGCCCTCGTCGATCCCGTAACCCCGCCCCTGTCGCCTATCGCCGTCCCATGCTAGAATCGGTCTGACCCCGGCCGACGCCCTGCGGCGCCGCCCGCATTCCGCCGCACCACGCACTGGAAAGGAACGCCTCCATGAAGCGCACCGCGCCGCTCCTCGCCGCCCTTCTCTCCCTCTCGCTCCTGCTCGCCGCCTGCGGCGGCTCCCCCGCGAGCCCGACCGCGGCCGCGACGCCCACGACCGCTGCCGTCGACGGCTACGTCTTCGTCGTCCGCGGGACGACGGTCGCCATGAACGTGCCGGCCGCCCCCGTCCTCGAGAAGCTCGGCGCCTGGCAGTCCTACAACGAAGCACCGAGCTGCGCGTACCAGGGGATGGACAAGACCTACACGTACCCCGGCTTCCAGGTCGTCACGTACACGATGGACGAGGTCGACTACGTCGCGTCCGTGCTCCTGCAGGACGATACCCTGTCGACGCCGGAGGGACTGTTCATCGGCGCCTCGCTCGATGACATGAAGAAGGCCTACGGGGACGGCTTCACGCAGAACCTCGGCCTGTACACGTACGCGAAGGGGAAGATGACCCTCTCGTTCCTGTACGAGAACGGGAAGCTCGCGCAGATCGAATACCTCGCCAAGGCGAGCTGAGGCCGCGAGGCGCCCGCAATCCGGGGGGGCCTCCGGAGGGAGGGGACGGCATGTCGAATGGAATGAGGTTCTGCGCGGCCTGCGGACGTCCGATCGATGCCGGCGTGCGGTTCTGCCCGCACTGCGGGGCGCCCGCCGTCGCGCCGGTCCCGCCCGGACCGCCTGCCGGCGCTCCGGCCGCAGCGTCCGCGGCACCTGCGGTCCGACCGAAGCGCAGGCCCAACGTCCTGCTGATCCTCGTCGGGCTGCTGCTGCTCGTCGTCTCCGCGATGCAGCCCGCCGCACTCCTGTTCGGCGTGAGCGCCCCCGCGGTCGTCACGTCGGTCGACCGCGTCCGCAGTGCGACGAGCGACGCGACGGACTACGACTACCGGATCGCCTACCGATTCGCCATCGGGGAGGGGAAATCGCAGGAAGGCTCCTATTCGCGGAGCAACGTCTACGACGTCTCGGATCTGCCCGAGGAAGGCAGCGGCCTCACGATCTCGTACATCCCGGCCCTTCCGTTCGTCAACGGCCCGGCCGGGCGGGCGGACGCGGGGCTCGCGACGCTCGTCTCGGGCGGGATCGGCCTCCTGGTCCTCGTCCTGGGGATCACGGGCGCAGCGACGGTCGGCCGGCGGCGGCAGCGGTCCTGATGCCGCAGGCTGCGCCCGCTGAAGCCCGAACCGCCGTCGCCCGCTTCCTGGGCGATGCCGCGGCGTGGGCCGGCGCGGAACCCGGGGTCGCCGCGCTCCTGCTCGTAGGCTCGCACGCCCGCGGGACGGCGCGACCGGATTCGGACGTCGACCTCGTCGTCGTCTGCGCGAGCGAGTCGGACCGGGAGCGGCTCCTGTCGCATCCGGAGGCGTTCGCCCGGTTCGGGCGGATCCTCGGGTCGGGGATCGAGGACTACGGCGCCTGCACGTCGCTGCGGGCGACGTACGACGGCGGGCTCGAGGTCGAGTTCGGGTTCGTGGCGCCTCCGTGGATCCTCTCCGAACCCATGGACGCAGGCACGCGGCGCGTGCTCGCGGACGGCTTCCGCCTCCTCTTCGACCGGAACGGCTGGGGGTCGCGGCTCGCAGGAATCGGCGCGCAGCGCTGACGCGCCCCCCGCGGGGGCGACGCCGCGTCCGGCTCGTCCGGCGCGGCCGGTCAGGCGACGATCAGCTTCGGGATCTCCCTGCGGCAGCGCTCGACGTCCGCCAGGTGCGGCATGCCCGGAATCGCCCCGCGACGCGAGGCGCACAGGCTCCCGGCGGCGCTCGCGAAGTCCGCGAGCTCCGCGATCCCGTCCGTCCCGAGATCCTCGAGGCGGGCGTCCAGCTTCGCGACGCGGTACAGGAAGGCCCCGAGGAAGGCGTCCCCGGCGCCGGTCGTGTCGACCACGGCCGTGTCGTAGGCCGCGACGCGACCGGTGCCCTGCGCGGTGCGGAAGAAGCAGCCTTTCGGGCCGAGCGTCACGAGCACGAGGGTGCGGTCCGCGTCGAACAGCTTCGCGCTGCCGGCCTCGAGGTCGGTCTCCCCGGTCAGGAACTCCATCTCCGTCTCGGAGACCTTGAGGATGTCGGCGAAGGGAAGGCCGGACTGCATCCCGACCTTCGCGGCGCCGTCGTTCTGCCAGAGCGGCGGACGCCAGTTGGGGTCGTAGGATACGAGGAGGCCCTTGGAGCGGGCCTGCGCCGCGGCCGCGAGCGTCGCGCTCCGCGACGGCTCGGCCGTGAGCGACAGGGAGCCGAAGTGGAAGATCCGCCCTTCGTCGATCACGGACTTGTCGAGGTTCTGGACCGCGAGCTGCGTGTCGGCGCCGGGACGGCGGTAGAAGCTGAAGCTCCGGTCGCCCTTCGCGTCGAGGTGGACGAACGCCAGCGTCGTGTCGGCCTTCTTCGTCGCGCACAGGCCGCGCGCGTCGATCCCGAGGTCCTCGAGCACGGTCCGCAGATAGGCCCCGAAAGCGTCCTCTCCGACCATCCCGAGGAACGCGGCGGCGCCGCCGAGCCGCCGCACGGCGGCGAGCACGTTCGCCGGGGCACCGCCGGGATTCCGCTCGAACAGGACGTTCCCGTTGGGGGAGGTGCCGGCCGGGGTGAAGTCGATCAGGATCTCTCCGAGGGCGACGACGTCGAACATGGATCCTCCGTTCCGCGAGGCGGGAATCGCCCCGGCCTCTGTCGGGATTCTAGCAGAAGGGGGGATGCAACGGATACCCCGCCGGTTACGGACGGGTGCTAGAATGGGAAGACGAACGGAGGTCCGCCATGAGCCCGAACGCGTCCACGACCAGCCGATCCGCCGATTGCGGGATGCACTGCGCCCACTGCCTGGAACGCCTCTGCACGCACGGGATCCCGATCTTCGCCTCGCTCGCGTACCCTCAGCTCGAGAAGATCTCAGAGAAGACGGTGCACCGCACCTACGCGAAGGGCGAGGTGCTGCTCGCGGAAGGGGAGCACCCCGACTACGTGGCGATCCTGAACGAGGGCAGCGTGAAGGCGAGCCGCGTGACGGCGGACGGCCGGGAGCAGATCCTCTACGTCTTCTCGGCGGGCGACTTCTACGGCGAGCAGAACCTCCTGTTCGACCGCCCGTCGCCGTACGCGATCACCGCGCTCGAGCCCGTCGCCCTCTGCCTCTTCTACAAGAAGGACTTCCAGCAGCTGCTGGCCGACAACCCCGACATCTCGCTCAAGATCATCGGCGAGCTCGGCTGGCGGATGAGCCACCTCGAGAACACCGTCCGCAACCTGGGCGTCCGCAGCCTCGAGTCCCGCATCGGCGCCGTGCTCCTCGAATTCGCGCGCAAGTACGGGCGCAGGCGCGCGGACGGCGTGCTCGTGGACATGCCGCTCAGCCGCGAGGGTCTCGCGAGCTACATCGGGATCGCGCGCGAGACCGTGAGCCGCAAGCTCGGCATGCTCGAGGACGAGGGGATGATCCGCTCCGTGGGCTCCCGGGCGATCCTGATCCGCGACACCAAGGCCCTGGAGGAGCTCGCCGGGTAAAACGTGACTGCAATCACGGAACCCGCCCGATCGACCCGCTACCATGAGGAAGGACCGGAGGACGGCTCCGGCGCATGGGAGGCAGGGACATGGCGAGGAAGAACGGAACGACGAACGTCGATCGGATGAACCGGACGATCGGGAGCATCGTGGCGGAGACGCCCGAGGCCGCGGCCGTCTTCAGGCGCTACGGCATCGACTTCTGCTGCGGCGGCGGACGCATGCTGGGCGAGGCGGTCGCCGAGTCCGGCACGGACGCGGCGACGCTCGGCGCCGAACTCGACGCGGCCGCGGCCCGTGCAGCCGTCTCCTCGGAGGCGATCGACTTCCGCGCCCTCTCGGCGCAGGAACTCGTCGACCACATCGAGGCCCGCCACCACGCCTATCTCGAGGAGGCCCTCCCCGAGATCAGCGAGCGCCTCAACGCGGTCCTCCGGGCCCACGGCCGCAGCCACCCCGAACTGTTCCAGGTCCACGGCGTCTACGGCGCCCTCCGCACCGACCTCGAGCAGCATCTCGCCAAGGAGGAGACGCTCCTGTTCCCCGCGGTGGCCCAGGGCCGTCCCGACGCCGCCGCCCGGGTCCTCGCGCAGGTGATCCGCGACGAGCACACGGCCGCCGGCGAGGCGCTGCGCACCCTGCGCCGCCTGACCGTCGACTTCGCCGTGCCGGACGATGCCTGCCCGACCTACCGCCGCCTGCTGAAGGACCTCGAGACCCTCGAGTCCGACCTGTTCCAGCACATCCATCTCGAGAACAACCTCCTGCTCCTGGACCTCTGACCGGCCCGACCGGTCCACCTCCGCGAAAGGCGAACCCATGGACGCGATCCTGTACCCGGACCCGAACCCGAACCCGAACCGCAAGCCGGACCCCGCTGCGACCCCGACCCCGGACCCGACCCGGCCGCAGGCGCCGGCCGCGCGCGGCGAGATCGACGTCGACCGCGCCGTCCGCGACCTCTGCGCCGAGAACCCCGCCCTGATCGGCGCGATGCAGTCCCTCGGCTTCACGGAGATCGTGAAGCCCGGGATGCTCACCACCGCCGGACGATTCATGACGCTGCGCAAGGGCGCGGCCCTGAAGAGGATCCCGATGAAGGCCATCGAGACGGAGCTCGCCGCGCGCGGGTTCACCGTCATCAACAAGGAGGCGCACCCATGAGCGAGCTGATCAACAACCGCGAGATGAGGCGGAACGTCCTCAAGGAGCTGATCTCGGAGCTGCACGCCGGGAAGACCGTCGACGAGGTCAAGGGCAAGTTCGACGCGACGTTCGCCGGCGTGTCCGGCGCCGAGATCGCCGAGGTCGAGCAGTCCCTGATCCAGGACGGCATGCCCGTCTCCGAGATCCAGCGCCTGTGCGACGTCCATGCGTCCGTGTTCAAGGGCTCGATCGAGGAGATCCACGCCCCGCGCGACGCCTCGGAGGTCCCGGGCCATCCCGTGCAGATCATGAAGGCCGAGAACCGGGCCCTGGAGCGCCTGATCCAGGCCTACCTGCTCCCCGACCTCGCCCGCTGGGCCGACGCCGGCGACCCCGACGGCCTGCCGCTGCTGATCCGCGACCTCGAGCGCCTCGCGAAGGTGGACATCCACTACGCGAAGAAGGAGAACTGCCTGTTCCCCATGATCGAGAAGCACGGGATCACCGCGCCGCCGAAGGTCATGTGGGGCGTCGACGACGAGATCCGCGCCCTGATCAAGGACGCCCGCCGCGCCGTCGACGAGGAGCCCGCGAAGCTCGTGAAGGCGAAGGTAGAGCTGGCCGTCGAGAAGGTCCAGGAGATGATCTTCAAGGAGGACGGCATCCTCATCCCGATGGCCCTCGAGAACCTCGGCGAGGACGAGTGGATCCGCATCGCGAAGGACGGCGCCGAGTTCGGCTACACGCTGCTCGACAAGGTCGCCGTCTGGTCCGCGCTGGCCCCGCCGGCGATGCCGAAGGGCGCGTCCGTCGAGACCGCCGCGCAGGGCGAGGGCGCCGTCCCCGGCGTCGGCACGGGCCGCGCCCCGGTCTTCGGGACGATGCTCATGCCCACCGGCTCGCTGCACCCGAAGGAGATCGTCGCCCTGCTCAACACGCTGCCGTTCGACATCACGTTCGTCGACAAGGACGACACCGTGAAGTACTTCTCCGCCGGCAAGGAGCGCATCTTCGCGCGCACGCCGTCGGTGATCGGCCGCAAGGTCTCGAACTGCCACCCGCCGGCGAGCGTGCACATCGTCGAGAAGATCGTCGAGGACCTCCGCAGCGGGCGCAAGGACCACGAGGACTTCTGGATCCGGATGGGTCCGAAGTTCGTGTACATCCGCTACTTCGCCGTGCGCAACGACGCCAGCGAGTTCCTCGGCACGCTCGAGGTCACGCAGGACATCGGGCCGATCGCGAAGCTCGAAGGCGAGAAGCGGCTGGCGAGCGACTGAAGCCCGCCGCAAGCCGGCAGCCGCGCTAGATCTCGTCCGGCTCCTTCCTCGGCACCTTGTAGCGAGGATGCTTCGGGTGCTCGTGCCGGAACTGGTGCGACCAGTCGATCGTTTCCAGCGGGATCTTCATGCGCAGCCGCCCCTCGGCGATCATCTTGAGCGCACCGTCGTGCAGGGCGTTCCCGCCGACGGCGAAGCCTCCGGTCGGGCTCCGCTTCTCCTGGGCCTCCCAGTCGCACGAGATCGCGCCGGTCGGGCAGACGGCCTCGCAGAACGTGCAGCCCATCCACATGTCGCAGTGGTCGCCGCACGAACCGTACTGCCGCGGCTCCCGGTCGAAGTCGATGTACTGCATGAGGCAGTTGTCGACGCAGATCCGGCACTTGGGGTAGTTGCACTTCGAGCGGTCGTAGGTCATGTACCCGTGCGGGTTGTGGCCCGTCTTGAAGAACTCGAACAGGATCTGGAGCTGCGGCGTCCACTGGAGCTCCGGCACGGGCGGCACGAGCGAGGTCTCGCCGGCCGCGACGCGCGGGGCGCTGCGGGCCATCTCGCGTCCGAACTCCCGGGCCTCCGCGAGGTCCTGCTCGTCGGGGTGCCCCGTCGTGTAGTAAGGGGACGCCGCCGTCTGGAACCGCGCCTCACCGAACCAGTCGCGGGTGCCGATCACCGTGAAGCCCTTGTGGTTCAGCCGGCGCACGAGGCTGGGGAAATAGAGCTCGGGCATGACGCCGTGCGTGTTGAAGGCGAAGCAGGGGCGGCCGTCCTGCTTCGGCAGCGCGTCGATCCAGATGCGCAGGTTCGGGGTCTCGGCGCCCATCCAGATCGGGCTGCCCAGCCCGACGAGGCCGTACCCGGAGAGGTCCAGGTCCTTGGCCTGCCTGACCGTGAAGAGGTCGCATTGTCCGGCGACGTCCTTCACGCCGTCGCGGATCGCGCGGGCGACGAGGCGGGTGCTGTTCGTCTGGGAGTAGTAGACGATGGCGCTTCGCATGGGGTGCCTCCTTGGGGATGACATCGGTGGCTTCATTCTACCGCGACGTTTCAGAAAACGCTATGAAAGTTCTGAAAACGGAACCTTGTAATCCGTTACATGGTTTGGTATAGTGGCGTCATCGGCTTCGTGCGGGCGCGTCGCGCCCATGAAAAGGAGGGTCCTCCATGTCGGAACGGAATCACGGCGTCGCTCTCATCGGATTCGGCGGGATGGGCTCCCGTCACGCGGAACTGATCGCCACCGTCGAGAACCTGTCGGTCGTCGGGGTCTGGGATATCCTCCCGGAGCGCCTCGCGGACGCCCGCGCCCTCGGACTCAAGGCCTACGGCTCCCAGGCCGAAGCGCTCGCCGACCCCGCCGCCGACATCGTGCTCGTCGCCACCCCCAACCATTTCCACAAGGAGATCTCGGTCGCCGCGCTCGACGCGGGCAAGAACGTGATCTGCGAGAAGCCGGTCGCGCTCGACACGAAGGAGCTGGCGGAGATGATCGCCGCTTCGGAACGCAACCGCCGCCTCTTCGTCGTCCACCAGAACCGCCGCTGGGACGAGGACTACCTCATGGCCCGCCGCATCGTCGAGGAGAAGACGGTCGGCCCGGTCTACCACATCGAGCGGCGCGTCATGGGCTCCCGCGGCATCCCGGGCGACTGGCGCAAGTACAAGGCGTACGGCGGCGGCATGCTGTTCGACTGGGGCATCCACGTGCTCGACCAGATGCTCGACCTCTATCCCGAACCGATCGTCTCCGTCCACTGCGAGCTGTCCTTCGTGCTCGGCAACGACTGCGACGACGGCTGCCGCATCTCCCTGCGCTACGCGAACGGCCGGACGGCCGTCGTCGAGGTCCAGACCTGGAACTTCATCACCCTGCCGAACTGGTATATCAACGGCTCCGGCGGCACCGCCACGATCGACGGCTTCGGCCGCTTCGGCAAGATCAGCACGCTCGTGCGCTTCGACCGCAACGAGGCGAAGCCGATCGTCACCGCGGCGGGCCTCACGAAGACGATGGCCCCGCGCATGGACGACTCCGTCATGGAGCAGCCCCTGCCGACCGTCACCGCGGACGTCACGGACTACTACCGGAACGTGATGGACGCGATCGAGGGCAAGGCCGAGCCGATCGTGAAGAACCCGCAGGTGATGCGCGTCCTGAAGCTCGTCGAGGCCTGCTTCGAGTCGCACCGCCTCGGTCGGTCGATCCCGTTCGAGCAGGCGTAGTCCGGACCGCGCGGTCGGCCGCGCGAGCGGCTGCACCGCTAGCGCTGCGTCGATTCGCGGACGATCAGCTCCGTCGAGAGGATCAGGTGGCGCGGCGGGGTCTGGGGGTCGCGGATCCGCTCGAGCAGCATGCTGCAGGCGAAGGCGCCGATCTCGTAGCGCGGCTGGTTCACGGTCGTGATCGAGGGGTCGCACATCTGCGAGACGTCGATGTTGTCGAAGCCGACGACGGCGAGGTCCTCGGGCACGCGGACGCCGGCGCGCTTCGCGGAACGCTCGACGGCCGCCGCGTAGACGTCGGACACGGCGAAGACCGCGTCGGGGCGGGGGGAGATCGAGAGCAGGCGGTCCGCGGCGCCCATGGCGAGGGAGAAGTTCACGTCGGCGACATGGGCGATCCGCTCGGGGCGCACCTCCAGGCCGAGCGCTCGGAGCGCCTCCTCGTATCCGTGCTGGCGGTCCCGCGCGTACTTGTAGTTGAGCGTGGAGTTGAGGAGCGCGATCCGGCGGCAGCCGATCGAGTGGAGGAAGTTCACCACATCGCGGGCGGCCTGGACGTTGTCGACCGAGACGTAGGACTGCCCGAGGTTCTCGTTGTACTCGGCGCACTGGACGAGCGGGAACGAGCGCACCAGGGAGGAGAAGACGTCCAGGCCGTTCATCGGGTCGAGCGTGACGGCGCCTTCCACGACCCCGCTGCGCATGAGCTCGATGTATTCCTGGAGGCGGCGGGGATTCGACATCGACTGGCAGAGCATCGTCTCGTAGCCGGCGCGGTACGCGGTGTTCTGGAAGCCGTGCACGATCTCGGCGTAGAAGGGATTCGAGATGCGCGGGACGATCATGAGGAGGATCCGCGCCTCGACCTTGCGGGGAAGGGAGGACTTCGCGTCGACGCTGTACCCGAGGCGCTCGACGGCCTCGAGGACGCGCGACCTGCGCTCCGCGGAGACCGTGCCCTTGCCGGACAGGACGCGGGAGACCGTCGCGATGGAGACGCTGGCCTCCTGGGCGACGTCCTGGATCGTCACGTTCTTCATCAGCATCGCCTCCCGGCGGTTCGCCGTCTTCGCGGCGGCCGCGCTCGTTCGGGAACGGGCCGTTCCATTTACATGAAAACACATGAAAAGAAAGATGTAAATATCAGTAAAACGTTGACACCGTTTTTGACGGCCGATATAATCAGCCTTGTCACGCAAGCCCTTCCGGACGCCCATTCCTATGATCGGAACCGCCCTCGTCCTCCTTGATCCGGCACCCCTTCTATTGCATCGAAACGTCCGGCACATGCCGGACGATGGCAAGGTATCCCGAGGAACGCGGACTCTGCTTCCGCAGCGCACAGGAGGATTCGACATGAAGAACGGCAAGCTCCAGATCGGCATCATCGGCTGCGGCGGCATCGCAAACCAGAAGCACCTGCCCTCGCTGAGCAAGTTCCCGGACCTCTGCGAGCTGGTGGCCTTCTGCGACCTGATCCCCGAGCGCGCGACGAAGGCCGCCGAGAAGTACGGCGTCAAGGGCGCGAAGACCTACACCGACTACAAGAAGCTGCTCGAGGACGACAAGATCGACGTCGTGCACGTCCTGACCCCGAATGTCGCGCACGCCCCGATCACGGTCGACGCCTTCGCCGCCGGCAAGCACGTCATGTGCGAGAAGCCGATGGCCCACACCTATGCGGACGCCAAGAAGATGGTCGCCGCCGCGAAGAAGGCGAAGAAGAAGTTCACGATCGGCTACCAGAACCGCTTCCGCGACGAGGTGACCGCGCTCCGGAAGGCCGTCGACTCCGGCTTCCTCGGCGACGTGTACTTCGCGAAGGCGCACGCGGTGCGCCGCCGCGCCGTCCCGACCTGGGGCGTCTTCCCGAACAAGGCCCTGCAGGGCGGCGGACCGCTGATCGACATCGGCACGCATGCGCTCGACCTGACGCTGTGGATGATGGGCAACTACAAGCCCGCGCAGGTGTCCGGCTCGGTGTTCTGGAAGATGGCCGACAAGTTCGAGGGCAACGTGTTCGGCGACTGGGACCCGAAGACCTTCGAGGTCGAGGACTCGGCGTTCGGCTTCATCAAGATGGAGAACGGCGCGACGATCTTCCTCGAGGCCTCCTGGGCGCTCAACACCACCGACGCCAAGGAAGCGGCCGTGACGCTGTGCGGCGTCGAGGGCGGCGCGGAGATCAAGGGCGGCATGGGCGCTCCCTACAAGCTCGTGCTGAACACCGCCAAGTACGGCAAGCTGATCGACGAGGAGATCGCGGGCGCCGGCGGCGTCGCGTACTTCGAGGGCAAGGGCGGCGACCCGGGCACGCTCGAGGCCGAGCAGTGGCTCAAGTGCATCCTCAACGACACCAAGCCGCTCGTCCTGCCCGAGCAGGCGATCGTCGTGACCCAGATCCTCGAGGCGATTTACAAGTCGCACGCGACCAACGAGATCGTCCGCTTCTAGGACGCAGCATGCAGCCCGCCTCGCCGAACCGGTCTGACAGGCCTCGCCCGCCTGCCGACCGGTTCGGCATGCCCGGGGAACGGGCGGAAGGGAACCGAGGGACGTGGTCGCAGGGATCGGGACGGACCTGATCCGCATCGCGCGGATGCGCCGGATCCTCGCGGACGCCCGGGAGGACGACCCCTTCCTGCGCAAGGCCTTCACGCCCGAGGAGCGGGACGAGGCCGCCCGGCGCCCCGACCCCGCGGTCTATTACGCGACGCGGTTCGCCGCGAAGGAAGCCGTGTTCAAGGCCCTCGGCGCACCCGGCGACGCGGTGCCGCTGACGGACATCCGGATCGGCGCGGAGGACACGGGACGGCCGACGGCGACGCTCGCGGGAGCCGCCGCGCGATACGCAAGGGAGAGGGGCGGGACCCGCGTGCACCTCTCGATCACGTACGAGGACGAGTTCGCCGCCGCCTTCGCGTTGCTGGAGGCGGAAGACAAGGAGGGACGCGCATGAGCGGCATCATGGAGGGCCTCTACGAGAAGGCCCGGAAGAACCCGAAGCGGATGGTCTTCCCGGAAGCGACGGAGGACCGGATCCTGCAGGCCGCACGCAAGGCCCTCGACATGGGGATCGTGAAGCCGATCCTCCTCGGCGACGCCGCGGCCGCGACCGCCCGCGCGGAGGCGCTCGGCGTCTCCCTCGACGGGATCGTCCTGGTGAACCACCCCGACGAGGCGCGCGCCGCCGAATACGCCGGGCGCTACCTCGAACGCAAGCAGGATTATTCGCCCGCCGCGCTGCAGCGACGCATGAAGGACCCGCTCAACATGGCGGTGATCATGGTCGAGATCGGCGACGCGGACTGCATGATGGCCGGCGTCACCCGCACGACGGGCGACGTCGTGCTCGCGGGCCAGATGTTCCTGGGCACGAAGCCCGGCCTCACCTGCGTCTCGAGCATCGGCATCCTCGACGTGCCGGGCTGGACGGGTTCCGAAGGGTCGCTCCTCGGCATCGCGGACTGCGCCGTCAACGCCGACCCGACCGAAGAGGAGCTCGCCGACATCGCGATCGCCTCCGCCGATTCCGTGCGGAGCCTGTTCGGCTGGGAGCCGCGCGTAGCGATGCTGTCGTTCTCGACCCGGGGCAGCGCCGAACACGCCAAGGTCGACAAGGTGCGCAACGCGATCGCGATCGCGCGCGGCAAGCGGCCGGAGCTCCTGATCGACGGCGAGTTCCAGCTCGACGCGGCGATCAACCCGAAGGTGGCCGAGCGCAAGGTGCGGGACGGCAGCCCGGTCGCGGGCAAGGCGAACGTCATCGTCTTCCCGGACCTCGGCGCCGGCAACATCGGCGTGAAGCTCGTGCAGAACTTCGCCGGAGCCAATGCCTACGGGCCGATGCTGCAGGGGTTCTCGAAGGCGATCGGCGACTTCTCGCGCAGCGCGCCGGTCGACGAGATGCTCGGGAACATCGCGATGGTCGCGGTCTCCGCGTCCTGACGCGGACCGGAACGAGGAGGGCACGATGCTGCCGAAGGAAATCGACAAGCTGATCCGCGACTTCTATGCGGAGGTCTTCAACGGGCATGACGCCGCCGCCGCGGCGAAGTACATGCGCCCGGACTACATCCAGCACAACCCCGGCGTCGGCCAGGGGCGCGACGCGTTCATCGCGGCCTTCGCGGAGAAGTTCCGCAAGGTCCCGACCTTCCACCTCGAGATCAAGCACCTGATCGTCCAGGACGACATGGCCTGCGTGCACCTGCACGCCCAGGGGCTGCCCGGGAAGGCCGAGAGCGTCGTGTGCGACCTGTACCGCATCCAGGACGGGCTGCTGGCGGAGCACTGGGACGTGCTGCAGCCGATCCCGCCCGAGCTGATCGGAAACAACGACCTGTTCTGAAATAGCCGCGTCGCGCCGAAGGAGCCCGGGAGGGCGAAGGACCCCAAGGAGGAACCCATGAAGCAGTACGAATGCGACCTGTGCGTCATCGCCGCCGGCCCCGCGGGGCTCGCCGCCGCCGTCTCCGCCGCGGAGAAGGAAGCGCGCGTCGTCGTCCTCGAGAAGGCGCCCACCACGGGCGGCGCGAGCAACATGGCGATGGGCCCGCTCGGCGTCGAGACGAAGATCCAGCGCGAGTCGCTGATCGGCATCACGCGCGAGGAGGCCTTCCGCAAGTTCATGGACTACACGCACTGGCGCGTCGACCCGCGCCTCGTCCGCGAGTACATCTACAAGTCGGCGAGCACGATCGAGTGGCTGCAGGCGATGGGCGTCGAGTTCTTCGGGGCCTTCAAGTACTTCCCCGAGTCCGAGGCGACCTGGCACATCGTGAAGCCGGAGAGCGGCGAGATGGGACCCCGCGCGTCCGGCGCGATGATCCGCATCATGACCGAGCGCGCGAAGGAGCTGGGCGTCCAGTTCCTCTTCGAGACGCCCGCGAAGAAGATCCTCAAGGAGGGCGGCCGCGTGGTCGGCGTCCTCGCGACGGACAAGTCGGGCGAGGAGGTCCGGGTGGACTGCAGCGCCGCCGTGATCGCGACGGGCGGCTTCGGCGACAACCCGGAGATGATCAAGGAGATGACCGGCTTCGAGTACGGGAAGAACATGTTCAACTTCCGCGTGCCGGGCGTCGTGGGCGACGGCCTGAAGATGGCCTGGGAAGCGGGCGCCGACAAGACGGCCTGCAACATCGAGATGGCCTACAGCTGCCCCGCCGGCGACGAGTGCCCGACGGTCAAGGCGCTGCACCAGCAGCCGAACCTCATGGTCAACCTGCAGGGCGAGCGGTTCGTCAACGAGGACGTCATGAGCAACACGACGTACTTCTCGAACGCCCTGGCGACGCAGAAGAAGAGCGTGGGCTGGTCGGTCGTGGACGACTCGATCGTCAACCACTACCGCAAGAACGGCCCGGACAAGTTCAACCTCGTGTTCCACATCCATTCGTTCGAGCCCTATCGCGACGAGTTCGAGAAGGCCGCGAAGAGCTATCCGAAGTTCTTCGTGACCGCCGACTCGATCGAGGAGCTCGCGGAGAAGATGGGCGTCGACAAGGCGGGGCTCGCGAAGACGGTCGCCGAGTACAACGAGGCCTGCAAGTCGCGCGACACGCTGTTCGCCAAGGATTCGCGCTACATGAAGCCGCTCAAGGGGCCGAAGTACTACGCGATCGCCTTCTATCCGGGCGGGTACGGGTCGCTCGGCGGCATCCGCATCAACTACAAGACGGAAGTGCTCGACACGGAGTGGAACCCGATCCCGGGCCTCTATTCCGCCGGCACCGACGCCAACACGATCTTCGGCGATTCCTACGTGTTCATCCTGCCCGGCAACACCATGGGCTTCGCGCTCAACAGCGGCCGGATGGCCGGCGAGAACTCCGTGGACTACCTGGTCGCGCTCTACAGCGCGAACCAGTAGGCCGGGGACCGGCCATAGAGGACCGGCCCCCGCGAGGGCCTGCATCGGAGAGAACGTCGCGGCCGGGCGCGGGGACCCGGGCCGCATCCCAAGGGAGCGCGCCGGGGCGCGCTCCGGCGAGGGCGCGGCCGACGCGCCCGGACGGCGCCGCGTGAGGCGCCGGAAGAAAGGCAGGACTCCATGAAGGTACTCGGACTCTCGTTCGGCCGCGCCATGAAGAACAGCGAACTCGTCCTCAAGGCCGCCCTGATGGGCGCGGAGGAGGCGGGCGCCGAGGTCTCCATGATCCGCATGATGAACCTCGACATCCAGCACTGCACCGGATGCGGGCACTGCAGCCGCAGCCGCGAGCAGGGCGGCGACACGGTCTGCTGCCTGAAGGACGACTACGATTTCGTCAACCAGGCGCTGCTCGACGCCGACGCCTGGATCGTGGCCGCGCCGGTCTACGTGCTCGGCCCGATCGGCCAGCTCAAGAACCTGGCCGACCGTTTCGGACCCGCCCATGACAAGGCGGCGCTCGTCCGCGAGCAGCAGAAGCGCATCGCCGAAGGCAAGACGGGCGACCAGCTCGTCGACCCGCGCTCGTTCAAGGAGCGCTACGGCGGCCTGATCTCGATCGGCGG
>CAIXGU010000147.1 GCA_903919045.1 uncultured Eubacteriales bacterium | reverse complement strand
TCCACGCGGAGGCCGCGCGCCTCGTGCCGGACCTCCTCCCGCGCCTCTCGCTGTCCGTTCCGACGGGCGGCTACGGCCTCGAGGCCGCCCTCGGGCTCGCCGGACTCGACGAGGCGCTCCGGCGCCGGGTCGTCCGCCTGCCGTCCGGCGGCTCGCTCGCGGTCGACCGCACCGAGGCCCTGCACGTCCTCGACGTGAACAGCGGCAAGGACGTGCGCCGCCGCCCCGGCGACCCGCTCGCCCTGCGGACCAACCTGGAGGCCGCCCGCGAGGCCGCGCGGCAGATGCGCCTGCGCGACCTGCAGGGCATCGTCCTGATCGACTTCATCCGCATGGAATCCGACGCCGACCGCGAGGCGGTCGCCGCCGCCTTCCGCGAAGCCGCCGCCGACGACCGCGCGAAGGTGCGCGTCGAGGGCTTCTCGCGGCTCGGCCTCTTCGAGACGACCCGCGGCCGCGCCTAGCGCCGCTCCGACCACCCGCCCGTCCGACCGCACCACCGCTCCGCATCGCTCACAGGAGGTCGCCATGGACCGGAAAGCCCTCGCCCTCGACCTGCATCACCGGGGATTCAACTGCGCCCAGGCCGCCTTCGCCGCGCTGACGGAGGGGTCCGACCGCATCGACCGCCGCACCGCGGTCCGCACGGCGGCCTGCTTCGGCGGCGGCATGCGCTGCGGCGAGGTCTGCGGCGCCGTGACGGGCGCGCTCATGGCGATCGGCATCGAGCGCGGGTTCGACGACCCGGCCGACGCGGACGCCAAGGCGTACGCGGCCGCGCAGGCGCGCGCCTTCCACGCGGAGTTCCGGCGCCGGAACGGGTCCCTGGTCTGCCGCGAGCTGCTCGGCGAGGACCCGAACGCGCCCGGCGCCGTCGACCGCCTGAAGGCCGCCGGCACGATGCCGCGCGTGTGCGACGGCGCGATCTCCGACGCCGTGGACATCGCGGAGAACCTGCCGGTATAATCCCCTCAGCGGCAGCCCCGGAGGCCCCTCCGGAGCCCGCCCGAGGAACCCCGCCCCCGGATGCCCCTTCGGAGCCCGCCCCCTACCGCCCGCGACCGCCAGGAGGTGCCCGCTGATGGCCCACCGCACGCTGAAGACGTCGTACCGCGCGCTCGAGCACCGGCTCAACCTCTTCCCGCAGGGCGCACCGCCGAGCGAGGCGCTCGACGCGATCCTCCGCATCCTCGTCACCGAGCGCGAGGCCGCGGTCCTCTCGAAGATGCCGATCCTCCCGTTCACGGCCGCGAAGGCCGCCGGGATCCTCGGGTGGACCGAGAAGGACGCCGCGGCGGCCCTCGACGGGCTCGCGTCGCGCGCCGTGCTCCTCGACATCGAGAAGCCCGAGGGACGCATCTACATGTTCCCGCCGCCGATGGCCGGGTTCTTCGAGTTCTCGCTGATGCGCATGCGCGGGGACATCGACCAGAAGGCGCTCTCCGAGATGTTCTACCAGTACCTGAACGTCGAGGAGGACTTCGTCCGCGAGCTCTTCGCCGTCGGCGACACGCACCTCGGCCGCGCCTTCGTGAACGAGGCCGCGCTCGGCGTCCGCCGCCCGCCGAAGGCCGGCGCTCGTCCCGGAGACCCGCCGCTGCCGGGCTCCGACGAGCTCACCGTGCTCGACTTCGAGCGCGTGAGCCACCTCATCCGCACGTCGAAGCACATGGGCGTCGGCACGTGCTACTGCCGCCACAAGATGATGCACGTCGGGAAGAACTGCGACGCCCCGCTCGACATCTGCATGACCTTCGGCACCGTCGCCGACTCGCTGATCCGCCACGGGCACGCCCGCCGCGTCACGCCGGACGAGGGCCTCGCGCTCCTCGACCGGGCCTACGCGCACGACCTCCTGCAGTTCGGCGAGAACGAGCAGGAGGACCTGCCCTTCATCTGCAACTGCTGCGGGTGCTGCTGCGAGGCGCTGCTCGCGATCCGCCGCTTCGGCACGCCGAACACGGTCAACACGACGGCGTTCCTGCCCGTGGTCCTCGAGGAGACCTGCACCGGCTGCGGCAAGTGCGTCCAGGCGTGCCCCGTCGAGGCGATCGCGCTCGTGGGCGCGAACGACCCGAAGAACCCGAAGCGCCGCAAGGCGAAGGTCGACGCGTCGGTCTGCCTCGGCTGCGGCGTGTGCGTGCGCAAGTGCGACAAGGCGTCGCTGTTCCTCGCGTCGCGCGGCCCGCGCGTGCTCACGCCGGTCGACTCAGCGCACCGCACGGTGCTGATGGCCATCGAGCGCGGCAAGCTGCAGAACCTGATCTTCGACAACCAGGCGCACCGCAGCCACCGGGCCATGGCCGCCGTCCTCGGCGCGATCGTCCGCCTGCCGCCCGCGAAGCAGATCCTCGCGAGCGAGCAGGTGCGCTCGAAGTACCTCGTCACGCTGATCGACTCGGTGCAGGGGAAGAAGGCGCCCGCCGGGAGCTGACGCCCCGCCGCCGGACCCGCCGACCGACCGACGTCACCCGAGGAGGCCCGAGGAAAGGGCCTCCTCGCGCGTCACGGCCGCCTTCACGGCCGCCACGACGCGGGCCATCCCGTCCGCGTCGCCCACCAGGACCGCGCCCGCGAGGCGCCCCCCGCGGAAGGCCAGCTTGCGGTAGACGTGGTTCGCGTCGTCGCGGCGGATCGCCGACCCGAGCGGGCCCTCTCCGTCGAGGGCGCCGATCGACACCACGCGCGTGTCCATCGTGGAAAGGAAGTACGGGTCGACCGTCGGAGCGACGCGCTCGCTCCCGCCGGCGGCGTTCATGCCCGCGACGCGGCCCTGGGCCTTCGCCGCCGTCCAAAGGCCGTCCCAGCGGCCGTCCACCTCCGCCGCATCGCCCGCCGCGAAGACGTCCGTCGCGCCGGTGCGCATCGACGCGTCGACGGCGATCCGCCGGCCGACCGGGATGCCGCTCCCGTCGAGCAGCCCGAGATTCGGGCGCACGCCGGTGGCGACGAGCACGAGGCCCGCGTCGAGGACCTCGCCGCTCCGCAGGGTCGCGCTCCGCACGCGGCCGGTCCCGTCGAGGCGGGCGATCGGCGCGCCGGTCCGCACCCCGATCCCGAGCGAGCGGACCTTCGCCTCGAAGACGCGGGAGCCGTCGGCGTCGAGCTGGTTCGGGAGCAGCCGCGGCAGCATCTCGACGATGGTGACCTCCAGCCCGAGCAGGCTCAGGCGGTAAGCGCCCTCGAGGCCGAGCAGGCCGCCGCCTGCGACGACGGCGCGGCGGGCCGACGGCACGGCCGCGCGCAGCGCCCGCGCGTCGGCGAGCGTCCAGAGGGGGATGACGCCGGGGAGCGCGGCGCCCTCGACGGGAGGCACGATGCCGAGGCTCCCGCTCGCGAGGACCAGGGCGGAATAGGGGAGGGACTCGCCGGTCGCGAGGACGACGCGGTGCGCTTCCGGATCGACGGAGGCGACCGGCGACGACAGGCGGAGGTCGATGCCCTGCCGCGCGTACCATTCGTGCGGGTGGATCCGGAGGGAGGCCGGATCGGCCGCCCCGTCGAGCAGCTCGAGGAGGCGCAGCCGGTAATAGGGGAGGTCGGGCTCGCCGGACAGGAGGACGACGGGCGTCCCGGGCGAGCGGGCGCGGGCGGCTTCCGCGGCGGAGATCCCGGCGATGCCGGCGCCGGCGACGACGATGGGGGCGTTCTCTGTTCCGTTCATGCGGGCGGTTCCTTCCGGGCCGGGCCGCCCCTCGGAGCGGCTCCCATCGGCATCCTGCGCTTGGCGCGGCACAGAAGCAGGCACCGGAGGTACGGATTCGCGGAAAATCCATGCGTGCGCTTCCGCCCCCTTGCGTTTCCGGAGCGGAGTGATAGAATCGGAATTGAAAATGTGAATTATGAACATATCGATGTGATGAATTCACATTCAAGGGAGAGGAGGGACCGGCGCATGACCGCGGGAAGACGGGAGACGATCGACCTCTACATCCAGTCGAAGGGCGAGGTCCGTCTGGCCGAGCTCGGGGCCCTTCTCCCGGACGTCTCCTCCATGACCCTGCGCCGCGACCTCGAGCAGCTCGAGCGCGAGGGCCGCATCGTCCGAACCCGCGGCGGCGCGAAGTCGCTCGCGCACCTGGCGATGGTCCGCGAGGCCGCCTACACGCAGCGCGCGGGCGAGAACCTCGACGCCAAGATGGCGATCGCCGAGAAGGCCGTCCAGTTCGTCTCGTCCGGCCGGTCGATCTACCTCGACGCCGGCACGACCGCGATGTGCCTGGCGCAGAAGATCCCCGACGAGAATCTGTTCATCCTCACGAGCGCCCCGAACATCGCGCTCGAGCTCGCGAAGCACCGCAACGTCCGCGTCTCGCTCACGGGCGGCCAGCTCAGCCGCGAGACGCTGTCGCTCTCCGGCGCCGAGGCCGCCTCCTACATGGAGGACCTGAACGTCGACGTCGCGTTCCTCGCGGCGAGCGCGTTCTCGCTCGAGAGCGGCTTCACCTGCGGCGACCGGTCCGAGGCCGACCTCAAGCGCCTCGTGGCCCGCAAGGCCCGCACGCGGGTGCTCCTCGTCGACGCCACCAAGCTCGACCGCGGCATGCCGTACACGTTCGCGCGGCTGTCCGGCATCGAGATCCTCGTCACCGACGGGCCGCTGCCCCCGTCCTACCTGAAGGCGGCGAAGCAGGCGAAGGTCACGGTCGTCCAGGCGCGCCCCGGCACGACCGCGGAGACCCCCGAGAAGACGAAAGGATAGGGAAGCGCCATGAAGACGAAGGCCGTCCGGCTCTATGGGAAGATGGACCTGAGGCTCGAGGAGTTCGAGCTCCCGCCGATCCGCGAGGACGAGATCCTCGCGAAGATCACGTCCGACAGCATCTGCATGTCCTCGTACAAGGCGTCCGTGCAGGGCGAGGACCACAAGCGCGTCCCGAAGGACATCGCCGTGGACCCCGTGATCATCGGGCACGAGTTCTGCGGCACGATCGTCGAGGTCGGCGCGAAGTGGGCGGCGCAGTTCCGGCCCGGCCAGCGCTTCTCGATCCAGCCCGCGATCAACGACCCCGCGAACATCTACGCCGCGCCGGGCTACTCGTTCCACCACATCGGGGGCGCGTCCCAGTACGTCGTGATCCCGAATGTGGTCATGGAGCGCGGATGCCTCCTCGACTACCGGTCCGAGGCGTTCTTCCACGGCTCGCTCTCCGAGCCGATGTCCTGCATCGTCGGCG
Source organism: uncultured Eubacteriales bacterium (assembly GCA_903919045.1). Taxonomy (GTDB): domain Bacteria; phylum Bacillota; class Clostridia; order Saccharofermentanales; family UBA5734; genus CAILLO01. The sequence continues at coordinate 1,150 of CAIXGU010000147.1, read as the reverse complement.
CGTTCCACGCGAGCTACCACACGAAGGCCGGCACCTACGAGCACGCGATGGGCATCGTCGAGGGCGGGGACATGGCGATCCTCGCCGGCGTCGGTCCCATGGGCATCGGCGCGATCGACTACGCGATGCACAACCAGCGCCGCCCGAAGCGCCTCGTCGTGACCGACATCGACGCCGCCCGCCTCGCGCGCGCCGCCTCGATCTACACGGTCGCCGAGGCCGCCCGCTGCGGCGTCGAGCTGATCTACGTCGACACGTCGGCGATCGCGGACGTCCCGGCGCATCTGGTCGGCCTGACCGGCGGCAAGGGCTTCGACGACGTCTTCGTGTTCGCGCCCGTGAAGGCGGTCGTCGAGCAGGGCGACCGGATCCTCGCGCACGACGGCTGCCTGAACTTCTTCGCCGGCCCGACGAACCCCGCGTTCTCCGCGGAATTCAACTTCTACAACGTCCACTACAACGCGACCCACCTCGTGGGGACCAGCGGCGGCAATACCGACGACATGGTCGAATCGCTCGCGATGATGGCCGACGGCCGCATCGACCCGTCCTCGATGATCACGCACGTGGGCGGGCTCGACGCGATCGCGGAGACGACGCTGAACCTGCCGAAGATCCCGGGCGGGAAGAAGCTGATGTACGTGGACATCTCCCTGCCGCTCACGGCGATCGCCGACTTCCGGAAGCTCGGGGAGACCGACCCGCTGTTCGCGACGCTCGCCGATCTCACGGAGGCGAACAACGGCCTGTGGTCGCTCGAGGCCGAGAAGTACCTGCTCGCGAACGCGAAGCGGATCTAGGAGGAACGCCATGGCGACGCCCGTGATCATGCCCAAGCAGGGCCAGTCCGTCGAGAGCTGCATCATCGGGAAGTGGTACCGGAAGCCGGGCGAAGCCGTGAAGGCCGGCGAGCCGCTGTTCGCGTACGAGACCGACAAGGCCGCCTTCGAAGAGCCCGCGCCCGTCGACGGCACGCTGCTCGCCGTCTTCTTCCAGGAGGGCGACGACGTGCCGTGCCTCCTGACCGTCTGCGCGATCGGCGCGCCCGGCGAGGACGTCGCCGCGCTCGCGCCCGCCGGCGCGACGACCGCCCCGCCCGCGGCGGCAGCCGCGCCTGCGCCCGCCGCCCCTGCCGCGACCGCCCCTGCTG
>CAIXGU010000146.1 GCA_903919045.1 uncultured Eubacteriales bacterium | reverse complement strand
GTGGCCGCGAGCCCGCCCCGCGCGGTCTCCTTCAGGTCCGGGCTCATGAGCCGCCCGACGGACTGCATCGCGTCGACGACCTCGTCGGGCGGGATGCGGCTACGGACGCCCGCGAGGGCGAGGTCCGCGGCGGCGACGGCGTGCACGGCGCCCATGGCGTTGCGCTTCACGCAGGGGACCTCGACGAGCCCGGCGACCGGGTCGCAGACGAGGCCGAGGTGGTTCTTGAGCGAGATCGCGGCGGCGTGGACCGCCTCCTCGGGCGTCCCGCCCGCGAGCTCGACGAGCGCCGCGGCGGCCATCGCGGCGGCGCTGCCGCACTCGGCCTGGCAGCCGCCCTCCGCACCCGACAGCGAGGCGCGCTTCGCGATCACGAGGCCGACGCCGGAGGCCGTGAGCAGGCCGTCGACGAGCGCGTCGTCGTCCCAGCCTTCCTGCGCGCCGACGGCGAACAGGACGGCAGGCAGGATGCCCGAGGCGCCCGCGGTGGGCGCGGCGACGATGCGGCCCATCCGGGCGTTCGTCTCGTTCACGGCCATCGCATCGCGCAGCAGCGCGGCCTGCAGCGGTCCGCCGAGGAGGCGGCCGGTCGCGGCGGCCCGGTCGACCCGCGCGGCGTCCCCGCCGCACAGGCCGCTCGCGGAGGGGCTCGCGTCGGCGATGCCTTTCTCCACGGAGGCGCGCATGACGTCGAGGCGGCGGCGCAGCCGCGCGCGGATCGTCTCCGGCGGCAGGTCCAGCTCGGCGGCCTGCTGCGCGAGGACGACGTCGGCGATGCGCAGGCCGCGCGAGCGGGCGGCCTCTTCGAGTTCGGCGAGGGAGGCGTAGTCCACGGGCTCCATGGGTCAGTCCTCCGGTTCGACGTCGAGCGCGGCCAGCCGGACGAGGCCCGGGATCGCGCGCACGGCGTCGCGGGCGGCCTGCGGGACGGGCTGGTCGGTCTCGATGAGCGTGGCGACGTCGCCCGAGCGGTGCGAGCGGAAGACGCGCATGTTGGCGATGTTGACGCGCTCCGCGGCGAGGAGGCGGGTGACCTCGGCGATCAGGCCGACGCGGTCCTCGTGCAGGAGCACCAGGGAGGGGAAGTCGCCGGAGAAGTCCACGGACTGGTCGTCGATGGCGGTCACGCGGATCACCCCGCCCCCGATCGAGGACGCCTGCAGCGTGCGGCAGGCGCCGTCCGGGCCGACGGCCTCGATGCGCACGGAGTTGGGGTGCGCGTCCTTGAGGTCGACGTCGCGGAACGCAACGGCGAGGCCGAGGTCGCGGGCCATCTCGAGGCTCCGCGGGATCCGCTCGTCGTCGGGGCGCATCCCGAGCAGGCCGGCGACGAGGGCCTGCGGCGTGCCGTGGCCCGGACCGGTGCGCGCGAACGACTGGTGCAGCCCGATGACGGCGGAGCGGGGCGGCCCGCCGAGCAGGTCGTGCAGGACCCGCCCGATGCGCACCGCCCCCGCCGTGTGGGAACTGGACGGCCCGATCATGACCGGGCCGATGAGGTCGAAGACGTCCATGGCGTGCCTCCTGCGGCTCCGGCTCCGCGCCGGGTCCGCGGCGGGTCAGACCTTCACGAAGCGCCCGGAGCGGGCGGACTCGTAGGCGGCCTCGACGACGCGCTGGACCTGGACGGCGTCGGCGAGGGGGACCTCGACGGGCGCGCCGGCGAGCAGCGAGCGCGAGAAGGAGTCGAACTCGCGGGCGTACATGTCGCCGAAGGCCGCGGGGCCCTCGACGGTGCCGCCGGCCGCGCCCTTGTCCTGCTGCGCGTCGTACCCGCCCTGGTCGGACAGCTTCACGACGACGGTGCCGCCGTCGACCTGCCCGATCGTCTCGCTGGCGACCGCCGTCCCGCGGGTGCCCGCGAACTCGAGGCGCCAGGCCGCGGCCGCGTCGGGCACGCAGAAGCTGGCCTCCACGGTCGCCTGGGTCCCGTCGGCGAGGCGCATGAGCACCGTGGCCTCGTCCTCGACGTCGTATTTGAACGCGCGGGTCGCGGACAGCGCCGCGACGGTCTCGGCCTTCGCGCCGACGAGCTCCTGGATCAGGTCGATGCAGTGCACGCCCATGTCCATCAGCGCGCCGCCGCCGGACGTGGCCATCGCCTGGCGCCACGCGCCCGGGATATCGGGGTACCAGCAGGTGAACTGCGCCTTCGCGGACACGATCGTGCCGAGCTTCCCGGACGCGATCGCGTCGCGGAGCACGAGGTGCCAGCTCCCGAAGCGCATCATGAGCCCGCACGCGGCCGGGACCCCGGCCTTCGCGGCGGCGTCGGCGACGCGCTGCGCGGCGGCGGCGTCCAGCGCCAGCGGCTTCTCGATCAGGAACGGCTTCTTCGCCGCGATGCAGGCGAGCGCCTGCCTCTCGTGGAAGGCGACGGGCGACGCGATGTACACGGCGTCGACGTCCGGGTCGGCGAGCAGGGCGGCGTCCGTCGTGTACGCGGCCTTGCAGCCGTACTTCGCGCGGATCCTCTCCGCGAGGGCGGCGTCGACCTCCATCACGGCGACGAGCTCCGCGAGCTCGGACTTCATCATCCCGGGGATCGAGCGGCGGTCGGCGATGCCGGCGGCGCCCAGCACGCCCCAGCGGATCTTCTTCTGAGCCATGGCGATGTCCTCCTTGTGTTCGACTCGGCGATACGCCGCTCGACCTAATTCGTATCCGCGACGAGCGGACCGGCGAGCTCCTGCAGGAAGAACAGCTTCCCCGGGAGGGTCGGCATGAACGACGACGGGACCCACATGTCCGGCCCGTAGCGCAGGGTCATCCAGAACGACAGCCCCCGCCACTGCATCCCGCGCGACAGCGCGCCGTCGCACCCGCCGATGATCCGGTCGGACTGCAGGAACAGCCCCGGGCCGATCGTGTTCGCGCGGCACGGCACCAGCGTCGTG
>CAIXGU010000145.1 GCA_903919045.1 uncultured Eubacteriales bacterium | reverse complement strand
TGCGCGCACGCCTCGAGCGCGAGGGCGTTGTGCACGGCGTGGAGGGCGTCCGGCCCCCACGCGAACGGGCCGTGGTTCGCGACGAGCACCGCGGGCACGGCGTCGGGGTCGAGGCCCCGCGCGCGGAACGTCTCGACGATCACGCGTCCCGTGGCGGCCTCGTAGTCGCCGGCGGCCTCGGCGTCCGAGAGCGGCCGCGTGCAGGGCACGGCGCCGTGGAAGTGGTCGGCGTGCGTGGTGCCGAGCGCGGGCAGGTCGCGGCGCGCCTGCGCCCAGGCCGTCGCCTTGCGCGAGTGCGTGTGCACGATGCCCCCGATCGACGGGAACTCGCGGTACAGGAGGAGATGCGTCGGCGCGTCGCTCGAGGGCGACAGGGTGCCGCGCACGACGCGGCCGTCGAGGTCGAGCACGACGATCGACGCCTCGGTGAGGTCGTCGTAGGCCACGCCCGACGGCTTCACCGCCCACAGCCCCGACGCGCGGTCGATGCCGCTCGCGTTGCCCCAGGTGAGGTCGACGAGCCCGAGCCGCGGCAGCCGCCGGTTCGCCTCGAGCACGTCCCGGATCAGGCGCTCCAGTTCCATGGCCCCCTCCTACTTCAGCACGTCGACGGCGGCGCGCTCGACGGCGAGCCCCGCGCGGTAGCGCGCGAGGAAGGCGTCGTAGCCCGCGACGTCGAGCGGGTCGGGCTGCACGACGGTGGTCGCGAGGCCGGCGAAGGCGCGCCGGTCGAGGAAGTCCGCGAGGCCCTCCCCGTCCGCGCGGCGCACGCGGTACGACGCGAGCAGCGCGGCGCCCCAGGCCCCGCCCTCCCCCGCCGTCGACAGGACCGACACCGGCACGCCGGTCGCGGCGGCCATCATGGCCTGCCCGACCTTCGCGGCCTTGAAGAACCCGCCGTGGCCGCGGAGCTCGTCGATCCGGACGCCCTCCTCGCCGAAGAGGATGTCGAGGCCGGTGCGCAGGGCGCCGAGCGAGGCGTAGAGCTGGACGCGCATGAAGTTGCGCAGGTCGAACTTCGCGTCGGGCGTGCGCACGAACAGCGGCCGCCCCTCCGAGAAGTGCGTCAGGTGCTCGCCCGCGAGATAGCCGTAGGAGACGAGCCCGCCGGCGTCCGGGTCGCCCTCGAGCGCGAGCCCGAGGAGCGTGTCGTACAGCGTCGCCTTGGGGACCCGGAGGTCGAGGGCGATCAGGGCCTCGGCGAAGAGCCGCAGCCAGGCGTCGTAGTCCGACGTGCAGTTGCTGGAGTGGACCATCGCCACGAGGTCGCCGGCCGGCGTCGTCGCGAGGTCGATCTCGGGGTGGGCCTTCGCAAGCGCCTTCTCGAGGACGATCATGGCGAAGACCGACGTGCCGGCCGAGACGTTGCCCGTGCGGGGGCGCACGGCGTTCGTCGCGACCATGCCGGTGCCGGCGTCGCCTTCGGGCGGGCACAGCGGGATGCCGGCCGCGAGCGTGCCGGTCGGGTCGAGCCAGCGCGCGCCGTCCGCGGTGAGGGCGCCCGCGTCGGCGCCCGCCGGGAGGACGTCCGGGAGGATCTCCCTCAGCTTCCAGGGGTACCCCTGCGGCGCGACGAGCGCATCGAACTTCGCGAGCCGACCGGCGTCGTAGTCCTTCGTCGCGAGGTCGATCGGGAACATGCCCGACGCCTCGCCGACGCCCAGGGCGTTGCGCCCCGTGAGGCGCCCGTGCACGTAGCCGGCGAGCGTCGTGAGGCGCGCGATGCGCGGGACGTGCGGCTCGCGGTCCAGGACGGCCTGGCGGAGGTGCGCGATGCTCCAGCGCTGGGGGATCGGATAGCCGAAGAGCTCCGTCAGCTCGACGGAGGCGGCCTCGGTGCGGTTGTTGCGCCAGGTGCGGAAGGGCACGAGCAGCGCGCCGTCCGCGTCGAACGCGAGATAGCCGTGCATCATGCCGGAGAGGCCGATCGACGCCGTCGTGCGCAGGGCCGTCCCGTGCTTCGCGCGGACGTCCGCGGCGAGGGAGGCGAAGGCGGCGCGCATGCCCTCCTCGACCTGCGCGAGGGGGTACGTCCACCATCCGTTCTCGTAGGCGTTCTCCCAATCGTAAGTGCCCGCGGCGAGCGGGGCGTGGTCCTCGCCGACGAGCACGGCCTTGATGCGGGTCGAGCCGAGCTCGATGCCGATCGAGGTGCGCCCGGCGTCGATGGCGTCGCGCAGCGCCTGCGGGGTCTTCGTCGCGTCCATGGCCCCTCTCCTTCCTACCGTCCGGAGCGGATCCGGCGGACGGCGTCCTCGACGGCGAGGCCGCGCTTCAGCGCCGCGACGTCGGTGCCCGCGCCGATGCGCACGCACTCGATGCCGAGCATCTCCGCCCAGTCCTCGAGCTCCTCGGCGCCGACGGCGTAGCTCAGGGCGGAGTGGTGCGCCCCGCCGGCGAGCATCCAGGCCTCAGTCGCCTCGGCGAGCGAGGGCAGCGGCTTCCACAGCATGCCCGCCACGGGCAGCTTCGGCATGTCGTGCGCCTGCGCCACGCACGCCACCTCGTTCACGACGAGGCGGAACCGCTCGCCCATGTCGACGAGCGAGGCGAGCACGGCGGGGCCGGCCGCGCACCGGAACGTCAGGCGCGCCGGGGGCTCGCGGCCCCCGATGCCGAGCGGCACGACGCGGATCGCGGGCGTCTCGGCGGCGATCGTCGGGCAGACCTCGAGCATGTGGGCGCCGAGGACCATCTCATTGCCCGGCTCGAGGTGGTACGTGTAGTCCTCCATGAACGACGCGCCGCCCGCGCGGCCCGCGCCCATGGCCTTCAGCACGCGGACCATCGCGGCCGTCTTCCAGTCGCCCTCGCCCGCGAAGCCGTAGCCCTCGCGCA
>CAIXGU010000144.1 GCA_903919045.1 uncultured Eubacteriales bacterium | reverse complement strand
CGCGCTGATGCGCAACATGAACACCAAGCTGTCGTCGAGCCGCTCCGCCACCGGCTACCGCTACTACGTCTCGCAGGCGAAGGTCCTGGTCTCGCTCTACAACAAGGTCGTGAAGTTCAAGAAGACGGCGGTGGCGAAGACGGTCGACATCTCCGCGTATTCGAACGAGGTCTCCGCGCGCCTGAGCCACCTCCCGACCCTCCGTCCGATCCCTGGAAGCTATTCGGGCTATGGCTGGCGCATCCACCCGATCTACCACATCCGCCAGTTCCACCCCGCCGACGACATCGGGGCGCCCTACGGGACCTCGATCAAGGCCGCGGGCGCCGGCACGGTGACCTACGCCGCCTACAACCGCGGCGGCGGCAACATGGTCACGATCGACCACGGCAACGGCTTCCAGACGATCTACATGCACATGAGCTCGATGAAGGTCAAGACGGGACAGAAGGTCTCCAAGGGCCAGATCATCGGGAAGGTCGGCAGCACCGGAACCTCGACGACGCCGCACCTGCATTTCGAGGTCCATTACCATGGCACCCCGTTCAACCCCACGGAGATCCTCCTCCAGTGGTGAGCGGCTGATCCGTGCCAGCTTCCGGCGATAGAAGGACTCCGGCTTCCGCTTCGGGCGGACGCCCCGATGCCGGGCGCACCGCCCGCCGCAGCCGCGCGCTCCGCCGCGAGATGCGGCACCGCCTCCGCAGCCGCCCGTCCCGCTCCCCCACCCTCCTGTCCGTCCCGAAGCTCTTCGGACGCACGTTCTGGCGCGTCCTCAAGATCGCGCTGATGGTCCTCGTCCTCGTCGGCATGCTCGGCGGCGGCGTCCTCGGCGGCATGCTTCTCGGCTACATCTCGACGGCGCAGCCGATCGCGGTGGCCGACCTCCGCATCAAGACGGAGACCTCGTACATCTACGACACCCAGGGCAGCGTGATGGCCAAGCTGACCGGCACGCAGAACGTCGACCGGCAGGTCGTCTCGTGGGACCAGGTCTCGGAGACGTGGCTCCCCGCCGCTTTCAAGGCGATCGAGGACGAGCGCTTCGACACGCACATCGGCATCGACCCGCGGCGCATCGGAAGCGCCGTGCTGAGCTTCTTCACCAATGCCGGCACCGCGACCCACGGCGGCTCGACGATCACCCAGCAGACCGTCAAGATGATCACGGGCAAGGACCAGGTCTCCGCCCAGCGCAAGATCCAGGAATGGTACAACGCGATCCGGCTCGAGAAGATGCTCAACAAGTGGGAGATCCTCGAGCTGTACATGAACCTCGTCCCGATGTCCAACAACTACGTCGGGGTCCAGTCGGCCGCCAGGGCCTACTTCGGCAAGGACGTGAAGGACCTCTCCCTTCCCGAGTGCGCGATCCTCGCCGGGATCCCCAACCTGCCGGCGTATTACAACCCGTACACCGAATCCGGCCGCCGCAACGTCCTGCGCCGCGAGCGCATCGTCCTCGGGAAGATGCTCGAGCTGGGCTGGATCACGAAGGCGCAGTACGACGAAGCCCTGGACGTCGAGGTCGTGTTCCAGGATCCGCCCGAGACGACCACGGCGCTGAGCACCCAGTCCTACTTCACCGACTACGTGATCCAGCAGGTCAAGAACGACCTGATGGAGCGACGCGGGCTGTCCGCGGACCTCGCCCTGACCGCGATCTACAATTACGGCTACCGCATCCAGACGACGATGGATCCCGCCGTGCAGGCGCAGGTCGACACCGTCTACAACACCCGCAAGAACTTCGTCGTCGACGAGAAGGCGGTGGCGGACCTGCCCGAGAGCCCGCAATCCGGAATCGTCGTGCTCGACAACCAGACGGGCCAGATCCGGGCGATGTACGGCGGCTACGGCCCGAAGACCGGCAACTTCGTCCTCAACCGCGCGACCGACATCCACCGGCAGCCGGGCTCGAGCATCAAGCCGCTCGATGTCTACGGCCCCGGCATCGACCTCGGCCGCATCACCGCGGCGACCGTCATCGAGGACAAGGAGGTCTTCCTCGACAACCAGAACCCGAACAACCCGTACCCGAAGAACAGCTACGACGGCTTCTACGGCATGATGACCGCGCGGAACGCCTTGAAGGTCTCCTCGAACACGGCCGCCGCGCAGTTCTGGCTGCAGTACATCGGCGGCAACGATTCCGTGGCGTACCTCAAGAGCGTCGGCATCGACCGCGTCAAGGAACGCTACGTGTCGATCGCCCTCGGCGGCTTCAACAAGGGCATGAACCCGCTCGAGATGGCCGGCGGCTACCTCACGTTCGCGAGCGGCGGCCTGTACATGAAACCGGTCGCGTACACGACGGTCACCGACATCGACGGCAACGTGATCCTCGAGAACACGGCGACGTACCAGCAGGTCTACAAGGCCGAGACGGCCTACATCATCACGAAGATGCTCGAGGAGCCGCTCACCGGACGCAACACGGCGTTCCAGCATTCGGGAACGGCCTACCAGTACGGTTTCATCAAGAACGCCAAGAAGGAGACGATCCCGACGGCCGGGAAGACAGGCACGACCGACAACAACCGCGACAAGTGGTTCGTCGGCTACACGCCCTATTACACCGCCGCCGTCTGGTTCGGCTACGACAATCGGCTGAAGACGATCGAGATCCCGGAGAAGGACCGCGCAGGCGCCGTGCGGATCTGGTTCGACGTGATGACCCGCATCCACGCGGACAAGGCGCCGCAGGCGTGGTACGTGCCGCCGACGGTCCAGACGGCGCGGATCTGCGTCGCGAGCGGCCAGCTGGCGACGCCGAACTGCGAGGCCGCCGGCAGCGGCAGCGGCACCTACGTGATCAAGGAATACTTCCTGCCGGGCACGGTCCCGACGACGTACTGCGAATTCCACAATCCCGTCGCGACGCCGACGCCGGACGTCACGCCCGAGGTCACGCCGGACGTCACCCCGGACGTCACGCCCGTGGACACGCCGACGCCCACGGGAGCGCCTGCCGCGACGGCGACGCCCACGACCGGACCGACGCCGACCGCCGCCGGCTGAGGGAATGAAAAGGGCCCCCGACCGGGGGCCCTTTTCATTCCCTCGAATCCGAGGCCCTCATGTCCGCTTCTTCGCCGCGAACAGGGTGCCGAGCGGCTCTCCCCGGAGGATGCCGCCGAGCACCTCGGGGTCCTTCCCGTTCGCGACCACCATCGCGACGCCCGCCGCGGTGGCGATGCGCGCCGCCTCGACCTTCGACCGCATCCCGCCCGTGCCGCGCCGCGTCCCGGCCCCGCCGGCCGCGCCCGCGACCGCGTCGATGTCCTTCACGTAGCCGATCAGTCTCGCTTCCGGGTCCTCGCGCGGGTCGCGCTCGTAGAGCCCGTCGATGTCGGAGAGCAGGACCAGCAGGTCGGCGCCGACGAGGGCGGCCACGACCGCGGATAGCATGTCGTTGTCGCCGAAGCTCCCCTGATGCGGAATTTCGGCGGTCGACACCGTGTCGTTCTCGTTGACGATCGGCAGGACTTCCTTCTCGAGGAGGCAGGCGAACGTGTTGCGCGCGTTCTCGCGTGCGAGCGGGTCGTCGACGTCGCCGCGGGTGAGCAGCACCTGGCCGACGACGTACCCGTATTCGGAGAACAGGCGGCTGTAGAGGCTCATCAGCTCGCACTGGCCGACGGCGGCCACGGCCTGCTTCTCGCGCATCTCCTTCGGCCGGTCCTTCATGCGCAGGCGCGCGAGGCCGACGCCGATCGCGCCGGAGGTGACGAGCACGACCTCGCGGCCCTGGTTCATCTGGTCGGACAGGGCGCGGCAGAGCCGGTCCATCCGGGCGAGGTCGACGCGGCCGGTGTCGTGCGTGAGCGTCGACGTCCCGACCTTGACCACGACGCGCTTCGCCGCCTTGAGCCGATTGCGGGGTTCCTGCATGCGTGTCCGCCTCCTTGGGCTCAAGGATAGCCTCCGGATGCCGAAAAAGCAACGCCGGCGGCACGAGCGGGGCGCTCCGGCGGCGGCGGGCCGACCTTCCGCGGATCCGCGCGCGGACGCCTCCGCGCGGTATTGCGGAAGGCGGTCCCGCACCGTATAATCGGGAATCATCGGTTTCGTGCCACTAAACTCCGGGTTTAGCGGCGCTGTCATCGGAAGGGGGGCGGTCGGGCATGGAGATCGGCGCGCGGATCCGTTTCCTCCGCCTCGCGAAGCGCCTCACGCAGGAGGAGCTCGCCGACCGCTGCGAGCTCTCCAAGGGCTTCATCTCGCAGCTCGAGCGCGACCTCACCTCGCCCTCGATCGCGACCCTCGTCGACATCCTCCAGGCCCTCGGCACCGACCTCCGGCAGTTCTTCAGCGAGCCGGCCGCCTCCGGCATCGTCTTCCCGCACGAGGACTTCGCCGTGAAGGCCGAGCCCGACGCCGGGCGCACGACGGCCTGGCTCGTCCCCGACGCCCAGCGCAACCGCATGGAGCCGATCCTCCTGACCCTGTCGCCTGGCGCAACCACGGCGGACGACGACCCGCACGAGGGCGAGGAGTTCGGGTACGTGCTCGAGGGCGCCGTCTGGGTCGTCACCGGCGCCGGGCGCACGCGCGCGCGGCGCGGCGACAGCTTCCTGATCCACCCCTCGGAGCCCCACCGCCTCGAGAACCCCGGCCGCAGGCCAGCCCGGATCCTCTGGGTCTCCGCGCCGCCGAGCTTCTAGCGCCGCGCAACCGGTCGAACGCACAAGGAAGGCAGGAACGAACGCATGGCCGAAGGTACCCGACCCATCCTCGAGCTCGTGGGCGTGAACAAGTCCTACGGCGACACGCAGGTGCTGACGGACATCTCCTTCCCGATCCGCAGCAACGAGTTCATCACGCTCCTCGGTCCCTCCGGCTGCGGCAAGACGACGACGCTGCGCATCCTCGCGGGCTTCGAGCGGCCGGACTCCGGCGACGTCCTGTTCGAGGGGGCGAGCCTGCTCGACGTCCCGCCCTTCAAGCGGCGCCTCAACACCGTCTTCCAGCGTTACGCCCTCTTCCCCCACCTCGACGTGTTCGAGAACGTCGCCTTCGGCCTGCGCCTCCGCAAGACCCCCGAGGCCGAGGTGAAGGCGCGCGTCGCCGCGGCGCTGAAGACCGTCGACCTCGACGGGTACGGGAAGCGCTGGGTGGACCAGCTCTCCGGCGGCCAGATGCAGCGCGTCGCGATCGCCCGCGCGATCGTCAACGGTCCCGAGATCCTCCTGCTCGACGAGCCCCTCGGCGCGCTCGACCTCAAGATGCGCAAGGAGATGCAGATCGAGCTGAAGGACATGCAGAAGCGCCTCGGCATCACCTTCGTCTACGTCACGCACGACCAGGAAGAGGCGCTCACGATGTCCGACACGGTCGTCGTGATGCGCGAGGGCGTGATCCAGCAGGTCGGCTCGCCGACGGACGTCTACAACGAGCCGCGGAACGCCTTCGTGGCGGACTTCATCGGCGAGAGCAACATCCTCCCCGCCCGCATGGAGAAGGACTTCGAGATCGCCTTCGCGGGGCACCGCTTCGCCTGCGTCGACCGGCGCCGCGCCGAGGCCGACGTCGACGTCGTCGTCCGCCCGGAGGACATCGTCCTCGCGCCGCCCGTCGAAGGCGGCCTGAACGGCGTCGTGACGTCCGTCGTGTTCAAGGGCGTGCACTACGAGATGATCGTCGAATGCGACGGCACCGAATGGATGGTCCACAGCACCGACCAGGCCGCGGAAGGCGACCGCGCCGCGCTCGTCTTCGGCCCCGAGGACATCCACGTCATGGACCGCTCGCCCTTCTCCCCCGACGCGCACGGCATCCTGCCGGCCGACCTCGCGGGCCGCGCGGCGCGCGCAAGCGCCGACGAAGGGGATCCCGACCGATGAGGCTGCGCTGGCTCGCCTACCCCTACGTCCTCTGGACCGTCGTGTTCACGGTGGCCCCGCTGCTGCTCGTGGCCTGGTTCGCGTTCACCGCGGTCCAGCCCGACGGCTCCTCGGCGTTCACGCTCGACGGCTTCCGCAGCATCGTCGCGGGCGACCGCGTGCCGCTCGACCTGCTCGGCCTGCAGGAGGTCTTCGGCCTCACGGTCGGGGTGCCGCTCTACGTGAACGTGTTCGTGAAATCGCTGCAGATCGCGCTGCTGTCGACCCTCGCATGCCTCCTGTTCGGCTATCCGGCGGCCTATCTGCTCGCGCGGCGCCGCGCGCGCCAGCGCGGCGGGACCGACCTGCTGCTCCTCCTGTTCGTCATCCCGATGTGGATGAACGCCCTGCTGCGCACCTACGCCTGGCTCGCGCTGCTCGAGCCCAACGGCATCGTGAACACGGTGCTCGCCGCGGTCGGCCTCCCGAAGGGGCAGTTCCTCTACAACGACTTCGGCATCGGGCTCGGCATGGTCTACAACTACCTGCCCTTCATGGTCCTGCCGATCTACTCCGTGCTCGTGAAGGTCGACCGCAGCCTCGTCGAGGCCGCCGAGGACCTCGGCGCGGACCGGCGCCGCGTCTTCACGCGCGTCGTCCTCCCGCTGTCGATGCCCGGCGTCATGTCCGGCGTGAACATGGTCTTCATGCCCGCGATGACCACGTTCCTGATCCCGAACCTCCTCGGCGGAGGGCGCTACATGCTGATCGGCAACGTGATCGAGCGTCAGTACATGATCGCCCGCGACTGGACGACCGCGTCGGCGCTGTCGATCGTGCTGCTCGTGTTCGTGCTCGCTTCGATGCGGTTCATGACCCGCTACGAGAAGGGCAACGAGGGGGGAGGGGTGCTGCTGTGAAGCTCGGGCGCGCGGTCCGCGGCTCCTACCTGTCCCTGGTCTTCGTCTTCCTGTACGCGCCGGTCGCCGTGCTGATCGTCTTCTCGTTCAATGCGGCGAAGTCGCGCTCGGTGTGGGGCGGCTTCACGCTCGAGTGGTACCGGAAGCTCTTCTCGAACGCCGAGATCCTGTCGTCGCTGCGCGTCACGCTGATCGTCGCGCTGCTGTCCGCCGCGATTGCCACGCTCGTCGCCACGGTGACGTGCATCGGGCTCGACGGCCTCACGAAGCGTCGCCGCGCCGTGGTGATGAACCTCACCTACGTGCCGATCGTGAACCCGGACCTCGTGACGGGCATCTCCCTCATGCTGCTCTTCGTGTTCCTGCAGCTCCCGCTCGGCTTCGTGACGCTGCTGCTCGCGCACGTGGCGTTCAACATCCCGTACGCGATCCTGTCCATCCTGCCGAAGATGAAGCAGCTCGACCGGCACCTCTACGAGGCCGCCCTGGATCTCGGGGCGAAGCCGTCGCAGGCGATCGCGCGGGTCATCCTCCCGGAGATCATGCCGGGCGTGGTCACGGCGATGATCCTGACGTTCACGCTGTCGATCGACGATTTCGTCATCTCGTACTTCACGTCCGGCGCCTCCGTGTCGAACCTCGCGATCACGATCTACTCGATGGCCCGCAAGTCCGTGAATCCGCAGATCAACGCGCTGTCGGCGCTCATGTTCCTGACCGTGCTCGTGCTGCTGCTCGTGGTCAATTTCCGGTCGAACCGCGACCTCGGAAAGACGAAGGAGGGAAGAACCCGATGAGAATGCCCGTCATCCTCGCGCTCGTCCTCGCCCTGCTCGCCGCGCTGGCGCTCTCCGCCGCCGCCTGCTCCGCCCCCACGACGATCTACTTCTACAACTGGGGCGAGTACATCGCCGAGAACACGATCGCGGATTTCGAGAAGGCGAACCCCGGCATCAAGGTCTCGATGAAGACGTTCGACTCCAACGAGGCGCTCTACCAGACGCTCGAGTCGACGTCGTTCGACGTCATCGTGCCGTCCGACTACATGGTCGCCCGCCTGATCAAGGAGGGCAAGCTCTACAAGCCCGACATGGCGGCCATTCCCAACAACGCGAAATACAACGACCCGCGCCTGAAGGCCGTCGCGTTCGACCCCGATCCGGCCGTCTCCTCGCAGATGTTCGATTACGCCGTGCCGTACCTCTTCTGCACGGTCGGCCTGATCTACAGCACCGCGGACGTCCCCGCGCCGGCCTCGGACGAGCCGGCCGACGTCTGGGCTCCCCTCTTCGACCCGAAGTACAAGGATCGCATCGGCATGTACGACAGCATGCGAGAGTCGATCGGCGTCGCCCTCAACGTGCTGGGGCTCAGCCTCAACACGGTCGACCCCGCGGAGCTCGCGAAGGCCAAGGACATGCTGATCGCCCAGAAGGACGACGTGAGGCCGATCTACGGCATCGACGAACTGAAGGACAAGTACGTCTCCGGCGAGCTCGCGGCAGGCGTCGCCTGGGCGGGCGACTACGTGATGTGCCTCGACAAGCTCGAGGAGGCGGGCAAGGACGCCGGGCAGCTCGGCTTCGCGCTACCCAAGGGCACGAACTTCTTCGTCGACTTCCTGGCGATTCCGAAGAACGCGAAGCACCCCGCGGAGGCGCAGGTCTTCATCGACTACCTGTGCCGACCGGAGGTCTCCCTCGCAGACTCCGAGTACGCCGGCTATTCGACGCCCAACCTCGAGGCGCAGAAGTCCCTGCCCGAGGAGATCCGCTCGAATCCGGCCCTCTATCCCGACGACGCCGCGATCGCCTCGCTCGAGGTGTACTACTCGAGCGACGAGATCGACGAGAAGTATTCGGCGATCTGGGAATCCGTGATGGCGCACTGAATCCGGCACCTTCGCCATGGCACGGAAGGGGCGCCCGCGAGGGCGCCCCTTCCCTGTCCGTCCGAAGCGCGGAGCGTCACAGGTCGCGTCCGTACCGGCGGCCCGCTAGACGAGCGCCTTCTCCAGCACCTCGGCCATCTCCTTCACGAAGACGAGACACACCTTCGACGTGACCGTCGCCGGGATCTCCGCGGCGTCGCGACGGTTCTCCTCCGGCACGAGCACCGTGTCGAGGCCGGCGCGGTGGGCGGCGATCACCTTCTCCTTGAGGCCGCCGATCGGGAGCACGTGCCCACGCAGCGTGATCTCGCCGGTCATCGCGACGTTGCGGCGCACGGCACGCCCCGTGAGCGCCGACGCGACGGCCGTCGCGAGCGTGATGCCCGCGGAGGGACCGTCCTTGGGCGTCGCACCCTCCGGCACGTGCACGTGGATATCCTTGTTCGCCCCGAATGCCGGGTCGATGCCGAGGTCGTGGGCGCGCGAGCGGATGAACGTCACGGCCGCGCGGGCCGATTCCTTCATCACGTCGCCGAGCGAGCCCGTCAGCTCCAGTCGGCCCGTCCCGTCCATCACGTTGACCTCGATCGCGAGCGTGTCGCCGCCGGCGGGCGTCCAGGCGAGGCCCGTCGCGACGCCGACCTGGTCGGTCTCGAAGGCGCGGTCGTAGCGGAAGCGCTTCTTCCCGAGCAGGTCCTCCAGTTTATCAGGCCGGACGACGAACCGCTTCGAGCCCTTCTCGGCCTTCTTCACGGCCACCCGGCGGCACACGTGCGCGATCTCGCGCTCGAGCTGCCGGACGCCCGCCTCGCGGGTGTACCCCGCGATGATGCCGCGGATGCTCTCGCGCCCGAAGGTCGCGTCGCCCTTCTCGAGCGCGTTCGCCGCGAGCTGCTTCGGGACGATGAAGCGGAGGGCGATCTCGATCTTCTCCTCCTCGGTGTAGCCGGAGATCGGCACGACCTCCATGCGGTCGAGCAGCGGCTGCGGAATGGTCTCGGACGTGTTGGCGGTCGTGATGAACAGCACCTTCGAGAGGTCGTACGGAATCTCGAGGTAGTGGTCCCGGAAGGCGTTGTTCTGCTCCGGGTCGAGGACCTCGAGCAGCGCGGAGGAGGGGTCGCCGTGGTAGTCGGCGCCCAGTTTATCGACTTCGTCGAGCAGGATCAGCGGGTTGTCCGTGCCGGCCTGGCGGATCGCGTTGATCATCCGGCCCGGCATCGCGCCGACATAGGTGCGACGGTGCCCGCGGATCTCCGCCTCGTCGCGCACGCCGCCGAGGGACATCCGGACATAGCGCCGGCCCATCGCCTCGGCGATCGACTTGGCGATCGACGTCTTGCCCACGCCGGGCGGGCCGACGAAGCACAGGATCGGCCCCTTCGCCGTCGTCTCGCCCCGCGTCTCGCGCAGGCGTCGCACGGCCAGGTGCTCGAGGATCCGCTCCTTCACCTTCTCGAGGCCGTAGTGGTCGCGCTCGAGCACGGCGCGGGCCGCGGCGATGTCGAGGCGCTCCTCGGAGACCTTGCCCCACGGGAGCTCGAATACGAGGTCCAGGAAGTTGCGGATCACGGAGACCTCCGGGTAGCCCGCCGGCAGGCGCTTGAGCCGGTCGATCTCCTTCGCGAGGCGCTTCTTCGAGTCCTCGCCCATCGGCAGCTTCTCGAGCTGCTCGAGGTAGGCGTCGGCATCCGCGGAGGCCCCGTCCTTATCGCCGAGCTCCTCCTGGATCACCTTCATCTGCTCGCGCAGGAAGAACTCCTTCTGGCCCTTCTCCACGCGCTTGCGGACCTTCTCCCCGATCTCCTTCTCCATCTCGGCGATCCGCGCTTCGCGGTCGAGCGCCTCGATCAGCATCGGGATGCGTACCAGCGGGTCCGCTGCCTCGAGCAGCTCCTGGCGCTGCTCCAGCGACAGGTTGAGGCTGGTCGCGATCGTATCGGCGAGGTGCGACGCGTCGCGCAGGTTCGAGACGGAGGACAGCGTCTCCGGATTCACGCGGCCGGAGCGGGACATGTAGTCCTCGAAGGCGCCGAGCAGCAGCCGCCGCGCGGCCTCGACCTCGGCGTCCGGTCCCGTCGGCAGCGCGAATTCGAGCACCTCCACGCGATAATAGGGCTCCTCCTCGAGGACGCGCTCCAGCCGGGCGCGGCGGTGCCCCTCGACGAGCACCTTCAGGACCTCGCCGTTGGGCAGCTCGAGCACCTGGCGGATCCGGGCCGTGCAGCCGACCCGCTGCATGCCGTCGCGCGCCGGCCACTCCTCGGCTGCGTCCTTCTGGGCGGTCAGGAAGACCAGCTGGTCCTTCTCCATCGCCATGCGCACGGCCTGCTTCGAGGCGTCCCGAGCGACGTCGAACGTGACGGCGAGATGCGGGAAGACGTTCATCCCGCGCAGCGGGACGAGCGGCAGGTGCAGCAGGATGCCGGCCGAAGGCTTCGCGGCGCGCGGCGCGGCCTTCGCGGTCTTCGCGGGCGCCTTGCGCGGCGCGGCCTTCGCGGTCTTCGCGGGCGCCTTGCGCGGCGTCTTGCGGGGCGCCTTCGCGGCCGCTTCCGTCGGTTCGTTCGAGACTCGTCTCGGCATGGGTCCGTTCCCTTCCGCGGGCGGCGCTTCCGCCCTCGCTCTGGTCCTGCGCGCCGATCTTCGGCGCGGCTCCTCCATTCTACCAAAAAGGGAACGGGACCGGCTCCCGAAGGAACCGGTCCCGTTCACGTGGTACGGTGGACCGTCCGCGACGGTCCGTCCGCTGGGGCGATTACTCGATGATGTCGACGACCGTGCCGGCGCCGACGGTCTTGCCGCCCTCGCGGATGGCGAAGCGCAGGCCCTTCTCCATCGCGATCGGGGTGATCAGCTTGATCGTCATCGTGATGTGGTCGCCCGGCATGACCATCTCGACGCCGGCAGGCAGCTCGGCGACGCCGGTCACGTCCGTGGTGCGGAAGTAGAACTGCGGACGGTAGCCGTTGAAGAACGGCTTGTGGCGGCCGCCCTCGGCCTGGGTCAGGACCACGACCTCACCGGTGAAGTGGGTGTGGGGCTTGACCGACTGGGGCTTGCAGATGACCTGGCCGCGCTCGACTTCGTTGCGCTGGACGCCGCGGAGGAGGACGCCGATGTTGTCGCCGGCCTCGGCCTGGTCCAGGAGCTTGCGGAACATCTCGACGCCGGTGACGACGGACTTGCGGGGCTCGTCGGTGAGACCGACGATCTCGACTTCGTCGCCGACCTTGACGATGCCGCGCTCGACACGACCGGTGGCGACGGTGCCGCGGCCGGTGATCGTGAAGACGTCCTCGACGGGCATCAGGAACGGCTTGTCCTTCGGACGGGCCGGGGTCGGGATGAACTCGTCGACGGCCTTCATGAGCTCGAGGATGCAGGCGTACTCGGGCGCGTTCGGGTCCTTGCTCGTGGACTCGAGGGCGAGCAGCGCGGAGCCCTTGACGAACGGCGTCTTGTCGCCCGGGAAGTCATAGGAATTGAGCAGGTCGCGGACCTCCATCTCGGTCAGCTCGACGAGCTCCGGGTCGGCGAGGTCGACCTTGTTCAGGAACACGACGATGTACGGCACGCCGACCTGACGGGCGAGC
Source organism: uncultured Eubacteriales bacterium (assembly GCA_903919045.1). Classification (GTDB taxonomy): domain Bacteria; phylum Bacillota; class Clostridia; order Saccharofermentanales; family UBA5734; genus CAILLO01. Next base: position 2,591 of record CAIXGU010000144.1, on the reverse strand, counting down.
AGGATGTGCTCGCGGGTCTGGGGCATCGGGCCGTCCGCGGCGGACACGACGAGGATCGCGCCGTCCATCTGGGCCGCACCGGTGATCATGTTCTTGATGTAGTCGGCGTGGCCGGGGCAGTCGACGTGCGCATAGTGGCGGTTCGCCGTCTGGTACTCGACGTGCGCCGTGGAGATCGTGATGCCGCGGGCCTTCTCTTCAGGGGTCTTGTCGATCTGGTCGTAGGCGGTGTAATTCGCCTTGCCCTGGAACGCGAGCACCTTCGTGATCGCGGCGGTCAGGGAGGTCTTGCCGTGGTCGACGTGACCGATCGTGCCGATGTTCATATGGGGCATGTTTCTCTCGAACTTCGCCTTGCCCATGGGATGACTTCCTCCTTTGTCAGCGTCGCGCTGATTCTCGTCTGGTCCGGTTTTCAGCCGTGGCTCCCATTCTACCCCGGGAGCCGCGGAAATTCAACCGTTCGGGGCTTCCTACCTCTTGAGCAGAGACTCCTGGAGACCCTTCGGGACCTCCTCGAAGTGGCTCACCTGCATGGTGAAGGTTCCGCGTCCCTGCGAGCGGGAGCGCAGAACGGTGGCGTAGCCGGACATCTCGGAGAGCGGGACCTTCGCCGCGATCGCCTGCGCGCCGCTGCGGGCCTCCATGCCCTCGATCCGTCCGCGCCGGGAGCTCAGGTCGCCGATGACGTCGCCCATGTACTCCTCGGGAACGAGGACGTCGACCTTCATGATCGGCTCCAGCAGCACGGGTTCCGCGCGGCGGCAGCCTTCCTTGAAGCCCATGGATCCGGCGATCTTGAAGGCCATCTCGTTCGAGTCGACCTCGTGGTACGAGCCGTCCACGACCGTGACCTTCACGTCGACGACGGGATAGCCGCCGAGGACGCCGTTGTTCATCGCCTCCCGGATGCCCGACTCGATCGGAGCGATGTACTCCTTCGGAATCGAACCGCCGATCGTCTTGTTCTCGAACGTGAAGCCCTGGCCCGGCTCGGCCGGCTCCAGCTCGAGCACGCAGTGCCCGTACTGGCCGCGGCCGCCCGACTGGCGGACGAACTTGCCCTCGCTCCGGACCGCCTTGCGGATCGTCTCCTTGTAGGCGACCTGGGGCGCGCCGACGTTGGCCTCCACCTTGAACTCGCGGAACATGCGGTCGACGATGATCTCCAGGTGGAGCTCGCCCATCCCGGCGATGATCGTCTGCCCGGTCTCCACGTTGGTGTAGGTCTTGAAGGTGGGGTCCTCTTCGGCGAGCTTCTGGAGCGCGACCGACATCTTGTCCTGGCTGGCCTTGGACTTGGGCTCGATCGCCACGGAGATGACGGGATCGGGGAACTCCATCGACTCGAGCACGATCGGGGCCTCGTCGAAGCACAGCGTGTCGCCGGTGGTCGTGTCCTTGAGGCCCACAGCCGCGGCGATGTCGCCGGAATAGACCGCCTCGATCTCGTTGCGGTGGTTCGCGTGCATCTGCAGGATGCGCCCGATGCGCTCCCGCTTGCCCTTGGACGAGTTGAAGACGTAGGAGCCGGCCTGCAGCGTTCCGGAATAGACCCGGAAGAAGCAGAGCTTGCCCACGAACGGATCCGCGAGGATCTTGAACGCGAGCGCGGCGAAGGGTCCGTCGTCCTTGGGGGCGCGGGTCTCCTCCTCCTCGGTCTTCGGGTTGATGCCGCCGATCGGCGGGACGTCCAGCGGCGAGGGCATGTAGGCGACCACCGCGTCGAGCAGGTGCTGCACGCCCTTGTTCCGGTAGGACGACCCGCACATGACGGGCGTCACCTTGCAGGCGATCGTCGCGGCGCGGAGGCCCGACCGGATCTCGTCCGGGGACAGGTCGTGCCCCAGGAGGTACTTCTCGGTCAGCTCCTCGTCGGTCTCGGCGACCGCCTCGACCATCTTCGCATGCCATTCCTCGACGGCCGCGGCCATGTCGGCCGGAACCGGCGCCTCCTCGATCTCGCGTCCCTCTTCGTCCCGGTAGTACCAGGCCTTCCGCTCGATGAGATCGATCATCCCCTCGAACGTCTCCTGGGCGCCGATCGGAAGCTGGATCGGGACCGCGTTGGTGCGCAGCCGGTCCTTCATCATCCGGACGCATCGGAGGAAATCCGCTCCGACGATGTCCATCTTGTTGACGAACGCGATGCGCGGGACGCCGTAGTGGTCGGCCTGGCGCCAGACGGTCTCCGTCTGGGGCTCCACGCCGTTCTTGGCGTCGAAGAGCGTCACCGCTCCGTCGAGGACGCGCAGGGAACGCTCCACTTCGACGGTGAAGTCGACGTGGCCGGGGGTGTCGATGATGTTGATCCTCGTCCCCTTCCACTGGGCGGTGGTCGCGGCGGACGTGATCGTGATGCCGCGCTCCTGCTCCTGCACCATGTAGTCCATGGTCGCGGCGCCTTCGTGCACCTCGCCGACCTTGTGGATGCGCCCCGTGTAATACAGGATGCGCTCGGTCGTCGTGGTCTTGCCGGCGTCGATGTGCGCCATGATGCCGATGTTGCGAGTGCGCTCGAGGGGGTACTCACGCTTTGCCATGTTCAGTGTCTGCCTTGTCTTGTGCGCGTGGTCTGGTGCGCGTGGAGG
>CAIXGU010000143.1 GCA_903919045.1 uncultured Eubacteriales bacterium | reverse complement strand
GTCGCGATGAGGAGATAGACGTGCTCCCCGATCGTGAACTCGGCCGGGCAGACGAGGTTGCCGATGTTCTCGATGAAGAGGACGCCCTTCGCGTCGAGCGAGAGCTCCTCGACGGCGGCTGCGACGAGCGGGGCGTCGAGGTGGCAGGCGCCGCCGGTGTTGATCTGCACGGTCTCGATCCCGAGGGACCGCATCGTGCGGGCGTCGAGGTCGGATTCGATGTCCCCCTCGACCACGTACGGGCGGTGGCCCTGCAGGTGCTTGGCGATGCCGGCGATCGTCGACGTCTTCCCGGCGCCCGGGGCGCCCATGACGTTGACCATCAGGATGCCGCGCGCGGTGACCTGCGCGCGCACCCCTTCGGCGATGCGGTCGTTCTCTCCGTAGACGGCTTCCTGGACGGCGATGCGGCGGATGTCGGCCATGTCGGGGTCTCCTCTATTCCACGTCGACCGCCGCGACGTCGAGCTCGCGCCCGATCGCGGTCGGTGCGCCCTCGCCTCCGCAGGCGGGGCATTCGAAGGTGAGCGGGCGGCGCTCGAAGAGCGCGCCGCACGCGCGGCAGCGCATCTTCACGCGGATGCGGCGGATCTCGAGTTCGGCGCCCTCGCACAGGGTACCGGCGGCGCAGGCGTCGAAGTACATGCGGACGGAGTCGCCCACGTAGCCGGACGCATCCCCGATGTCGAGCAGGATGCGCACGACGCGGCGGGCGCCGGCCTCGCGGGCGCGGCCTTCCGCGATGTCCACGATCCGCTTCGTCGCCGGATATTCGTGCATGACGGTCGGGCGCGCCGCGGCGCTACGGGGCGGGCGCGTCCGCGGGGCCCGCCGGGGCGTCCGGCTTCGGCGCGGGCGCAGCCGCAGGTGCAGGCGCAGGCGCGGCGGCCGCTTCCGGCTTCGGGGCGGGAGCCGGCTTCGGCGGCTTCGGCTTCGCGGTGAACTTCACGTAGTCGGAGCCGAACGTGGCGTCCGGCATCGCGTTCTCCATGCGCAGGCACTTCGTCGGGCACAGCTCGACACACGAGCTGCACTGGATGCAGCGCAGCCGCTCGATGCCCCACGTGAGCGCCGCCTTGTCGACGTCGATCGCCTGCGTGGGGCAGCGGCGCATGCAGATGCCGCAGTGGATGCACGCCTCGATCTCGATCGCGATGCGGCCGCGCGTGCGGGCGAAGGGCTCGCGCTTCGCGTACGGGTACAGGCGCGTCGCGGGGCGCGAGGCGAGGCTCTTCAGGACGGTGCCGGCGAGGCGGAAGACCTTCATGTTCTACCTCTCGGTGCAGCTGATGCAGGGGTCGATGGTGAGCACCAGCATGGGGACGTCGGCGAGCTGGCAGCCCTGCAGGGTCTTCACCAGCGCGGGGACGTTCGCGAACGTGGGGGTGCGGACGCGGAAGCGCTCGAGGAAGCGCGTCCCGTTGCCGCGGACGTAGTAGATCGCCTCGCCGCGCGGCTGCTCGACGCGGGCCATGAACTCGCCGTTCGGGGTGCCCTTGACCGGTGCCGCGATCTCGCCGGGCGGCAGCTTCGCGACGGCCTGGCGGATCAGCCCGATCGACTGCGCCGTCTCGCGGATGCGGACCTTGGTGCGGGCCATGCAGTCGCCCGCGGTCTCGACGACCGGCGCGAACCGCAGGTCGTCGTACGCCGCGTAGCCCAGGAGGCGCGTGTCGAGCGCCCAGCCGCTCGCGCGGAGCATCGGGCCCAGCGCGCCGAGCTCGTAGGCCTCGGCCTTCGACAGGACGCCGACGCCGGTCATGCGGTGCACGACCGAGTACTCCTGCGTGAACGCGGAGACGAGCGGCTCGAGCTCCTTCTCGATGCGGTCCAGGGCCTTCATGAGCAGGTCGATCTGGCGCTCGTCCACGTCGCGGCGCAGGCCGCCGATCCTGCAGATCGAGAAGATCACGCGTCCGCCGGTGATCTCCTCGAAGACGTCGAGGATGATCTCGCGGACGCGCCAGCTGTGCATGAACAGGCTCTCGAAGCCGAAGGCGTCGGCGACGAGGCCGAGCCACATCGTGTGGTTGTGGATGCGGGCCATCTCCGCGAGCACGGTGCGCAGGTAGTCCGCGCGCTTCGGCACCTCGATCCCCATCGTGTTCTCGACGGCGAGGCAGTAGCCCATCCCGTGCATGAAGCTGCAGATGCCGCAGATGCGCTCCGCGACGTAGACGTAGTCCACGAAGTCGCGCTTCTCGACGAGCTTCTCGAGGCCGCGGTGGATGAAGCCGATCGACGGGATCGCCTCGACCACCTTCTCGTCCTCGAGGACGAGGTCGAGGTGGATCGGCTCGGGCAGCACGGGGTGCTGCGGGCCGAACGGGACGATCGTGCGGTTGCCCGTGATGCCCTCGGCGATGCGCGCGGGGACCGGACGTCCGTGCGCGTCGCGCGGCGTCGCCGCCGGCTCCGCGTCCTCGGCCATCGGGACGCGCGGCGCCTCGACCGAGCCGATGCCCTCGACGCCGAGGTCCGGCCGGTAGGGCGTGGTCTGCTTCAGCTTGTAGAAATGCCCCTTGTAGTCGACGGCGAGGTCGGTGACCTTCAGGCCGAACAGGTCCTGCAGCTCGTTCTCGTAGTGGAACGCCGCGAAGTAGATCCCGGTGATGCTCGGGATCGCGGTCCCGTCCGGGACGCGCGCGCGGAGGATCTCCAGCGCGCCGTCGAGCGCGTAGGCGTAGTTGACCTCGGTCGCGCCGTCGACCCGCGTGCCGTGCATCTGCACGAGCCGCCAGCCGCCGAGCCTGCGGTGCTGGGCGACAGCGAGGGCCTCGAGCGGTTCGATCGCCGTGACGGTGCGGACGGTGTCCCGGTTCATGCGTTCCCTCCCTGGGCCGACGCTTCGGCGCGGCGTCCGCGGCGCGCGCGGGGCGGCAGCGCCCGGCGCTTCTCCTCGAGCACCGCGAGCGCCTTCACGACGCCGTCGATGATCGACTCCGGGCGCGCGGCGCAGCCCGGTACGTAGACGTCGACGGGCAGGACCTTGTCCGCCCCGCCGAGGATGTTGTAGCACTCGCGGAAGATGCCGCCGGACGTCGCGCAGATGCCGACCGCCACGACGACCTTCGGCTCGGGCATCTGGTCGTAGATGTTCCGGACGACCTCGCGGTTCTGCTCGTTCACGGCGCCCGTGAGCAGGAAGATGTCGGCGTGCTTGGGGTTCCCCGTGTTCACGATGCCGAACCGCTCGACGTCGTACACCGGCGTCAGGCAGGCCAGGACCTCGATGTCGCAGCCGTTGCAGCTCGACCCGTCGTAGTGGATCATCCACGGGGATCTCTTCAGGAAAGCCATCCCGCGCCTCCTTGGACCAGCGTCAGCACCAGCAGGTTCAGGAAGCCCGTCGTGCCGGCCACGATCCAGGCGGACTGGATCGCGAGCTGCCATTTCACGCGGGCGAACGTGTTGTCGATCAGGATCTCGAGGAAGTAGACGACGAGCGCGACGCCGAGACCGAGCAGCACGCTCCAGGGGTTCCCGCCCCAGACGAAGAACAGCGCGACGAACGCGATCAGGAACGTCGCCTCGTACCAGTGGGCGATCTCGATCAGCGCGAGCGACGAGCCCGAGAACTCGGTCGTGATGCCCTTGACGATCTCCTGGTGCCCGTGGTGCGACGTCGACAGGTCGAACGGCGACTTGCGGAACTTGAAGGTGAGCACGTAGCAGAATCCGAGGAACAGCGCCGGGATCGACGCGACCGCGGGACCCTTCGCGAAGAGGATGTCCCCCACCTGGAAGCTGCCCGTCGCCATGTAGAACCCGACGGCGGTGAGGAGGACCATGGGCTCGTAGGCCATCATCTGCAGCAGCTCGCGTTCGGCGCCGATCGCGCTGTAGGGCGAGTTCGCGGCGTAGGCGGCCGAGATGAAGAACAGCGCCGCGAGGGTGAACGCGAAGATGAACAGCAGCAGGTCGCCGCCCGCGAAGAAGAGCGCGCCCGTGAAGACCAGGAAGACGAGGAAGAGGACGACGAAGAAGTTCTGCAGCTTGTTGACCGACACGCGGCGCTTCTCGAAGAGCTTCGCGACGTCGTAGAAGGGCTGCAGCAGCGGCGGGCCCTTCCGGCCCTGCATGCGGGCGGTGATCCGGCGGTCCACGCCGGCGAGCAGGCCGCCGAAGAGCGGCGCGAGCAGCACGTAGAGCGCGGCGGAGAGGATGCGGACGCCATAGGCGGCGAGGAAGGCGTTCACGTTCATCGCAGCAGCCCTCCCACCGCGATCGCGGCGACGGTCAGCATCGTCAGGATCGAGGCGACGCCGCTCCATCGGAGCAGCCGCTCCGGCTGGAAGAACCCGGTCATGTACCAGTTCGAGAGGAACACGCGCCGCGGCTCCTGGTGCGCGTCGACGAAGTACCGGTCGTCGCGGGTGTTCGCGCCCGCCAGGTAAGTGGGCACGATCGTCTCCTTGCGCCCGTGCATGAAGAGGTAGAGGGCGGCCGGGATCACGACGACCATGCCGAGCATCATCGTCATCACCGTGATGTTGCTCTGCGCGATGATCGCCCCGGTCGCCGCGGGGCCGAAGACCCCGAAGAGATACGGCTCGATCAGGTACGACGAGACGACGGGGAACAGCACGCACATGAGCGAGGTCGCGCCGGCGAGGACCGCGAGCGCGGTGCCCTCGTCGAGGCTGGCTTCCTTGTGCACCGGCTCGATGTGCGAGAGGACCGCGACGATCTTCCCGAGCCACTTGACCCAGAAGAACAGCGTCGCCGAGCTGCCGAAGACGAGCAGGAGCACGATCACGACGTTGCGGGAATCGATGAACGCCTTCATCGCGGCCCACTTGGAGATCAGCATGCCGAACGGGGCGAGGAACATGCCGGCGATGCCGATCGCGATCGTGATCGCCATGGCGGGCCACTTCACGAGCAGGCCGTGCATGTCCTCGATGTCGCGGCTGCCGAGGCTGTGCTCGATCGTGCCGACGCTGAGGAACATGAGGGACTTCGCGACCGCGTGGAAGATCGTGAGCAGGAAGCCGGCCCAGACCGCCTCGGACGTGCCCACGCCGGCGCACGCGACGATCAGGCCGAGGTTCGCGACGGTCGAGTACGCGAGCACATTCTTCGCGTCGCTGTGGGTGATCGCGACGATCGACCCGACGAGGAACGTGATGCCGCCGACCAGGACGACCATGGTGCCGGACGCGTGCCCGGCCAGGACGGGCGCGAGCTTGAGGAGCAGGAAGACGCCGGCCTTGACCATCGTCGAGGAGTGCAGCAGCGCGGACGTCGGCGTCGGCGCCACCATCGCGCCGAGCAGCCAGGACGAGAACGGGAGCTGCGCGGACTTCACCATGCCGGCGAACGAGAGCAGGAGCACCGGGACCAGCACGTCGTAGCCCGATGCGCCATACACCAGCAGCTTGCGCAGGTCGACCGTCCCCATGGTCAGGCCTTCGTAGACGATCGCCCCGACGAACGCGAGGCCGCCGAGGAGGTTGAACCCGAGCGCGCGTTCGGCGTTGCGCTTCGCCTCCTCCGTCCGGGTGTAGCCGATCAGGAGGAACGAGCACAGCGTCGTGACCTCCCAGAAGAAGTACATCCACTGGAGGTTGTTCGACAGGACGATGCCGAACATCGCGGACAGGAAGACGAAGACGACGGAATAGAACAGCGGGCGGCGGTCCTTCAGCTCGGGGTGGTGCCGGTGGTAGGTCCGCATGTAGCCGAGAGAATAGATCGCGATCAGGCCGCCGACGACGCCCACGATCAGGACCATCGCGATCGCGAGCTTGTCCGCGAAGAGGTTCAGCGGCTCCTCGACGCGCACGGCCGGGGAGAACTCGAACCAGAGCGAGAGCGCTTCCTGCGCGGCGACGATCAGGACGATCCAGAAGCGGCGGCGCCGGATCGCGTAGATCGCGACGGCGATCGCGAAGAGCGTCTTCAGGGCGGACATCGCGGTGCCGACCCATGCATGCGTATCGAACAGGGAGTACTCGCTCGTGTAGTAGCGTCCGGCCATCCAGACGGACGCTCCGGCGACGATCAGGGCCGAGGCCCAGACGACGGCGGTCCGGACGCGGTCGTTCCGGACGGCGAGCAGGACGAGGGCGGGGAGCAGGGGGAACAGGAGCAGGAAATAGACCGGGTCCACGATGCCCTCCTTCGGTCCATGTTACGGTTCCGACCGGTCCTCCGTGCATTCCGCACGGGAACCGGCCCAATTATAGTCTTGGCACCAGGGGGCCGCAATTGACGGATTGCCACAAAACGTGACCGGGAGCCGACCGGAACCGGTCAGAACCCGCGGTCGCGTCCGACCGCCCGCAGGAGGAGCGGGACGGCATCGGGCAGCCGGTCGACGACCGGGACTCCGGCGCCGGCGAGGCGGGCGCGGGTCTGGTGGCCGCTCGCGAAGAGGACGCAGGCGCATCCGAGGACCTGCGCCACTTCGGCGTCGTGCAGGGTGTCGCCGAGGAGGACCGTCCGCGCGGGGTCCGCGCCGAGCCGGGCCATGAGGGCGATCCCGGCGTCCGTCTTTCCGTGCGCGTTGCGGTCGCCGAGGCCCGCGAGGTCGACGAAGCGGTCGCGCAGGCCGAAGCGGCGCAGCGCCTCGTCGAGGAAGCCGAGGTGGGAGGCGGACAGGACGGCCTGCGAGAAGCCGAGGGCCGCGAGCCGATCGACCGTCTCGAGCGCGCCGGGCTGGAGCGCGCACTCCCCGATGTCCCGCTCGTACTCGGCGACGTATTCCTGAGACAGATCGTCGAACGGCTCGACGTCGAAGTCGAAGCCGAGGAGCGCGTAGTAGTCGCGGACGGGGAACCCGAACGCCTCGGCGTAGGTCTCCTCGGTGAGCAGCGGCATCCCGCGGCGCGCCAGCAGGCGGTTCGCGGACCGGACGGCGAGCCAGCGGTCGTCGAGCAGGGTCCCGTTCCAGTCCCAGAGCACGAAGTCCATCGGCGCGCCTCCTCCTCCGCCCATCCTACCGGTGGCGCTCCGCCTCCGCAAGGCGTCGGGTCCGACGACGAACGCGCGCGTGCGCGAATCGGCCGGCTCTGGTAGATTGGAGGCAGGAGGACGCGCCATGGAGATCCTTCCGCTCGTCCCCGAGCGCAATGCGTCGGCCGGCTTCGCGGTCGTCGCGGCCCCCTCCCCCGCCCGCCTCGTGATGCGCCGCGCGGTGCGTCCCGGGGACGCCTGACCCGGAGGTCGACATGGACGCACGGATGGTCCGGAGGATCGACGACGCCGCGGCGACGCTGGAGCGCATCCGCGCCGCGCATTCCTGGGAGACGTCGTACCTGCAGCATTTCGCGGCGCTCGCCTTCACGGTGGGCCCGCGGCCCTACGACAAGGAGGCCGTACGCGCGCTGATGGCCCGGATCCGGGGGACCTTCGGCTTCTTCTCGACGTACCGGTCCGCGGCGTTCCTGCTCGCCACCCTATTGCTCGCGCTCTCCGAAGATCCGGACCGGGCCCTCGACCGCCTCGCCGCGCTCGCGCCGATCCTGCGCGAGGAGCGCGTCCGGTCGTATTCCTACGAGCCGCTCCTCGCCGCCGTCCTCGTCCGATCGGGCGGAATGCATGAGCTCGCGGCCAAGGTGGAGCGAACGAAGGAGGTCTACGAGGAGCTCCGGCGCGACCACCCGTTCCTCACCGGCTCCGACGACTACCCCCTCGCCGCGCTCCTCGCGGTGGCGGAGGGTCCGCTCGCCCCGAAGCTCGCGGACGTGTCGTCGCTGTATTTCCTGCTCCACCTGAAGGGGCTGTCGAAGGGCAACGGGCTGCAGCTCCTGTCGCTCATCCTCGCACCCGGCGGGGAGACGCCGGTCCGGAAGGCCGAGCGCGTCGCCGACCTGCAGGCGCGTCTCCGCGACCTCGGCATCCGCGTCTGGCCGCAGCACTACGGCGCCCTCGGGCTCCTCGCCCTGCTGCCCGACCCGGACGGCACGGCCGCGGCGCGCGCAGCAGGGACCGTCGAGGCGCTGCGCCTGCGGAAGCACTACCGCATGCTGGACAAGGGGCTGCTGCTGCTGTTCGCCGGGATCCTGCTCGCCGACGACGCGACCGCGGGCGAAGCCCCGCTCGCGGCGGGCGTGGTGCTGGAGGCGCTGATCCAGGCGCAGACGGCGGCCCTCGTCGCCGCGACCGCGGCGGCCACGTCGGCGGCTTCCGCCGCATCGGCCGGCGCCTGACCGGGGTCAGCTCTCCCCGTCCACCACATAGGCCCGCACCGGGCTTCCGTCCCCGCCCGCGATCTTGAGAGGCGCGGCGTGGAACATCACGTGCGCGTTCTCGATCGCCTCCATCCCGACGAGCCCCTCGACGATCGCGATCCCGGCCGATAGGAGCCGGAGGTGCATCGCGCGCGACGGCCCCTCGGACTTCACCGAGGGCAGGTCCACGCCGAGGGCCTTGATGCCGGCCGCGACGAGCCGGTCGGGCGCGTCGGCGGAGAACCGGGGGTAGTTCTTGAAGTAGCGCGCCGTCCCCGCCTCGCGCTCCCAGCCGGTCGAGACCAGCAGGATGTCGCCGGGACGAAGCGCCGCATAGGCTTCGTCCGGGATGCGCAGGGGCTCGCCGGGGACGTGCGGGACGCGGACGACGAGCGCCGGTCCGACGAACCGGTCGAGCGGCACCGCGTCGACGGGCGCGCCGTCGCGGAGGAAGTGGCGCGGGACGTCGAGGTGCGTGCCCGTATGGCTGCCGAGCGAGATCGCCGAGACGTTGAAGCCGTCGGCGTCGAAGGCGCGGTGGTGAGCGATCGCGAGCGGCGGGTCGCCGGGGTAGACGTGCATCCCGTCGACGAGGGTCTGCGAGAGGTCGCGGATCGGCATGCGGGTCCTCCTCCCCGGGCGGCCGCGTCCGGGCCGGCCCGTCGTCCCGAGTATAGCACGGGGGGGGGCGGCGGGCGCGGGCCGCGGGAGCGGCCGGGAGGCGGGACGCGCAGGTCGTCCGGCCCGTGGCGCGCGGCTTCCGGAGGGCGCTCCCGGTTCCCGCGTTGTGGTATCCTGAGTTCACCGCGGATGCGGGAACGGAGGGCTCCCATGATCTCGAAGCGCGTCGTCCAGAGCATGCAGAATTCGTCCTACATCCGCCGGATGTTCGAGGAGGGGATCCGCCTGAAGCAGATCCATGGCGCCGGGAACGTCTACGACTTCAGCCTCGGCAACCCGGACCTCGAGCCGCCGAAGGAGGTCACGGAGGCCCTGAAGGCGATCGTCGCCGAGGCGCGCCCGGGCCTGCACAGCTACATGAGCAACGCAGGGTATCCCGAGACGCGCGCCGCCGTCGCCGGCAAGCTCTCGCGCGTTTCCGGCGTGGAGATCCCCGCCGCGAACGTCCTCATGACCGTCGGCGCCGCCGGGGCGATGAACTGCGCCTTCCACTCGCTCCTCGACGCCGGGGACGAGGTCGTCGTGCTCGCTCCCTACTTCGTCGACTACCTGAACTACGTCGCGAACCACGGCGGCACGCCCGTGATCGTCGCCTGCTCGCCCGGGACGTTCCTTCCGGACGTCGCCGCGATCGCCGCCGCGCTCACGCCGCGCACCAAGGCGGTCCTCCTCAACTCGCCGAACAACCCGACCGGCGCGATCTACCCGGAGAGCGTCCTGCGCGCGCTCGCCGATGCCCTCGCCGCCGCGGAGAAGCGCTTCGGCACGTCGATCTACGTGGTCTCCGACGAGCCCTACGGAGAGATCGTGTTCGACGGCGCGACCGTGCCCGCCACGCTCGCGATCTTCCGCAACCTGATCGTCGCGAGCTCCTGGAGCAAGTCCCTCGCCCTGCCCGGCGAGCGCATCGGCTTCGCGTGCGTGCACCCGCTGGCCGACGATGCGAAGGAGCTCCTCGCCGCGATGGCCTACGCGATCCGGGCCCTCGGCTTCATCAACGCGCCCGCGATCTTCCAGCGGGTGATCGAGCGGTCGATCGACGCGCGCTGCGACCTCGCGAGCTATGTCGACCGTCGCGCGCGGCTCCTGACGGTGCTGTCGGACGCCGGCTTCACCTGCACGCCGCCGCAGGGCGCGCTCTATCTGTTCGTGAAGTCGCCGGAGCCCGACGAGGTCGCCTTCTCGGCGCGCGCGGCCGCGCACCGCGTCCTGGTCGTGCCGGGCGTGGCGTTCGGCTATCCCGGATACTTCCGGCTGACCTACTGCGTGTCCATGAAGACGATCGAGGACTCCCGCGCCTCCTGGAACGCGATCGCCGCGGAGTACGGGCTGAAGCGCTGATCCGGGGGCCGGTGCGCCGCGGCTAGACCGCCGGCGCGACCAGGACGAGCAGGATTCCCTCCCCCACCGAGATCCGCACGTCGGCGAGACGGCCGGCGGGCCGGTTGCTCACGCCGAGCGTGCTCCCGAACGGGAACGTGCGTCCGGCGGCGTCGAAGCGCAGGCCGGTCGTCCGCACGTCCGCCGCGTCGCCCCGCAGGGGAATCAGCGAGACCGCGAGCCCTTCCGGGAAGGTCCTCCCGGCGTAGAATGCCTCCAGGTCGGCGCCGTCGAGCGCGTCGGCCGCGGTGCCGCCCGCAAGCGCGGTCGCGAGCGTCCGCCCGTCGTAGATCCAGGTCCGCAGGCCCCGCGCGGCGCGCCGTCCGGCGAGCACCAGGTTCGCGAGGCCGTGGTCGGCGCGCGCCCCGAGGGCGGCGACGACGAGGATCCCGCTCGCTCCCAGCGCCTCGGCCCGCGCGAGCGCGAGCTCGGCGTCGGTCTCGTCCTTCACGGCGGAGTGGCGTTCCACGCGGACGCCGTCGGCCGACAGGCGCGCCAGAAGGTCCGGGTCGATCGAGTCGAAGTCGCCGAGCAGGACGTCCGCGCGCAGGCCGAGCGCCGCGAGGTGCCGCGCGCCGCCGTCTGCCGCGATCACCGGCGTGCATCCGCGCGCGGCGGCGGCGACGGCC
>CAIXGU010000142.1 GCA_903919045.1 uncultured Eubacteriales bacterium | reverse complement strand
GACAAGCTGGAGCCGGCACCCACCGCTCCGGCGCCGACCGACGCCGCGCAGAGCTGACGGCCGGGACGCGGTCCCGGACCGATGCAGGAAGGCCTCCCGTCCGCTGGGGACGGGAGGCCTTCCTATCGAGAGACATGCGGCAGGGGGAGACGGTCGGGAATCGTTCAGCCCTTCTTCTTCGTGCTGATCCGGAACGGCAGGTAGAGCGGGCACACGCCGACGGCCGACGTGGCGAGCAGGACGGCGCCCAGAAGGCCGACCCAGCGCCAGCCGCTCTGGACGAAGACGAGGACGGCGAGCAGGGCGAGGCCGAGGACGACGCGGAGGATGCGGTCGAGGGCGCTCATGTTCGAGAGTTCGGACAGCTTCATGGGGTTCTCCTTCCGGGGCGTGCGCCCCGCGGGCCTGGGTTCCGGATCGCGTTCCCGATGGGGTTCCGGGTTCGGATTCAACATACGTCCCCCCGGCGCACGGGACGGTAACCAGGTTCACGGAATTCCTGCGGGAACCGTCCGCCGCCCGGCGCCCGCTCCTGCTATAATCATCGAAGGCGCGGCACGGGCCGCGTCGCCGGAAGGATCCGCATGCAGAACGACCGCCTGTACGAAGCCGTCTTCCACCGCCGCTCGGTGCGGCGCTACGACATGCACCCCCTCCCGCAGGATGTCCTCGACGGCGTCCTCGCGGCCGCGCACGCCGCGACGCCGCTCGACCCGTCGATCCGGACCGAGTTCGTCCTGCGCCACGCCGGGCACGTGCTCGACCCGCTCGCCGGCCGCGCGCCCCACTATCTCTGCCTGTTCTCGGAGGGCCGGGACGGGTACCTCCTGAACGCCGGCTTCCTGCTCCAGCAGGTCGACCTGCACCTGTCGGCCTCCGGGCTCGGCGCCTGCTGGCTCGGACTCGCGCAGCCCGGCCGGGCGCACGCCGAGGAGGAGCAACGGAGCGGTCTCCGGTTCGTGGTGATGCTCTCGTTCGGACGCCCCGCCGGGCCCTCGCGCCGCGAAGGGCCGTCCGAATTCGACCGGAAGCCGCTGTCCGCCTTCGCCGTCGCCGCGTCGTTCGCCGCCGCGGGCGTGCCGGAGCCGGAGGCGCTGCTCGAGCCGGTGCGGCTCGCGCCCTCCGCGACCAATTCGCAGCCCGTCCGCGTGTCCGCGGTCCGCGAGGCCGGCGTGACCGTCCTCGTGCTCGGCCGCGGGCGCCTGAACCCGGTCAAGGAGGCCTTCCTCGGCCGCATGAACCGCATCGACGCGGGCATCGGCCTGTGCTGCCTCGCACTGTCGCTCGGGCACCGCGGGATCCCTCATGCGATCGGGATCCTGCCGGAGCGGGACGAGGCCGAAGCGGCGCCTCCCGCCGCGCCGGCGATGCATCCGATGGCCCGCATCGCGCTCGGGAAGGAGACCCCATGCTGACGAGGACGAATCCGAAGAACGGCGAGGCGCTGTCGGCCCTGGGCTTCGGGGTGATGCGCCTGCCTTCGAAGAAGACGCCGGACGAGACGGGCGCGGTCGCGCTGCTGCGCGAGGCCGTGCGGAGCGGGGTGACGTACTTCGACACCGCGTTCGTCTACTCGGGCGGGCGGAACGAGCAGCTGCTCGGGAAGGCCCTGTCCGGCGAGTACCGGGGGCTGGCCCGCATCGCGACGAAGCTGCCGCCGTACATGATCGGGAAGCTCGACGCCGCGAAGAAGATGCTCGCGACGGAGCTCGCGCGGCTGCAGACGGACCACGTCGACTACTACCTGATGCACATGCTGATGGACCGCGCGATGCTCGACAGGCTGGCGGGCCTCGGCGTGCTCGCCTGGCTCGAGGACCTGAAGCGGCAGGGCGTCGTGCGGAACATCGGGTTCTCGTTCCACGGCGTGAAGGACGACTTCGCGGAGCTGATCCGGGCCTACCCGTGGGACCTCGTGCAGATCCAGTACAACTATCTCGACGAGAACGCGCAGGCGACGCGGGACGGGCTGCGGCTCGCGGCGTCGCTCGGCATTCCGGTCGTCGTGATGGAGCCCCTGCGGGGCGGGCAGCTCGTGGCGAACCTGCCGGAGGAGGTCCTCTCGGCGTTCGCGGCGGCGCACCCGGAGTGGTCGCCGGCGGAATGGGCGCTGCGCTGGCTGTGGGACCAGCCGGAAGTCACGGTCGTGCTGTCCGGGATGGGCGACGCGAAGGAGCTGGCCGAGAACGTGCGCATCGCGGCGGAGTGCCGGCCCGGGTCGCTCGGCGAGGCGGAGCGCGCGGTGTTCGAGCGGGTGAAGGGGATCCTCCTCGAGAAGACGAAGGTGCCGTGCACGGGCTGCTACTACTGCATGCCGTGCCCGTACGGGGTCGACATCCCCGGGTGCTTCCAGCAGCTGAACGACAAGCACCGCGTGAAGGGCGCGCACGGCGTGTTCAAGTACGCGCAGGCGCTCGGCGCGCTGTCGGCGCGGCCGGGCTTCGCATCGATCTGCACGGAGTGCGGGAAGTGCGAACCGAAGTGCCCGCAGCGGATCGCGATCCGCAAGGAGCTGAAGGCCGTCGCCCGCGAGATGGAGGGCCCGCTGTTCCGGCCGGTGGTCGGCGCCGCGCGCTTCGTCATGCGGTCGGGCCGCCGCCGCAAGGGCGAGGTCCACGGGGAGGGACACCCTCATGGCTGATCCGAACGCGACCGCCGCCGTTCCCGCCGCCGTCGCGGCGCTCGCCGCGCCGTTCGCCCTGCGCGGGCGCACGGCGAAGAACCGGGTGGCGCTGCCGCCCATGGTGATCACCGGCCTGCACCCCGACTGCGTCGTGACCGACGAGACGGTCGCGCACTACCGGGCCTTCGCCGAGGGCGGCGCGGGATTCCTGGTCCAGGAGGCGACCGCCGTGTCGCCCGACGGGAAGCTCCACCCGAAGCAGCTCGGCCTCTGGGAGGACGCGCAGACCGACGGGATGCGCCGTCTGGTCGAGGCCGTCCGCCCGCATGGCGGGGTGTTCGTCGTGCAGATCCACCACGCGCCCGTTCCGCCCGACGCCGGGACCGACGCCGTCGAGCGCATCGTCGCACGGTTCGCCGACGCGGCCGTCCGCGCCGAGCGGGCCGGCTACGACGGGGTCGAGCTCCACGGCGCGCACGGCTACCTGCTCTCCCGCTTCCACAGCACGGCCTGGAACCGGCGGACCGACCGCTACGGCGACCCGGAGCGCCTCGTGCTGGAGGTCTACGACGCCGTGCGCGCCGCGACGTCCGGCGGCTTCCTCGTCGGCATCCGCCTCGGCGCCGACAACCCCGGTTTCGAGGCCGGCATCGCCCTCGCCCGCTCGCTCGACCGCCGCGGCATCGACTTCCTCGACGTCTCGAACGGCTACCGCGGACCCGACGCCGCTCCGCCCGCGCCCCCCGAAGGCTATCCCTTCTCCGCGCTCTCGTACCGCGCCGCGGCCGTGAGGCCGCACGTGAAGGCGCCGGTGATCGGCGTGGGTTCCCTGAACGACCCCGCCGTCGCCGCCGCGTACGTCGCGGCCGGGCACGCCGACTTCGCCGCCGTCGGCCGCGGCCAGCTCGTCGACCCCGCCTGGACCCGAAAGGCGCTTTCGGGCGCCCCGATCCACGCCTGCATGGAATGCCCGGGCTGCCAGTGGTTCGGGAACCACCCCTGCTGCCCCGGCCGGCAGCGGGCGGACCGCCTCGAAGGGAGGATCTCCCCATGATCGACAACGCCGTCCTGCAGGCGATCCGGGACCGCCGCAGCATCCGGAAGTACGACCCCGCGCCGCTCTCCGCGGAGCAGCTCGACGCCCTCGTCGAGGCGGCGCTCGCCGCGCCCACGGCGCGCGACCGGCAGCTCTGGCATTTCTCGTTCGTCACCGACCCCGCCGTGATCGCCGCGGTGTCCGACGCGGGCCTCGAGACGCTGCGGAAGAACGGCGACCAGGCCTCGCTCGACCGCCTCGCCCAGCGCGGCGGCGGGCTCTTCTACGAGGCGCCGCTGGTCGTGTTCCTCTCGTTTCCGGACGACGGCTACCGGGGCCTCGACTGCGGCATCGCGGCCGAGAACCTCGCGCTCGCCGCGCAGTCGATGGGGCTCGGCTCCTGCATCATCGCGATGGCGCGCTTCGCCTTCGACGGGGACCGGGGCGCCGAGCTGTCCCGCCTCGTGGGCTTCCCCGAGGGGCATTCGTTCGTGATCGCCGTCGCCGTGGGCGCGCCCGCGACGACCAAGGAAGCGCATCCGCGGCATCCCGAGAAGGTCGCGTTCGTCGGACCCCGGGGATGAGGACGTTCCGGCTCGCGCTCGGGATCCTCTGCCTCGCCGCCTTCGTGGCGGCGGGCGTCGCCGGCGCGCTGGCGGCGGAGGCCTCGATCGAGGGGCGCACGACGACCGCCGAGGGAGCGGCCGCCTTCACGGCGGGGCTGTTCCTCGGAACCGGATTCCTGCTCGCGGGCGTGCTCGTCCTCGTAGGGAGAGCCCGCAACGGCTGGGCGTTCGCGGCGGCGTTCCCGCCCGCGGCCGCGAACCTGTTCGTGTCCGGCGGCGGGGCGGCGGCGTCCGGCGCGGCCGTCTGGACCTGGATCTCGTGGGCGCTCGCCGCGGCGCTCTTCGGCACCGGTCTCTACGCGCTGCTCAAGAAGCGCCGAGAGACGCGGTTCGGCCTGCCGCCCGGAACGGGGCGCACCCGGCGCCCGACGCGCCGTTGACCCGCACGCACGCATCGAAGCCCCGCGCGGACGGCCGGAAGCCGCCCCGCGCCTGCAGGAGGAGGAAGCCATGCATCTCACCGCGGAATCGATCCTGACGAAGGAGCGCCTGAGGAAGTTCTCGACCTGGACCTTCTACCGCCGAGACTACTCGATGAAGATCCTGCTCCTGCTGCTGACGCTGTTCGTGGCGGTCTCCTGGTCGACCTACCTGATCAAGGACCCGGCCAACACCGTCACGCTGATCCTGCTGATCATCGAGCTGGCGGTGCTCGTGGCCATGTACTCGTATCCGCTCTGGAGCGCCGGATCGAGCTTCCGCAGCCGTCCGCTCGACCGGCTCGTCGACCGCTTCACGTTCGACGACGACGGCTTCGTGGCCGTGAACGACGGGAACCCGGACGTCGTCGACACGACGAAGGTCCGCTACGAGGGCCTGCACCTCGTCGTCGAGGGCTCGGCGCACTTCTACTTCTTCACGGACCGCCTCCGCGCCTTCATCGTCTACAAGACCGACTTCGCGGAGGGGGACGTCGACGCGCTCGGGGCGAAGCTCCAGGAGCTGCTCGGGTCCCGCTACGTCTGGGACCGGTAGGGCCATGCGCATCGAGGTCGAGACGACCCTGACGAAGCGGCTGCTCCGCCGCTACCTGACCTATACGGTCCACCGCCGCCAGAAGGGCAAGGCCGCGCTCACGCTCGCGGCGTGCCTCCTCCTCGTCGCGCTCTCCTGCGGGATGCTGCTCCTCGACCCGACGCAGCCGCTCGGCTTCATCGGCCTCGCGTTCGCGGCGCTCTTCCTCGCGGGCTTCGCCACGATGCCGCGCTGGGCGGCGGCGCTCCAGTGGCGCAACGTGTCGAAGGACCTGGCGACGCAGCGGTTCGCGTTCGGCGACGATGCCGCCGAGGTCGCGAACGACGCGAGCGGCCGGGTCCAGGGTCGCTCGACGGTGCGGTACGCCGGCCTCCTGCAGGCCGTCGCGGACCGCGACGCCTTCTATCTCTTCATCCAGAGGAACCAGGCCTTCATCGTCGACCGGTCGAAGTTCCCCGAAGGCGCAGACGCGGAGCTCGCGGCGCGGCTGAAGGAGGTCTGCGGCCGGAAATGGGTCGACCTGCGCGGCTGACCTCGCTCTTCCTCTACCGCGCCCGGGGCGCCGCCTGTTCCGCAGGACGGCGCCCTTCCTTCGCGCCCGGGAACACGATCGCCCGCTGCGCCCAGTAGCTCAGCAG
>CAIXGU010000141.1 GCA_903919045.1 uncultured Eubacteriales bacterium | reverse complement strand
CGCAATCACGCAGGACTACGGGACGGCGGTGACGGCGCCGGAGGATCCGACGCGGGAAGGGTACGCGTTCGCGGGCTGGTACACGGATGACGGCACGTTCCTGGAACCCTATGTCTTGCCTGCCACGATGCCGGCCGCGGACGTCGACGTCTATGCGAAGTGGACGTTGAATCAGTACGAAGCCCGCTTCGTGAAGAACAACGGAACAGAAGACCACGTGGACATGGTGGATTACGGTGCGGACGTATCCGCCCCGCTCGACCCGGTCCGCTCAGGCTATGCGTTCGCAGGCTGGTACCTGGACGACGCCACGTTCCTTCTTCCTTCGGCCTTCCCGTTCGCGATGCCCGTAGGCGGCGTCACGTTCTACGCGAAATGGACCGCGAACTCGTACACGATCACATTCCATTCGAACGGCGGCAGCGCCGTGTCCGCGATCACGCAGGATTACGGGACGGCGGTGACGGCGCCGGCGGACCCGACGCGGGAAGGCTACACGTTCGCGGGCTGGTACACGGACGACGGCACGTTCCTGGAACCCTATGTCGTGCCGGACACGATGCCGGACGCGTACGTCGATGCTTATGCGATGTGGACCGTGAACCGCTACGACGCCCGCTACGTGAAGAACAACGGCAATGCCGACCGGGTGGACACCTACGACTACGGCGCGGACGTGGCCGCACCGCCGAATCCCACCCGTTCCGGATATGCGTTCGCAGGCTGGTACTTGGACGACGGCACCTTCCTCCTCCCGGCGGCCTTCCCGTTCCCGATGCCGATCGGCGGCGTCACGCTGTATGCGAAATGGACCGCCAATCTCTACACGATTTCGTTCCAGTCGAACGGCGGCAGCGCGGTGAGCGCCGTCACGCAGGCGTACCAGACCCAGGTCGCAGCACCGACGCCGCCGACCCGGACGAACTACGCGTTCGACGGCTGGTACCTGGACGACGCCACGTTCCTTCTTCCTGCGGCCTTCCCGTTCGCGATGCCCGTAGGCGGCGTCACTCTCTACGCGAAATGGACGCCCTCCGTCATCACGAGCGCGACGTTCTCGGCCAATGCAGCGTCGGGCTATCTCTCGAAGCTGCCGGCGGGCACGACCGTCGCCGCGCTGCTGGCCGGTCTCGACCAGGGCGCCTCCGTGCGCGCGTTCAACGGCGCGACCGAGATCACCGGCACGACGTTGGTCGGAACGGGGATGACCGTGAAGTTGTATGATGGGGACGTCCCCGTGCAATCCCTCACGGCCGTCGTGACCGGCGACGTGAGCGGGGACGGGAAGTGCTCGCTCCTCGATTTCGCGCAGCTGCAATCCCATCTGCTGGGCCGGACCATCCTGACGGGCGCGCGCCTCCTCGGCGGCGACCTGAGCGGCGGAGGCACGGTCTCATTGCTCGACTTCGCGCAGATGCAGTCGTATCTCCTCGGACGGTCGAGCATCGTCCCGCGCAGCCAATGATGGAGGAAGGCAGGGCATGAAGCGGATCCTCGCAGCGCTTTCACTGGTCGTCATCCTGGCGTCCCTCGCGACGCCGGTCTCGGCTGCGTCCACGGTGACCATCGGCATCACCGGGCCAGCCAGCGTCCACGTCGGATCGACGCTGACGCTCAACGTGAACCTGAACATCGCGGGCGACAACCCCAATCTCGTGGCGTTCCGCGTCTATATCCAGTACAACGCCGCTCAGCTGACCTACGTGGGCATCGGATCTCAGATCGCGAACTGGACCTATCAGCCAGACGCGAAGGTCGTGCCCGGCCAGGTCGTCGTCCTCGGCAACAACAGCGACCAGTCTCACCCGATCACATCGTCGCGCCGGATCTTCACCATCACCTTCCGCGTCAGCAGCACGGCGCGGAACTACGGCGACGGCGTCCACGCCTACGTCGCGACGCCTGCGGACGGTTCCAAGTACATCGCTAGCGCGACCAGCACGACGACGGAATACACTCTCAATCACGTCCAGTACACCACGACCCTGCTCGCCCCGCTCTCCGGCAACGCCGACCTGAAGAGCCTCTCCGTCGCGGGTGCGAAGCTCGACCCCGCCTTCGCGGCGGGCACCACGGAATACGCCTGCTCCGTGCCGTTCGAGACCGCGAAGGCGACGATCGCCGCGGTGCCGTCGGACGCCGGGGCGAAGGTGGCGGTCACGAGCCCGGACCTCGTCCCGGGGGAGACCACCGACGCGAAGGTCGTCGTGACCGCCGCGACCGGCGCCACGAAGACCTACACGATCCATATCGCGCGCGCCCAGGACCCGAACTACAAGCCGGGCGCCGACGCGACGCTCTCCAACCTCGCGGTGGAGGGCTTCCTGCTCTCGCCGTTCTTCGACGCCGCGAAGGACTCGTATGTCCTCTGGCTGCCCAACGAGGTCGAGGGCGTCTCCGTGGTCGCGACGCCGACGGACCGCAAGGCGAAGGCCGCCGTGACCGGGGCCGACGGCTTCGTCGCCGGGCAGGACAACCCGATCGCGGTCGTCGTCACCGCCGAGGACGGGACGACGACGAAGACCTACACGATCGTCGCCAAGCGCGCCCTGCCCTGGGACGGCTCGGTCACGCCGCAGCCGACCCTGCCGCCGGGCGTGACGCCCACCCCCACGCCGCCGCCGTTCCAGCGGGACGATGCGGCCTTCCCGTACATCCCCGTGGCCGTGGTGATGGCCGTGAGCATCGCCGGCGGAATCGCCCTCATGATCCGGCTCGACCGCGGGCTGCCGAAGAGACGGGTGCGGGCCATGTACCGGAGCACCGACGCCAGCATGCGCCGCGAGATGCGGGCCGAGGAGCGGGAACGCAAGCGCCGGGAAGCCGAGGAGGCCAAGCGCCTCGCGGCCGAGGCGAAGGACGCGGAGAAGCGCGGCGGCTAGCGGAGCCGACGGCGCATCGGGGAGCCCGGCGGACGGCCTCTCCGCGCGCGGTCCGCGGGAACCCGCGCGGGAGGCCTTCCTGCGCGGGGCGGTCTGTGGTATAAAGACTGCATACGCCGTCCCGCGCTTTTTTATTTGCCGGCATAGCAATCGATTGCTATCTCCGCTCGAAGCGGAAGAAAGGGACCCCATGAGCCGAGCGGAGAGACCGGACGTCCTCGTCGTCGGAGGCGGCATGATCAGCCGGGAGGTCGTCCTCCCGACCCTCTTCCAGGAGCAGCGGTACGGCCGCGTCGGCGGGATCTCGATCAGTTCGCTCACGGGCGACATCATCCGCGACCTCCAGGGGATGTTCCCGGCGTTCAAGGGCTATCCCGATCCGGACACG
The DNA here is from genome assembly GCA_903919045.1 of uncultured Eubacteriales bacterium. GTDB lineage: Bacteria > Bacillota > Clostridia > Saccharofermentanales > UBA5734 > CAILLO01. Next base: position 9,224 of record CAIXGU010000141.1, on the reverse strand, counting down.
CAGGGGACGACCGAGAAGCATCCCGACCTGTTCAAGCAGGCGATCCGGGACCTCCCGGAGACCGGCGTCGTCCTCGTCGCCACGCCCGACCACCTGCACACCCCCGTGATCATGGCCGCCCTCGAGGCCGGCCGGCACTGCATCGTCGAGAAGCCCCTGTGCCTCAAGGTCGACGAGGCGCGGAAGATCATCGCGCTCGCCGAGGAGAAGGGGCTGTACGTCCTCACCGATTACCACAAGCGCCACGACCGCTCCATCCGCGCCGCGCGCTACCGCTTCCGCAAGGGCGAGCTCGGCGGGATGCTGCACGGCCACGCCTGGATCGAGGAGCCCAAGTACATGGCCCTCGAGGTCTTCAAGGATTGGGCCGAGAAGAGCTCGTCCTTCGAGTACATCGGCGTGCACTACGCCGACGCGTACTACTTCGTCACCGGCCTGCGCCCGAAGCGCCTCGTCGCCTACGGCCAGAAGAAGTACCTCCCCACGCAGGGCAAGAACGCCTACGACGCCGTGCAGGCGACGATCGAGTGGGAGGACGGCTCCGTCTTCTGGATCCAGACCTCGTGGGTCAACAACGCGAAGAACAGCGCGATGACCAACCAGGGCATGATGCTCCTCGGCACGATGGGCGAATACTGGGCGGACCACAAGAACCGGAATACGCACTTCGTGACCGACGCCAAGGGCTACGAGGACTTCAACCCGAATTTCTTCAAGCAGTACGACAGCTGGGACTTCCCCGGCGAGGCCGACAACGTCGGCTACGGGTACGACAGCATCGTGCAGGGCGTCAACGACGTCCGGCGCCTGAACCTCGCGACGCAGGGACTGGACCCGGCGGCCGCGCTCGCCGAGCGGAAGCGCCTGATCGAGGAGATGTCCCAGACCCGCGCGCTGCCCCGTCAGGCCCTCGTCGGCGTCGCGGTCAACAACGCGGTCCGCATGAGCGTCGACAACGGCTCGAAGTTCGTCCTCTTCGACGAGGACATGGACCTCCGCTTCGAATAGCGCGGCGCGGCGGCGAGGCGGACGCGTGGGGATCCTGCGGATCACGGTCCCGATCTTCCTGCTCATCGCGGCGGGCGTCGCGCTGCGCGCGCGGAAGGTCGTCACGGACGACGTGAAATCGTTCCTGTCGAAGTTCGTGTTCTACGCCGCGTTCCCCGCGCTCACGTTCCGCAGCATCGCCTCGTTCGACTTCCGCACCACGCTCGACCTCCCGCTCGTCGGCGCGAACCTCGCCTCGACGGCCGCCATGTTCCTCCTCTCGTTCGCCGCCGTGTCGCTCGTGCGCGTGAAGCGCAAGCGCGGCGCGCTGCACATGGGCTCGTTCCGCTCGAACCAGGGCTACATGGGCCTGCCCGTCGTGAACGGCTTCTACGGCGCCGAGGCGATGAGCCGCGCCGCGGTCGTGAACGGCTTCGACTCGCCGATGTCCGTGATCCTCTCCGCGGTCGCGCTCGAGACGTACGGCACGCGCACCGGCGGCAGCCGCTGGAAGGTGCTCCTCGCCAAACTCGTCGGGCTCGCCACGAACCCGATCGTCCTGTCGTCGTTCCTCGCGCTGCTCGTCGCGTACTTCCGCGTGCCGGTCCTCTCGGTCGGCATCGTCGACCAGACGCTCGCGCTGCTCGCGGGCACGTCGCTGCCCCTCGCGCTGCTGTCGATCGGGGTCTCGCTCGACTTCCGCCGGCTGCTGTCGGACCTGCGTCCCGTGCTCGCCGTCGCGGGCGCGAAGCTGCTCGTCCTCCCGGCGATCGCCTTCGCGGTCTCGTACGTCGGGTTCGGACTGAGAGGCGACGACCTCGCCCTCAACCTCATCCTCACCGCGATGCCCACCTCGGTCTCGAGCTACATCATGGCCTGCGAGATGGACACCGACGAGGAGCTCATGGCCTCGATCATCGGCCTCACCACCATCGCCTCCGTCGTGACGGTCTCGCTGCTCCAGTGGGCCATCTCGACGCACGCGATCCCCGGTACCTGAAAGAAGACGGAGCGCGTCCCCCGGCCTGCACGCAAGAAGGAGCAAGGAAATGGCGAAGTCGTTCGAAATGGTCTCCCGCAAGGTCCCGCACGTGAGCACGAAGCACCGCACCATCGTCACCGACATCCCGAACCAGGGGTCGCTCGACATCATCGCCGAGCTGCGGACGTACGAGCCGCGCTCGATGTCGGGCCAGCCGCTCGTGGTCTGGGACCACGCCGAGGGCTTCCAGGTCTACGACAAGTTCGGCAACCGCTGGCTGGACTTCAGCTCGGGCGTGCTCGTCGCGAACGCCGGGCACACGAACCCGCGGATCCAGAAGGCCATCCTCGCGCAGGTCGAGCACGGCCTCCTGCACAACTACTGCTTCCCGAGCGAGGCCCGCGCGAAGCTGACGAAGAGGCTCGCCGAGATCTCGCCGGACCCCTTGAAGAAGGTCTTCCTGCTCACGACCGGCGCCGAGGCCACGGAGTGCGCGATCAAGCTCATGCGCACGTGGGGCGAGAAGGTCAGCGGCGGCTCGAGGAAGATCAAGATCGTCACGTTCGTCGACGACTTCCACGGGCGCACGATGGGCGCGCAGATGGCCGGCGGCTCGCCGAAGGGCAAGGCGTGGATCGTGAACCACGACCCCGACATGCACACCGTGCCGTTCCCGAACGCGTTCCGCCACGAGTGGGCCGACGAGACGCGCGCCGACTACTCCGACGAGACGTGCTTCGACCGCTGGCTGTCGTACCTCGTCGAGCAGAAGATCGACTTCGACGACATCGCCGGGTTCCTGCCGGAGTCGTTCCAGGGCGGCTGGGTACAGCTGATGCCCGTCGGCTTCGCGAAACGCCTGCGCGCGTTCTGCGACCGGCACGGCATCCTGCTCGCGTTCGACGAGGTCCAGGCGGGCTTCGGGCGCTCGGGCAAGCTCTTCACGTTCCAGCACTACGGCATCGAGGCCGACCTCGTGTGCTGCGGCAAGGGCATCACGAGCTCGCTGCCGCTGTCCGCGGTCATCGGCCGCGCCGACGTCATGGACGTGTACGGCCCGAACGAGATGACCAGCACGCACACCGGGAACCCGGTCTGCGCCGCCGCCGCGCTCGCGAACATCGACTTCCTGTTCGAGAACGACGTCATCGGGAACGCCGCGCGGCTCGAGCCCGTCTGCCGCGAAGCGCTCGGCGCGCTCCGCGCGAAGCACCCCGACGTCATCGGCAGCCTGCACGGCGTCGGACTCGCCTGGGGCCTCGTCTTCACGAAGCCCGGCTCGAAGGAGATCGACCCCGACCTCGCGCACGACGTCGTGCGGATCTGCATCGAATCCGGCCTGATGCTGTTCGCCCCGGTCGGCACCGGCGCGACGATCAAGGTCACGCCGCCGCTCGTCATCACCGAGGAGGCCCTGCGAGAAGGCTTCGGCGTGCTCGCCGACGCGGTTGAGGCCGCCCTCGCCCTGCGCCGTCCGTAGACCGCTTCCCCGTCCTCGGGATTCCCGCGGCGCATCGGCCCCCCGCCGGTGCGCCGCGTTTCCGTTGCCCGAAGCGCCTGCTTCCGCTACGATGGAGGCGATGCGTCATTCCAGGCCGGCGCGCGAGCGCGAGGAGGAAGCGGTATGGGCATCCCGTGGCTGCGTTGGAAGCCGAAGCCGAAGCCGGAGGCGGAAGGGGAGGAGCGCCCGGCGCGCCCCGCACGCCCGGCGCGCCCCGTACGGCCCGTTCCGGATTTCGAGGAGCGTCTCGGCGCGCTGCTCGGCGCCCCCGGGCCGGAGCCCGAGCCGGAGCCCGTGCCCGAATCCGAACCGCAACCCGGGACCGGCCCGGCCGCCCCCATTGCGCCCGCTCCCGTCCGCGGCGCCCTCCGCGCGCGCTGGACCGCGCTCGCCGCCGCCGTCCGCCGCAGCTGGCGCGACGACAAGGCCGCCTGGCTCGTCTTCCTCGTCCTCCTCGTCGTCCTCCTCTGGCGCCTCGGGTCGTTCCCCGCCCGTTTCAACGACGCCGTCGGCCACATGATCCTCTCGCAGGTCGACCGCCTCTTCGAGGGCATCGACCCCGCCCGCACGGTCTCCTGGTTCTGGACCGCGATGTACACCCACCAGGCCTTCACGTCGCCGCTGTACGGGTTCTTCGTCGATCTCGGGCTGCGGATCTTCGGGCTCACGCTGCTCGGCGTCCGCCTCCCGTTCGTCCTGCTCGAGTTCGGCGCCCTGGTCCTGGCCTGGACCGCGCTCCGCCGCTACCTGCCGAAGGCGCTCGTCCTCGTCTTCCTGCTGCTGCTCGCCCTCTCCCCCTGGCACCTCCTCATCGCGCGCTCGGGCGGCATCTTCGCCCTGAGCGCGGCGCTCTACCTCGCCGCGGTCTCGCTGCCGCTGCTGCTCGCCGACCGCGACCGGTCGATCGGCCTCGCAATCGCCGCGGGGCTCGCGGCGGGCCTGATGCCCTACGGATACGCCGTGCTGCGCGTGGTGGCCCCGACCGTCGTGTTCCTGGTGTTCTACGCCACCGCCCGCTTCCGCCGGTCGAACTACTTCGCATACATGGCCACGGTCCTCATCGCCGTCGGGATGCAGCTCTTCGCCCCGTACGATGCCTTCAAGCAGTACTTCAACGCCCGCGGGGAGGGCCTGAACGAGATCGCGAAGCGCGCCGACGACTCCATCGACTGGAGCATCGTCTTCGCGAAGATCCTCGAGAACGCCGGCGAGCTGCAGCGGCAGCTGCTCGGCGGGAACGACCCGAAGCATTTCCTGTCCGCCAACCTCGCGGCCAATTTCTACAGCGGCGACGTCGTCCTCTACCCGAAGTTCCTCGTGCCCTTCCTGCTGATCGGCCTCGGCGTGCTGACGTACCAGTGGATCGCGAAGCGGAAGGCGTTCCCGGCTCTCGTGCTGTTTTTCTTCGCCGTCGGCCTCGTCCCCGGCCTTCTGGTCGGAACAGGAAACGTCAACCTCTCCCGCGATACCGCGCTGCTCGTCCCGCTGTACCTGGTCCTCGCCGTCGGCGTGTATCATTCCTTCCGCTTCCTGCACGGCCTCGTCGGACGGAAGAATCCGCGACTGCTGCCGGCGCTGCTCGCCGCCTTCCTGATCGCGACCTCGGTCCTCCAGGTCTCCAACTACTTCGGCTACGCCAAGGACGGTGTCCAGATCGAGCAGCCCCAGGAGAAGGTCTGGCGCGACGTGATCCAGCGCTTCGTGCGCGAGCATCCCGACGGCCTCGTCCTCTACCAGGAGGCCGACGTGTTCGGGATCTACGACTACACGACGATCGATTGGATCGGGCAGGATGAGATCCGGTCCCTGCTGGCCGACGGGCGGCTGACGTTCCTCCGCAGGGACAACGAGAGCTACGTCCGCAAGCGCCTGCAGGCCGGACAGTTCGACCTCATCGTGACGATGGACCCGACGGACCTCGAGCGGATCTTCCCCGAGGTGCAGGCCTATTACGCGGACCGCGTGGAGCGCTACGCGGTGTACACGGCGGACCCGGCGCTCAAGGCGGACTTCTTCCTGCCGACGCCGACGCCGTCCCCCTCGCCCGAGCCGACAGCCGCCGGGTAGCGGACACCCGCTCCGGACGCCGCTTCCGCGGCTCCGGGCACCGGGAACGACGAAGGCCCCCGCCGGACGCACCGACGGGGGCCTTCGCGCGAGGAGGAGGGCGCGCTCCTATTTGGCGAGCGCCGCGTGGCTCTCCTTCAGCTGGTCGCGGATGTGGAGGTGCTGCGGGCACTTCGTCTCGCACTCGCCGCACTCCGTGCACGCCTCCGCGTTCTTCCCGGGCATCCACGGCCTCTTGCCGATCGCCGCGTAGTTGTCGCGCGCGAGGTCGGTCAGACCGTAGACCCGGTGGTAGTTCATCTGCTCGAAGATGGTCGGGATGTTGACGTCGTACGGGCAGGGCATGCAGTACTCGCAGCCCGTGCAGTAGAGGTCGGAGAGGCGCTTCGTCTCCTCCATCATCGCCACGATGCCGGCGTGCTCGGTCGCGGACAGCGGCTGCAGGCTGGACACGGTCGCGCAGTTCTCGACCACGTGCTGCATCGCGCTCATGCCGGACAGCAGGATGTCGACGTTCGGGTTCGTCGCGACGAAGCGCAGGCCGAGCTCGGCGGACGCCTTGACCTCGACCCCGCACTTCTCGATCAGCGATTTCGGCAGGCCGGCCACGCGGCCGCCGCCCAGCGGGCCCATGACCGTCACGCCGAGGCCCTTCGCCTTCGCGTGGGCCATCCCGGCCTCGTTGCTCCGGTCGAGCACGTTGTACTGGCACAGCACCGACTCGAACAGGCCGAGGTCGACCAGGCGGATCATGTCCTCGGGATGCTCGGAATGGAACGAGAAGGAGATGTGCCGGATCAGGCCTTCGGACTTCGCCTCCTGCGCGGCCTTGATCCAGCCGGCGCGCTTGTCGGTCTCGTGGAGGCCGTCCCAGCTGATGCCGTGGAAGTGGTAGAAGTCGAGGTAGGGGATGTCGAGGCGGCGGAGCTGCTCCTCCAGGATCCGGCGGTAGTCGCCGGGCTTGCGGACCTCGTGCCCCGGGCTCTTCGAGGAGACCAGGACCTTGTCGCGGATGCCCTTGAGGGCGCGTCCGAGGACCACTTCGCTCTTGCCGCCGTGGTACATGTAGGCCGTGTCGAAATAGGTGATGCCGAGTTCGTACCCCTTGCGGAGCATCTCGATCGCGAGGTCGGCATCGACCTCCGGGCCGCCCGGCGTGCCGGCGGTCGGCAGGCGCATGCATCCGAAGCCGAGGCGGGAGACCTTTTCCTTCGTGTCGCCGAAGATCCTGTACTGCATCTCGATTCCTCCGTGGGGACGATATCCCTTTGCGATGATACCACACAGGGGAAGAGGGTCCGGAAGCGGAAGGTCCCTCTGCCGCCCGGCAGGGCTTGGCATCGACATTGGACTCAACCAATGGTAGAATCAATGAATTCAACGAACGCTCGATACCCTTTCGGCTCCGGGCGACCTAGCATGGGGGCATGGACCGGCGCTGGAAGCCGGCAAGGAGGACGCCATGGAATCGTTCAACGACCGCATCGCCCAGCTGCGCAAGTCCGCATCGATGACCCAGGAGGCGCTCGCCCAGAAGCTGGGCGTCACCTTCCAGGCCGTCTCCAAGTGGGAGACGGGCGCCGGCTATCCCGACGTCACCCTGCTCCCGAAGATCGCCGCGATCTTCGGCACGACCGTGGACCATCTCCTCGGCGGACCCGCGCCCGAAGCGGCGCCCGCGCCCGCCGCGCCGGCCGCGCCGGTCGCACCGGCCGCGGAAGCGCCGTCCGGGTCCGACGCGACCGAGCCGGCCGCCGGGACGGAGCCCGCGCCCGACGTCTCGGTCGATGTCCCGGGTGACCTCGAGATCCGCGTCTTCTGCAAGGGGAAGCCCGTGGGCGAAGCCCGCGTCGCCGGCACGGTGCACGTCCGGGTCTTCGGACGCGCCCGCGACATCCGCTGCGAGGCCTCCCTGGCCTGCGGGACGGTCGAGGGCGACGTGAGCGTCGGGAACAACCTCGACTGCCGCGGCGACATCGGCGGCGACGTCAAGGTGGGCGGGCACATGCGGGTCAAGGGCGACATCGGGGGCGACGTCAAGGTGGACGGCCATCTGGCGTGCTACGGCGACATCGGGGGCGACGTCCAAGCCGGGAGCGTCGAGGCCGGCGACATCGGCGGCGACGTCGAGGCGGAGACGGTGACGGCCGGGGAGATCGGAGGCGACGTCGACGCGCGGACGGTGAAGCGCCACCGGAACGAGAACCGTCGCTGGGGCGCGGATCGCGGCGCGGAGCCCGGCGCGGAGCCCGGAGACGAGGACTGACGCGCGAAGGAAGGCACGAAGGGAAGGCACACCCCTGCGCCGCGGAACTGCTATGCTGAAGCCGAGCGGCGCGGGAAGCGCCGGACGGAAGGGCGGACGCCTCATGATCGTCGACGGGATCGGGAACATCGGAATCTACCGGAGCCTGGGCGGAGGGATCCGCGCGGGCCTCGATTACCTGGCCGGGCGGGATTTCGCGGGGTGGACCCAGGGGCGGTACGGGACCGGCACGGAAGGTCTCTACACGCTGGTGCAGGAGTACCGGACGAAGCCGCGCGCCGAAGGCGTCTGGGAGTCGCACCGGAAGTACGTCGACATCCAGTTCCTCCTGGAGGGGACGGAGGCGATCGACGTGGCGCCGGTCGGGACGCTGGCGGTCGCGTCGGCCTACGAGGAGGGACGCGACGCCGCCCTCTACGACGGCGAGGGCGGCACGCTCGTGCTGCACGCGGGAGACTTCGCGGTCTTCTACCCGGACGACGCGCACCGGCCGGGGCTGACGGCCGGCGACGGCGGGATCGTCCGCAAGGTCGTCGTGAAGGTGCCGGTGGAGGCCCTCTGACATGGAGGCGCGCAGGGAAGCGGACCTCCGGACGTTCGAGCCCGTCGGAGCGGAGAACCTCGAGGACCTCCGGGCGTTCTGCCGCCGGCATCGCCCTCGGCTCGACGACTCCTTCCTCACGGATGACGAGCTCGCCATGCTCGCGCCGTCCGAGGACGCGCCCGGCTGGCTCCTCCGCGAGGACGCCGCCGGCGGTCCGCCGGGCGGCGTCCGGGCCGCCGCGTCGCTGCTGCTCGATGCGTACCACCGCCGCGGACGCCGCGCGCGATTCCGCATCCTGTTCGATGCGGCGGACGACCCCGCGACCTACGCCGCGTTCCTGGAGCTCCTGCGTCCGGCTGCGGCCGCCGCGGGGGCGGAGCACTGGTTCCTCTTCGTCCCGGACGGGGAAGACGCGCTGCGCGTGCGCCTCGAAGGGCTTGGATTCCGCTACGAACGGAGCGGCTGGGTCCTGGAGCGCGGGCCGCTGCCGGTCGCGCCCACCGAGCTGCCGTCGGGCGTGCGCATCCGTTCGTTCGCGCCGGGCCGCGACGAGGCGGCCTTCGCGGCGGTCCGCAACGCGGCCTTCCGCACGCTGGCGGGTTCGACCCCGATCACGGCCGAAGACGTCGCGGCGCGGGTCGCGGAACCGTGCGACACGCCGCCGGGCATCTTCCTCCTCGAGGCGGACGGGCAGGCGGCCGGCGTCGTGTTCGGCACGCGCGACGCCGGGGACGACGGCGGGGAGCCGGCGATCGAGATCGGCCCGCTCGCCGTGCGGCCGGAGTTCCAGGGCCGCGGTTTCGGCACGCTGCTGCTCCGGCACGCGATCCGGTACGGGCAGGAACGGGCGGGCCTGCCCCGCGCGGTCCTGTCCGTG
>CAIXGU010000140.1 GCA_903919045.1 uncultured Eubacteriales bacterium | reverse complement strand
TCGACGGGGCCCCAGGAGCACGCGTACCTCGAGCCGCAGGCCATGCTCGCCGCCTGGGGGCCGGACGGCGTCGTCGTGCGGGGCTCGATGCAATGCCCCTACTACGTCGTCGAGTCGCTTTCCGCGGCGCTCGATCTGCCGCCCGGCCGCTGCCGCGTCGTGCAGCTCCCGACCGGCGGGGGGTTCGGCGGCAAGGAGGAGTACCCCTCCCTGCCGGCCGTGCACGCGGCGCTCGCGTCCCGGAAGACCGGCCGGCCCGTCCGGATCGTCTTCGAGCGGCGGGAGGACATGGTCTCGACCACCAAGCGGCATCCCGCCGCGATCCGCTTGCGCTCGCACCTCGACGCCTCCGGCCGGATCGCCGCGCTCGAGGTGGACGCGCGGCTCGACGGCGGGGCGTTCGGCGGTCTCTCCGCCTACGTGCTCGAACGCCTCTGCCTCTCCGCGGGCGGCGTCTACGGGATCCCGAACCTGCGCGTGCGGGGCGCCGCGTATCGGACGAACCGCGTGCCGAGCGGGGCCTTCCGCGGCTTCGGCGGACCGCAGGCCTTCTTCGCGCTGGAACGTCACATGGAGCACGTCGCCGAGGTCTCGGGGCGGGACTCCCTCGCGTTCCGCGCCGCGCATTTCGCCCGCGAGGGGACGCCGACGGCGACCGGCGCACCGTACCGGACGCCGGTGCCGCTCGCCGGGATGGCCCGCCGCATCGCGGAGGTCTCGGACTACGAACGGAAGCGGCGTGAGTACGGAATCGGATCCGGGCGGGGCATCGGGGCGTCGTTCTTCTTCCACGGCTGCGGCCTGCCCGGCCGCGACGAGGCCGTGCCCGCGCACGAGGGCGTGCGGCTGCGGCGCCTCCCGGACGGACGCGTCGAGATCCTCGCGTCGTGCGCCGAGCTCGGCCAGGGGTCGTCCACGACGCTCCGGAAGGTCGCGGCGGCGGCCCTCGGGTTCCCGCCGGACCGGATCGTCCACGCGTATCCCGACACGTCCCGCGTGCCCGATTCGGGGCCGACGGTCGCCTCGCGCACTGCGATGGTCGTCGGACGGCTCGTCCAGGAGGCCGCCGAGGAGATGAGGGCGCGGTGGGACGAACCGGGGGACCTCGAGGTCGCGCGGCGCTTCGCCTATCCCGCCGACCGGAGCTGGGATCCGGCGACGCGGACCGGCGACGCCTATCTCGACTACGCGTGGGGCGCGAACGTCGTCGAGGTCGCCGTCGACCCGGCGACCTGCGCCGTGGAGGTCGTGGGGGCCTGGGCCCTGTACGACATCGGGCGCCCGCTCGACCTGCGCATCGTGCGCGGCCAGGCCGAGGGCGGTTTGGCGCAGAGCCTCGGCTACGCGGGGATGGAGGTCCTCGAGGACGATGCGGGGCGCCTCCTGCAGGACACGCTGACCACCTACGCGATTCCCACGTCGGAGGACCTCCCGCGTCCGTGGGTGCGGTTCATCGACGACCCGACGGGCGCCGGGCCGCAGGGGGCCCGCGGGCTCGGAGAACTCACGATGGTAGGGGGCGCACCGGCCTTCGCCGCCGCCGTGCGCCAGGCGACCGGCGTCGCGGTCGACGCGCTGCCCGTCACGCCCGAGGCGCTGCTCGCGGCCGGCTTCGGCGCCAAGAAGGCGCCCGGAAGCGGAGGTGCGGGATGAAGGGACTCGTGCGCTTCACGCTGAACGGCGCGCCCGTCGCCGTCGCGACCGAGCCGCTGCGGCGGACGCTCGACCTCCTGCGCGACGACCTGGGGCTCACGGCCGCGAAGGAAGGCTGCGGCGAAGGCGAATGCGGCGCCTGCGCGGTGCTCCTCGACGGCCGCCTCGCGAATGCGTGCCTGCTTCCGGCGGCTCTCCTCGAGGGGCGCTCCGTCTTGACGCTCGAGGGGTTCCGGACGACGCCCCGCTTCGCCGTCCTGAAGGAGTGCTTCGAGGAAGCGGGCGCCGTCCAGTGCGGGTACTGCACGCCGGGGATGCTGCTCGCGGCCGAGGCGCTGCTGTCGCGGAACCCGCATCCCTCCGAGAGGGACGTCCGCGTCGGCCTGAGCGGCAACCTGTGCCGGTGCACCGGCTACGCGGCCATCCTGGAGGCCGTCCTCGATGCGGCGCGGAAGGGGGAGGGGCTGTGGTGACGGTGCGCGTCCTCCGTCCGGCGACGCTCGCGGAGGCGCTCGCGCGGCTCGCGGAGAGCCGCTGCACAGTCCTCGCCGGCGGCACCGACCTGCTCGTCCGGCACCGCACCGCCGCGGGCGCCCTCCCCGACCTCTCCGGCGACGTCCTGCTGGTGGGACGCCTGGACGCGCTGCGTGGCATCGCGCGGGACGGAGGCGCCCTGCGCGTCGGCGCTGCGGCGACCTTCGCGGAGCTCCTCGAGAGCCCGCTCGTGCCGGACCTGTGGAAGGAGCCCTTCGCCTCCGTCGGCTCGCCCGCCGTCCGGAACGTCGGCACGATCGGCGGGAACGCCGCGAACGCCTCCCCCGCCGGCGATTCCCTGCCGCTGCTCGCCGCGCTCGATGGGGTTCTCCTCCTGCAGTCGGCGCGCGGGGAGCGCATGGTCCCCTTCCGCGACTTCCACCTCGGGCCGGGCCGCACGGCCCTCGCGCCCGACGAGCTGCTCGTCGCGCTCCGCCTGCCGCTCCTGCCCCACGACCGGGGCGTCTGGTGGAAGGTCGGCCCGCGCCGCGCCAACGCCGTCTCCAAGCTCTCGTTCCTCGGACTCGCCGCCGTCGAGGACGGGATCGTGCGGGATGCGCGGATGGCCCTCGGCGCCGTCGCCCCGACGGTCGTGCGCGTCCCGCAGGCCGAGACGCTGCTCGCCGGCCTTCGCGCCGTCGACGTCCCCGCCGCCGCCGACCGCGTCCTCGCGCTCCTGTCCGAGGCGATCCGGCCCATCGACGACGTCCGGTCCACGCGCGCCTACCGCAGGGAGGTCTCGCTGCGACTGGCCCGGCGGTTCCTCGAGGAGGTGCTTCCGCGATGAAGCCCGACGATCGTCCGACCCTGCTGCCGATCCTGCTCTGGGGAGCGCTCTGGGGGCTCGCCGAGGCAACGCTCGGATTCGCGCTCCACAAGGCGGCCGTCGCGCTGCCCGGGCTGCCGGGCTTCCTCATGTTCCCGGTCGCCGCCTTCTTCCTCGAGCGCACGGTCCGCACAGCGGGCAACGCCTCCGCCGCCCTCGGCGCCTCCGCCGTCGCCGCCGTCGTGAAGCTGACCGGCCTGGCCGTCCCCGGCGCCGACCCGATCCGTGTCCTCAATCCGGCGCTTTCGATCCTGTTCGAAGGCCTCGCCGTCGCGGCCCTCTTCGCGGTCTTCGCGCGCGCGGGCCGGGAGCCGGGTCTCCTGGGCGCCTTCGCCGCGGCCGTCGCCTGGCGCGGCGCCTTCTGCCTGCACCTCTGGCTCCTCGCGGCGTTCGCCCTCCCGGCCGGGCTCGTGACGAGCGGCGCGGCGACGCTGCTCCGCTTCCTCGTCGGAGAGAGCCTGGCGAACGCGCTCCTGATCGCCGTCCTGTTCCGCGCGCTGCGCAGCCTCCCGGAGAGAACGGCCTGGACGGTCCCGTCGACCGGACAAAGGCGCGCCGCCTTCGCCGCGGCCGCTGCGGCGTTCGCCGCGGCGGTCGCCGCTGCGACGCTGCTGTAGGAGGGACTCGGCATGCTGACGATCCTGACGGGCGCCATCGGATCCGGGAAGACGACGCGTCTGCGCACGCTCTATGCGGCGATGCCGCCCGGCACGGCCGAGGGCTTCGCCAGCGAACGGGTCTTCGAGGAGGGCCGCCTGCGAGGCTACGACCTGGTGCGCCTGTCGAACGGCGAGCGGCGGACGCTCTGCGTCGACCTCGCGGTCGCGCAGGATCCTCCCCGCCCGGTGCTGGTCCGCCGGCGGTTCGCGTTCGATCCGGAGGCGTTCCGATTCGGGGAGCGCATCGTCGCGGACGCGCTCGCCGACCCGAAGGTCCGGTGCATCCTCCTCGACGAGGTCGGCCCCCTGGAGCTCGAGGGACGTGGCTTCGCCGTCCTGTACCGTCGGACGCTCGCGGAATCGCGGCATCACGGGAAGGACGTGGTCGCCTGCGTGCGGGCGGGGATCCTGGAGGACGTGCAGCGGGCCTTCCCGTACGCGGGACCCGTGCGGCTGGGCTGAACGGTCCGCGGGACGCGGGCGCTACCAGCCGCGGCTCGCGCCGCCTCCGCCGCCCGAGCCTCCTCCTCCGCTGAAACCGCCTCCTCCGCCCCCGCTGAAGCCGCCTCCGCCACCCCGGTAGCCTCCCCGTCCGCCGCCGCGGAATAGGAACACATAGAAGAGCGTGCGGGTGATCGCACCGCGCAGGAAGATCCAGTCGATGAGCAGGAGGATGATCGCCCCGATCACGAGCACCGTCGACCCGCCTGAACCGGTCCCCTCGGCGCCCTGCGTCGGCGTGTCCGGCGAGGCGCTGGTCAGTTCGGACCGCGAGAAGCCGTATTCCGCGCAGACTTCGTCGAGCAGCGCGAGGTAGGCGTTGTAGACGCCGGCGTCGTAGTCTCCGGCCTGGAAATAGGGGACGAAATAGGTGTCGAGGATCCGGCCGGCCTTGGCGTCGTTGATCCGGCCCTCGAGCCCGTAGCCCACCTCGATGCGGACCTTGCGTTCCTCCATCGCGACGAGCAGCAGCACGCCGTTGTCCTTCTGGGCGTCGCCGATCTTCCAGGTCCGCAGCGCGTCGAGGGCATAGTCCTCGATCGTGCGTCCGCCCATTCCGTCGACCACGGCGACGACGACCTGAGCGCCCGTCCTCTCGTCGAGCCGGAGGGAGGCCGCGTCGATCAGGTCACGGGTCGACGAGGCGAGGATGCCGGGCTGGTCGAGCCAGTAATGGTCCGGAGAAGCGGGGATCGACGCGGACCCTGCGGACGACGCCGCGACCCGTGCGGGTGCGGCGAGCCCGGACAGGCCCGCGGCCGCCGCGAGGAGCGCGGCGAGCGCGAGGAGCGCGAGCGCCGCGGTCGCGACGGAGCGGAAGCCGGCGCACGCGCC
>CAIXGU010000139.1 GCA_903919045.1 uncultured Eubacteriales bacterium | reverse complement strand
CGCGGTGCGCGTCGGCAGGCCCTGGCGCACGAGCACCGCGGAGAGCCGCTCGGCCGTGCCGGCCGGCGTGACGCCCAGCCGCTCGCCCACGAGCGCCGCCGCGTGCATGCCCGCCGCGACGGCCTCGCCGTGCGACAGCGCGAACGCGGAGGCGCGCTCCAGGGCGTGGCCCAGCGTGTGCCCGAAGTTGAGGATCATCCGCTCGCCGGTGTCCTTCTCGTCGCGCGAGACGACGCCGGTCTTGATGCGCACGCAGCGCTCCACGAGCCAATCGAGGTCGCAGAAGCCCGACTCGACCGCCGCGAAGAGCTCCTCGTCGGCGATGCAGCCGTACTTCACGACCTCGCTCATCCCCTCGGCCATCCGCGTGCGCGGCAGCGTGCCGAGCAGCGACGTGTCGGACACGACCGCGGCGGGCTGGTGGAACGCGCCGACGAGGTTCTTCCCCGCCGGCAGGTCGATGCCGGTCTTGCCCCCGATCGACGAGTCCACCTGCGCGAGCAGCGTCGTCGGCACCTGCAGGACGGGCACGCCCCGCATCCAGGTCGCCGCCGCGAAGCCCGCGAGATCCCCCACGACGCCGCCGCCGAGAGCGACCACGAGGTCGGAGCGCGTGAGGCCCGCGGCTGCGAACGCCTCGTACAGTTCCAGGAGTCGCGCCGGCGTCTTGCTCGCTTCGCCGGCCGGCACCGCGAGGGACGGCGTGCGGAAGCCCGCCGCCGAGAGCGAAGCGGTCGCGCGCGAGAGATAGAGGGGGCCGACGTTGGAATCGGTCGCGACGAACGCGGTGCGCCCCTTCGCGAGCGCGGAGGCCGTCTCCCCGAGGCGGGCGAGCAGCCCCTGGCCGATGCGGACGGGGTACTCCCCTCCCTTGTGGCGCGCGAGGATCTCCGGCATGCTCCCTCCCTCTCCGTCCGCGGCGCGGCGGCCGCGGCGGACGTTCCCTACAGCGTGCGGCCCACGGCCCCGGCGACCGGGCGCAGCCGCTCCATCAGCCCGTCGAACGCGTCGGGCGTGAGCGACTGCTGGCCGTCGGACAGCGCGTGCTTCGGGTCGTTGTGCACCTCGATCTCGAGGCCGTCCGCGCCGACCGCCACCGCAGCCTTCGCGAGCGGCTCGACCATCCAGGCGATGCCGCTGGCGTGGCTCGGGTCGACGAAGACCGGCAGGTGCGTGAGGCGCTTGAGCATCGGCACCGCGGACAGGTCGAGCGTGTTGCGCGTCGACGTCTCGAAGGTGCGGATGCCGCGCTCGCACAGCACGATCCGGTCGTTGCCGCCGCTCATGATGTACTCGGCGGACATGAGCAGCTCCTCGACCGTGTTCGAGAAGCCGCGCTTCAGGAGGATCGGCTTGCGCACCCGCCCGAGCTCCTTCAGCAGCTCGAAGTTCTGCATGTTCCGCGCGCCGACCTGGATCACGTCCACGTATTCCATGAACATCTCGAGGTGGCTCGGGTTCGTGATCTCGGACACGATCGGGAGGCCCGTGCGCTCGCGCGCGCGGCGAAGGCACTGCAGCCCCTCGGCCCGCAGGCCCTGGAACGCGTACGGCGACGTGCGCGGCTTGAAGGCCCCGCCGCGCATCATCTGGGCGCCGGCCTTCTTCACGCGCTCGGCGACGCCGCCCATCTGCTCCTCGGACTCGACCGAACAGGGACCGGCGACGACGGCGATCCGATTCCCGCCGATCTCGACGCCGCCCACGCGGAAGACGGTGTCGTCCGGGTGGAACTTGCGGTTCGCGCGCTTGTAGGGCTCGGCGACCTTCATGACCTTCTCGACGCTGTCGTCGAGCGCCACCGCGTCCGCGTCGATCGCGGACGTGTCGCCCACGAGGCCGATGACGACGGTCTCGCTGCCGAAGATGGGGTTCGCGGTCACGGCGAACGCGCTCTGGAGCCAGCCGCAGAGCTCGGCCACCTTCTCCCGGGACGTGCCGGCCTTGAGTACGACGATCATCGGTTCCCTTCCCTCCCGGGCCCCTCGCGGAGCCCCAGCGCTTCCAGGATCAGCCGCACGGTCCGCTGCGGCGGGCCATCCGCCGGCACGACCGCGTCGGCCGCGGCGAGGTATCCCGGCCGGCGCGCCTCGTACAGCGCCCGCGCCCGTTCCTCCGCGCCGTCCCCTTCGAGGAGGGGGCGGCCTCCGCGGCCCAGCACCCTCCCAAGCATCGCACCGAACGGGGCGTCGAGCAAGACCACGAGGCCCCGCCCGTCGTGCGCGATCCGCACGGATTCGTCCGCGAGCAGCGCGCCGCCGCCCGCGGCGACGATGCGCGTGCGCGCCGGAGCGGCGAGCGAGGCGAGCGCCTCGCGCTCGAGCCGCCGGAATTCCGCCTCGCCGTGCTCGCGGAAGATCTCCGGCACGGTCCGCCCGGTCCGTCGGACGATCTCGTCGTCCAGGTCGAGGAACGCCGCGCCGAGGGCCTTCGCGAGCGCCCGGCCCACGGTGGTCTTCCCGGCGCCCATGAAGCCGGTGAGGATCACGTTCAGCGGGCTGCGCGCGAGGATCGCCGTCCGCAGCGCCCGGTCGAGACCGGGCGGGATCGCGCCGCCGCCCGCCGCCAGCGGGTCCGGCAGGTCCGGCGCCCAGATGCGGAACGCGGCGGCGCCCTGGGCGACGAGCATGCCGAGCCCGCCCGCCGCGGGGATCCCGCGCCGGCGCGCCGCGAGCACGAGCCGCGTGGCGAGCGGATTGTATACGGTGTCGTAGACGGCGTCCACGCCGTCGAGGACCGGTTCCGGCACCGGCATCCCGCCCACGTCGGGCCACATCCCGACGGGCGTCGCCTGCAGGAGCAGGCCGAAGCGCGTCCCCGCCGCCACCGCGCCGGGCAGGTCCGCGAGCGCGGCGGGCCGCAGGCGCACGGCGGCCCCGCCGGCCGTCCGGCCGCCGAGCGCCTCCTCGGCGTCGGCGCACAGGG
>CAIXGU010000138.1 GCA_903919045.1 uncultured Eubacteriales bacterium | reverse complement strand
GCCTCACGGTCCTGCCGGCTGCGACCGCCACCGACACGGCGCTGGTCTTCTATCCCGGCGGCAAGGTGGAGGCGACGGCCTACCTCCCGATCCTCGAGAGGATCCGCGACCGGTGCGGCATCACGGTGATCCTCGTGCGGATGCCCTTCAACCTCGCGGTCTTCGACATGAACGCGGCCGACCGCGTCCGGGCGGCATTCCCGGAGATCCGCCATTGGTACGTCAGCGGGCACTCCCTCGGCGGCGCGATGGCCAGCGCCTACGCGTCGAAGCACGCGGATTCGCTCGACGGGCTGATCCTGATGGGCGCCTACCTCTACGGCGGCTATCCCGCGGCGGACGCGCTGACGATCTATGGCGAGTACAACACGGAGGTCGCCGACAAGGTGACCTACACGGAGAACGTCGTGGTCCTCCCCGGCGGCAACCACGCGCAGTTCGGGAACTACGGGAAGCAGAAGGGCGACGCGGACGCGACGATCTCCCGCGAAGCCCAGCAGGACGCGGCCGTGGAGGCGATCGCCGCCTTCCTCGCCGCGCGGGAAGGCTGATTCCATGGCGGACGGGAAGAACGAGAGAGGGACCCCGAAGAGCGTCGTCATCACCGGGAGCACGCGCGGCATCGGCCTCGCGATGGCCGTGGAGTTCCTGAAGGCGGGCTGCCGCGTGACGGTGTCGGGCCGGGGCGAGGCGCTGCCGGCGGCCGCCGCCGCGGCGCTGGCGCCGTTCGAAGGGAACTGGACCTACGTGCCCTGCGACGTCCGGAGCCGGGAGGCGTCGCAGCGGCTCTGGGACGCGTCGGTCGAGCGCTGGGGCGGCGTCGACGTCTGGGTCGCCAACGCCGGCCGGAACGCGCCGCACGCGGTCGCCTGGGAGACGGACGAGGACGCCGTGGACTGCGTCGTCCAGACGAACCTCACGGGGATGATCCTCGGGACGCAGGTCGCCGCGGCGGAGATGGTCCGGCGGGGGCACGGCGCGATCTACGCCATGGAGGGCCTCGGCTCCAACGACATGTTCCAGCCGAAGACCATCCTCTACGGCACGACGAAGCGCGCGCTGACCTACTACCTGCAGGGGCTGGCCAAGGAGCTCGAGGGCACCGGCGTCCTCGCGGGGCGCCTGTCGCCCGGCATGATGCTCACCGACTTCATCACGAAAGCGCCGGACGGCACGCCGTCGGACGTCCTCGAGGACGAGCGGTTCCGCCGGGTCTTCAATATCCTCGGCGACCGCCCGGAGACCGTCGCGGCGTTCCTCGTCCCTCGGATGCTCGCGAATCGGAAGAACGGCGTGCGCATCGCCTGGCTCACGAACGCGAAGGCGATGGGGCGGTTCCTCACGGCGGGCCGCCGCAAGGGCCGGCTGCTCGGATGAGGACGCCCGAGCGCGGCGCGGCCGCGACGGAAGAAGGAGACCCGGCATGACCGACCCGCGTCACCTGCACATCCTCTGGACGACCGGGGACTCCGAAACGGCCCGCCACATGGTCCTGATGTACGCGCGCAACAGCCTCGTCCACGGCTGGTGGGACGCGGTCACCGTGATCCTCTGGGGCGCGGCCGACCGGCTCGTCGCGTCGGATGCCGCGGTCCAGGAGGAGATCCGCCTCGCCCGGTCCGTCGGCGTGTCGTTCACGGCGTGCGTCGCCTGCGCGCGCAATCTCGGCGTGCTCGACCGCCTGGCGGAGCTGGGCATCGAGACGAAGGGCTGGGGGGCGCCGCTGACGGAGCTCCTGAACGAGCGGGCGCCCCTGATCACGATCTAGGGGCTACGCGCGACGGCCGAACCCGAACAGGCGGAGGACGAGCAGCAGAACTACGGCGCCGCCGACGGCGATCAGCAGGCTGCGGACGTCGAACCGCGCGACAGTGCCGAAGCCGAGGAGCGAGCCGAGCCAGCCGCCCACGACCGAGCCGAGGAGGCCGACGACGAGGTCGCGGACCAGGCCGCGCCGCGCGCCGGTCAGGAGATTCGCGATCCAGCCGGCCACGATGCCGAAGACGATCCATACGAAGATGCTCATGGAGGACCCTCCCTTTCGGGGACAGGGTACCGCGGCGCGCAGGGCGGTGCGGTCACGCAGGTTGCGCTCCGGGCGCGTTTCGCCTGCGCGGAACGACGCTTGCACGGCGCGCATCAGAACCGGATGCATGGGGACGCGAAGCGGACGTCGCTGCGCCGGGGTCCCGTTCTATCATGGGGTCGAGACCGGACGGAAGAGCCGGAGGCGTCGCGCCCCGCGACAAGGAGGGACCCATGGCGAAGCTGAGATTCGGCGTGATCGGCTGCGGCTGGATCGGCACCGCGAAGCACATCCAGACGCTCGCGAAGCATCCGGACGCGAGCCTCGTCGCGCTCTGCGACATCCTGCCCGAGCGGATGGACGCCGCGGAGAAGCAGTACGGGCTCGCCGGCGTGAAGAAATACGCCGATTACCGCGACCTGTGCGCCGATAAGGACATCGACGTCGTCCACATCTGCACGCCCAACATGCTCCATCACGAGATGGCGATGGCCGCGTTCGCGAACGGCAAGCACGTCCACTGCGAGAAGCCCCTCGCGACGACGTCGGCGCACGCGATCGAGATGGTCGCGACCGCCCGCAAGGCGGGGAAGCGCCTCACGATCGGCCACCAGCGCCGCTTCTTCTCCTCCGTGCAGTACATGAAGCGGCTGGTCGAGGCCGGCGAGCTCGGCGAGATCTACTACGCCAAGGCGCTCGACGCGCGCCGGCGCGGCGTCCCCACCTGGGGCGACTACATGAAGAAGGCGCGCAACGGCGGCGGCATCCTGTTCGACGGCGCACCGCATTCGCTCGACCTGACGATGTACCTGATGGACGACTTCAAGCCGGTCTCGGTCTACGGCAAGGTCCTGTCCAAGATGCGGCACGAGACCGAAGGGAACCCTTGGGGCGTCTGGGACCACGAGCACAGCGACGTCGAAGACACCGGATTCGCCATGATCACCATGGAGGGCGGCGCGACGATCTACCTCGAGGCCGCCTGGCTGATCAACATGCTGGGCTACGCCAACTCGACGCTGCTCGTCGGCACCAAAGCCGGCGTCGACATGCAGGGCAAGGACGGCGCCGTCCGCGTCAACACGATCTACAACGGGAAGATGGCCGTGATGGAGCCCGAGGTGTACAGCCCGATGGCCGCGCTCGTGGGCGGCGAGGAGATCGGCGACCGCAACGCGGCCGGCTACGAGCTCGACGACTGGATCCAGGCGCTGAAGCACGATCGCGAGCCGCTGATCAAGGCCGAGCAGGGCATTCCCGTCGTCCAGATCATCGAGGCGGTGTTCCGCTCGAGCGAGACCGGAGAGGTGGTGCACATCCGATGAAGATGTCCGTCTGCGTCGATATCCTCTTCTTCCGCCAGGACTTCCTCCAGGGGCTCGAGAAGGTCAAGAAGGCCGGATTCGACCATTTCGAGATGTGGTCCCTCGGCGACCACCCGTTCGGCATCGGGGCGAAGAACAAGGACATCGACGCGATCGCCCGCGGGATGCAGCGCCTCGGCTTGACCTGCGAGGCCTGCGTCGGGCCGTTCGGCGACCTCACCGACCCGGCCGGCAACGACGTCTTCCTCGCCGCGCTCCAGAAGGACATCCATAAGGCGAAGAAGATCGCGTGCCCCACGATCATCGTCAACCTGGCGGGCGCGGGCCCGCCGGCGAATCCGGCCGGCACGCGCGAGAACGCCCTGAAGGTGCTGTCGGCGGCCGCGGAGATGGCCGGGCGCGAGGGCATCGTGATGGCCCTCGAGCCGCTCAACAGCCGCGTCGACCACAAGAACAGCGTCCTCGCGCACGCCGCCGACGGCTTCGCGATCGTCGACGCGGTCGGAAGCCCCTCCCTGAAGCTGCTGTACGACCTGTACCACCAGCAGATCATGGACGGCGACGTCACCGAGACCGTGATCGCGAACCTCCCGAAGATCGTCCACCTGCACGCCGCCGGCGTGCCGGGCCGCCACGAGCTGGCGCCGGGCGAACTGGACTACCGGTACGTGCTGAAGCGCATCGCCGACGCCGGATACCAGGGCGCCGTCGGCCTCGAGTACAAGCCGACGAAGGATGCGCTGGAATCCCTGAAGGAGATGCGCGCGCTCACCGCGGACATCGCCCGCTGACGCCGGGCTCCGGCGCGCCGCCGGAACCCCGGAACGAAGAAGCGCCCGGACCGACGATGCGGTCCGGGCGCTTCGCTTCTTCCAGGGCTGGGGTCAGTTGCCGTCCCAGTTCAGGAAATCCTGCATCGTGCGGTCGGCCGGAGGCTCGGCCTTCGGATCGCGCGCGGCCGGCTTCCCCGAGAAGTACCGCTTGTCCGGGATCGAGACCATGATGCGGGTGAAGGGGTCCTCGGGCGCCTGGCGCGCCGCCGGGTCCATGATCGGCGGCGTGGCGGCCGGCTTTTCCTCGAGCTCCGGCCAGGGCTTCTCGGCGACGGGCTCGGCGCTCCCTTCGGTTGCGGCGTCGGCGTCCGGTCCGGCCGCCGCCTCCGAATCGTCAGCCGCCTCGGGCTCCGTATCGAGCACGGGTTCGGACGCGGTGGTCGGCTCGGTCTCGGGCGACGCATCCGCGACGGCCGGCTCCGGCTCGGGCTCGCTTTCGGGCGCGGTCTCGGACGGCGCCTCGACGACGGCCGGTTCCGATTCGACCAAGGGTTCGGGCGACGCCTCCGCGACGGCCTGCGGCGCCTCCTCGGACGACGACGTCAGCGCCTCGAGGAGGAGCGCGTAGCGGCCCGGCTTCCAGGCGAAGAAGCACTTCTCGGCGAGGTCGTCGTAGCCCGGATCCTCCGGACGCATCAGGGAGAGGCGCTGCATGTCCTCATAGGGCTCCGCGTCCGCGAGCGCGGCCGCGAGGCCGTCCCCCGACCCGCCGAGAGCGGCGGTGAACCGCGCGAGGTCCTTCGCCGCGCGCTCGCGCAGGCCGGCGTTCCGCAGCGTCGGGACCAGGCGCTCGAGCAGGGAGGCGACGACGCGGACCCGGACGCGCATCGGCTGGTCGACGCGCTCGCGCAGCCAGGCGCGCAGGCCGGACCAGGTCGCATCCGGACCCGGGGGCGGGACGCCTGCCGACGCGGCGTCGTCCGTCGCGGACGCCTGCGCGTCCGCCAGGGCCTGCCTCGCCTCGAGGACCGCCGCCTGCAGGCCGTCGAGCGCGACGCCCAGTTCCGCCAGCGGGACCTCCTGCAGCGCAGCGAAGCCCGGACAGCGCGCGGCGAGCTCGTCGAGCTTCCGTACGGCGTTCTGGAGGGACGGCTGGGACGACGTCATGACGCACGCCTCCTTCGCAGAGAACGTTCGATGATGCGAAACCGGGGGGGACTTCATTATAGCACGGAATGCGCGCGTTTCAACCGAGGGGGAAGGCGGAGCTTCCCGACCCCGACGGGGCCCGGACCCGGCGGGTGCGGAAGGACAGATGCAGGCGCAGCCGTTCCTGCGGGGCCTCCAGGTCGACGCCCGCGACCTCCTGGATCCGCCGCAGCCGGTACTTCAGCGTATTGCGGTGGATGTGGAGGCGCGCGGCGGTGGAGGCGTGGCTGCCGCCGAGGTCGAGGAAGGCCTCGAGCGTCGCGAGCAGCTCGTCGCCGCTGCGGCCGAGCGCCTCGAGCCGGCGGATCGCCGGGTGGAGGAAGGCCTCGCCGCGGTCCTGCGCGACGGCGGCGGCCACGAGGTGGTCGATCGCGACGTCGCGGTAGCGCACGAGGTGCCGGGCGTCGTCGCCGCCTGCGCCGTCCGGGTCCGCGAACGCCGCGGCGTCCCGGGCCTGGACCAGGTGGACGGCGGACTCGAGGAAGTCCGCGAATGTCTCGGAAACGCCGGCGCAGAGTCCCGCTTCCGCGAGGAACGGGGCGAGGCGTCGTGCGATCTCGTCCTCCGCGAGGTCCGCGCTGCGCACGATCGCCACGACGCCGTCCTCGAAGGCGAAGACCATCGCCCGCGGAAGCAGGCCCCCGAGGCAATAGGCGTAGTAGCCCGTCGAGTCCGCGGCCGGCGTGCGGACGAAGACGAGGACGCAGGGGTCGGAGAGGACCCAGGCGCGCGCCGCGAGCTGCGTCTCCATGAACCCGCGGTCGGCGATCCGTCCGCGCAGCATCTCGGACACGAAGTACTCCACGGGCTGCAGGCTCGCGTTCAGGGACGCGCGGTGCCGGAGAAGGACGTGCTCGAAATGCCGCGCGACGCGGTCCAGCAGGTCGGCGGAGCCGCGGCCGAGCGGCCGGCGGGAGCCGATGAGGACGATCTGGCCGAGGAACTCCTCCCTGCGGTGCAGGTTGCGGATGACGGCCTCGTTCTCGAAGAGCGGGGAGCGGAAGAGGTAGGCGACGCGCGACTCGAAGGTTTCGCGGAGGAGGTTGCTGCGGGCCATCTCGCTGACCGTGGCGGCGGTGAAGGCGCTGTCGGTCGTCTCGACGCGCGGCGAGACCGAACCGTCCGGACCCGCGACGGGGTTGACGCGGGCGACGATCTGGAGCGACGGGTCGATCAGCTCGACGAGGTTCCCCGTGAAGCGCGAAAGGATTTCCACGAACCAGGCGGCCTCCCGTTCCTGGAGCAGCCCGTCGACGAGGTCCTCCTCGAGGCGCCGGACGTCCTCGAACGCCGCGAGCGCCGCCTCGAGCAGCGCCTCGGGGCCGCCGCGGCAGACGAGCGCGGGACAGGGAAGGACGGTGGGGAACGGCGCTTCGACGATCGCGATCGCGCCGGGGTCCGCGTCGAGGCCCTCCGTGCGGGAGGCGGGGACGACGGTGGCCCGGCCCGCCTCGAGCCGATGCGCGTCGTACGCGAGGATGCGCACGGACGACGCGTCCGCGGCGGCGCCGTCGAGGCCGCGCGTCTCGACGAGACGGTCCCCGAGCCGATCGGCCAGCATACCGGCGGTGATGCGCATGCGAACCTCCGTTTCCATGATAGTGCATTGGGCACAAGAATGCACGTCCCGATTCGGTCCGGACGGACAATTGCATTTCCATTCCAAAGGCAAGAAAATGAGGCGTGTGGCTCCTCGCGGAGTCCTCGTCCGCGTGCGTCCGCCTTCTGTCGACGCTGCACAAGCCCTTCGGAGGACCCTGTGAACGTACTCGAGCTGCGGTCCATCACCAAGACCTACCCGGGCGTGACGGCCCTGGACGGCGTGTCCGTCTCGTTCGCGTCGGGCGAGGTGCATGCGATCGTCGGAGAGAACGGCGCCGGGAAGTCGACGCTGATCAAGGTGATCTCGGGCGCCGAGCGGCCGGATTCCGGCGAGATCGCGATCGACGGCGGATCGCACAAGGCGATGACCCCGCTCCTCGCGCTCGAGAAGGGCATCGCGGTCGTCTATCAGGAATTGATCCAGTTCGACGCCCTGACCGTGGCGGACAACCTGTTCCTCGGCGCATCCGACCGCGGCGGGCTGCACGCCGTCGACGACCGCGGGAACCGGAAGCGCGCGGTGGAGATCCTCAGGGAATTCAACTGCGCGATCTCCCCGGACGCCCTGATGCGGGAACTCTCCGTCGCGAACCGGCAGCTCGTCGAGATCGCGAAGGCGGTCCTGAAGAAAGCGCGCATCCTGATCATGGACGAGCCGACCGCGGCGATCACGGTCGAGGAGCAGAAGTGCCTCTTCGCGAACATCCGCCGCCTCAAGGCGGAAGGGGTCACGATCCTCTACATCTCGCACCGGCTCGAGGAGCTCTTCGAGATCTGCGACCGCGTGACGGTGATGCGCGACGGCAAGTACGTGGCGACGAAGGGGATCGGGGAGATCGACAAGGGCGTCCTGATCCGGCTGATGGTTGGACGCGAGCTGACGAACCAGTACCCCGCCAAGGAACCCGCCGGGGACGAGGTGATGCTCGAGGTCGCGCATCTCTCCGGGAACGGCGTGGAGGACATCTCGTTCACCCTGCGCCGCGGAGAGATCCTGGGGTTCGCCGGACTCGTCGGGGCCGGCCGCACGGAGCTGATGCATCTCGTCTTCGGTGCGGCGCACCGCACGGGCGGCACGGTCCGGATCCGCGGGAAGGAGCTCGCGCACCGCTCGCCGAGCGACGCGCTGAAGGCCGGCATCGGGCTGATCCCCGAGGACCGCAAGTGGCAGGGCTGCTTCGTGGACAAGCCGGTCGCCTGGAACATCACGGTCTCGAACCTCCCGAAGATCTCGCGCGGCCTCGTCGTCGACCGGAAGAAGGAAGCCGCGCTGGCGGCGAAGTACCGCGACGCGATGCAGATCCGGACGCCGTCGCTCGACCAGCTCGTCGTGAACCTGTCGGGCGGCAACCAGCAGAAGGTCGTCGTCGCGAAGATGCTCGCGGTCGAGCCCGACATCCTGATCTTCGACGAGCCGACCCGCGGCATCGACGTCGGCACGCGCTACGACATCTACACGATCATGGTCGACCTGGCGAAGCAGGGGAAGTCGATCCTCATGGTGTCCTCCGACATGGAGGAGCTGCTGGGCATGTCCGAGCGGATCGTCGTGCTGCACGAAGGGAAGCAGACCGGGACGCTCGAGCGTGCGGAATTCTCGCAGGAGCTCGTGATGGCCCTCGCCTCGGGTGCGGACGACGCCGCCGGCTGCGGCTGCGCGTCGGATGGGACGGCGGAAGCCGGAGAAGGGACGAAGGACTGAAGGGATGAAGAAGACGAACTGGACCGTCTGGGTCTCGAACCTCTCGCTCCCGATCCTGCTGATCGCGAGCGTCGTGACGTTCGCGCTGCTGAACGACAAGTTCCTCACGCAGATCAACCTCACGAACATCCTCGTGCAGAACATGCACATCACCGTGCTGTCGACGGCGGTCCTGATCCTCATGATCATCGGCGGCATCGACCTGTCGATCGGCTTCCAGATCTCCGTCGTGGCCGTCCTGATCGCGCGGACGATCAAGGAAGGGATCCTGCCGATCTGGGCCGCGATCGTCCTCGGCATCCTGGTCTGCATGGTCCTCGCGCTCTTCAACGGCGCGATGTCCCGCATCCTGAAGAGCCACACGATGATCGTGTCGCTCGGCACGATGGCCGTCTTCCAGGGGCTCTCGTTCCTGCTGAGCCAGTCGAAGACCTACGGCGGCCTGCCGAAGGAGTACCAGTACATCGCCCAGTACCGCATCGGCGGCTGGCTCCCGACGAGCGCCGTGATCACGCTCGTCCTCGTGCTGGTCGTCGGCTGGTTCCTGAAGCGGACCTACCTCGGCCGCCACCTCTACGCAGTGGGCGACAACCCGGAGGCCGCGCGCCTCGCGGGCCTGAACGTCTGGCGCATCAAGTACCTCGCCTACCTCATCGCCGGCGCCCTCGTCGGCGTCACGGCGGTCCTGCTGTCGTCCCGCACCGGGTCGGCCGACTCCGGGATGGGCCCGGACCTCACGTTCACCGGCATCACGGCCTGCGTGCTCGCGGGCGTCGCCCTGAAGGGCGGCGAGGGCACGCTGTGGAAGGTCGTCGTCGCGGTCTTCGTGCTCGGCGTGCTGGCGAACGGCATGCAGCTCGTCGGCCTCGGCACCTACCCCCAGTACATCGCGAAGGGCGCGATCATGCTGGGCTCCCTCTATCTGAGCAACCGCTCGCAGAAGGCGGCCTAGGTCCGCACCGCGGCAAACGGCCGGCGCAACGGAAGGCGCGGGCCATCGGACACCGGTTGCATGTGCAGGATGCACTTGCAGGAAAATCCTGAAGGAGGAAGAACATGAAGAGATTCCTGACCGTTCTCGTCGCCGTCCTGGCGATCGCGCTCCTCGCGAGCTGCGCCGCCCCGACCGCCACCCCGACCCCGACGACGGCGCCCCAGGCGACCGCCACCCCGACCCTGGCGCCCGGCAAGGTCGCCTTCGTCATGATGGGCCTGAACAACCCGTTCTTCGTCGCGCTGAGCGAGGCCTTCAAGGCCGGCTTCGAGGCGCAGGGCTGGACGGCCGACGTCACGAGCGGCGAGTTCAACCCGCAGACGCAGATCGCCGCGGTCGAGAACTACATCGCCCAGAAGGTCGACGTCCTGTTCGTCTGGGAAGTCGTCCCGGGCTCGCTCGACACCGTCACGCAGCAGGCCATGGACGCCGGCATCAAGGTCATCGCGTTCGTGCAGGAGCTGGCGAACTATGACGCGGCCATGAAGTCCGACGACGCGAAGGTCGCCCTGGACGAGGTCTACCTGGCCTCCCTGTGGACCTCCACCGCGCTCAAGGACCTCACCACGATCAACGTCGCCCTGATCACGATGGACAACACCGCGGTCTGCAAGACCCAGGCCGACGCCATCAAGGCCAACCTGGCCACCATCATCCCGACCGCCAAGATCGTCACCACCTACGACGTGACCGCCGAGTCCGTCGAGGCCGGCGTGACCGCGGCCGAGAACATCTACACGACGCACCCCGAAGTCAACCTGATCCTGACCGTCAACGCGTCCCCCGCGCTCGGCGCGAACAACTACTTCACGGGCGTGAGCTCGCCGATGACCGACTTCACCAAGTTCGGCATCTTCACGATCAACGGCAGCACCGAGCTGCACGAAGCGATCGCGGCTTCCGGCACCGACAAGGCGCCCCTGCGCGGCACGATCGTGACCGCCGGCATCGAAGCGACGATCGGCGACATGCTGAAGCTCGCGAACGGCACCCGCGACGGCACGTACAAGGACAAGTTCACGATGTACGCCGAGAACCTCTTCATCAACGCGTCGACGCTCGACGAGTACAAGAGCACCGGCACCGTCACCTCGATCAAGGAGTCCCAGTTCGGCAAGTAGGACGACGGAGCCTCCGGGCTTCCTCGAAGGGGCTCCGGCGCTTCACGCGGACGTGAAGCGCCGGGGTCCCTTTCCTCGTGCCCGCGACGGGGGCCGCGCAGCGCGTCGAGTGCGCGCAGGCGCCGCCTCCTGTAAATGCAAGAAACTTTTAGTAAACGGAGGCGTATTTCAGAAACGGACGGCCAGGCGTAGAATGGGCTGGAACGGAGGACGCAACGCATGGCCGTCTGGGTCCGCGACCGCAGCTTCTACAAGACCCTCCTCCTGCTGTCACTCCCGGTCGTCGCGCAGAACGTCGTGACGTTCGGGACCGGCTTCATCGGCAACGTCATGGTGGGATCGCTCGGCAAGTACGCGATCGCCGGCGTGTTCCAGGCGAACCAGATCCAGTCGCTGCTGCAGATGATCCTGCTCGGCACGAGCGGCGCCCTGCAGGTCCTGTCGACCCAGTACTGGGGCCGCCGCGACGTCGACCACGTGAAGTCGATCGTCGCGATCGCGTTCCGCCTGACCTTCGTCCTCACGACCGCGCTCTGGCTCGCGACCGTGCTCTGGCCGACGCAGATCGTGAGCCTGTTCACGAACGACGCGCCGACGATCGCGGAAGGCGTCCGGTTCCTCCGCTACGCCGGACTCTCCTATGTCTTCTTCGGCATCTCGCAGCTCCTGATCCAGGCGATGCGCAGCGTCGAGGACGTGAAGGTCGGCTTCCTGGTGTCGATCCTGACCTTCTGCTCGAGTCTCCTGCTCAACGGCATCCTGGTGAAGGGCTGGTTCGGGATCGCCTCCCGGGGCGTCGAGGGCGCAGGCATCGCGATCGTCGTCGCGCGGGCGCTCGAGGCGGGCGCGATGGTCCTGTACCTCGCGTTCGGGGACCGCAGGCTGCGCATGGAGTTCCGGGACCTGTTCCGCTTCGATCCGCTGCTGCGCCGCGACTACTACAAGTACGGCCTGCCCGTGATCGCCGGCCAGCTCGTCTGGGCCACGAACCAGCTCGCCGGCAACGCGATCGTCGGCCGTCTCGGCCCCGAGGCGATGTCCGCGGCGTCGATCGCCGGCATGATGTACATGCTCGTGAGCATCGTCTCCCTCGGCGTCGCGCAGGGCGTCGGCATCATCACCGGCAAGACCGTCGGCGCCGGCGAGTACGAGAAGATGAAGCTGTATGCGCGGACGATCCAGCTGATCTTCGTCGGCATCGGCTTCCTCGCGACCTTCGTCGTCCTGCTGGGCGCGCGGCCCCTCCTGTCGCTCTACGACGTCGACGAGGCGACGCGGACCGTGGCGCTGCAGTTCATGACCGTGCTCGTCTTCACCGCGATCGGCACGAACTACCAGGGCATGTGCCTCGGCGGCCTCGTCCGCGCCGGCGGCGACACGAGCTTCGTGTTCCTGAACGACACGATCTTCGTCTTCCTGACGGTGCTCCCGTCGGCCTTCCTCGCCGCCTTCGTCTTCCACGCGCCGGCCTGGGTCGTGTTCGCGTGCCTCAAGTCCGACCAGCTCACGAAGGTCCCGGTGGCGATCGTGAAGATCAACCGCTTCCGCTGGATGAAGAACCTGACGCGCGCGAAGACGCCGGACGCACCCGTCCTGGCGGCGGCCGCGGCCGAGCCGGCCGAGTAGTTCGGGACCGCAGCGCCGTCGGCGCGAAGGAGGAACGGACATGGACATGCAGGGCAGGGCCGTGCTTCTCACGGGAGCGGACGACGGCATCGGCTTCGCCGCGGCGCGCCGCTTCGCGCGCGAGGGCGCGTCGGTCGCGGTGACGGGCCGGCGGGCGGAGAAGGTCCGGTCGGCGGCGGAGGCGCTGTCGGCGCTGTGCGCGGCGCCGGCGCGGGCCCTGGGCGTGGCGGGCGACGTCTCGGTGCCGGCGGACGTCGAGCGCATGGTCGCGGAGGCGGTCGCGGCCTTCGGACGCCTGGACGTCCTCGTGAACTGCGCCGCGCTGCAGGCCGGCGGCACCGTCCTCGACGCGACGCCGGAGGACTGGACGCGGATGTTCGCCGTGAACGTGATGGGCTACGGCCTGTGCGCGAAGGCCGCGCTCCCGCACCTGCTGCGCTCCCCGAAGGCCGCGGTCGTGAACGTGGCCTCCTTGAACGGGAACGTGGGCACCGCGAGCCGCACGGTCTACAACGCCTCGAAGGCGGCCGTGATCGAGATGACGATGTCGATGGCCTGCGACTTCCCGACGGTGCGCGTGAACTGCGTGTCGCCGGGCTTCACGGCGTCGGACGCCATGATGCACGGGATGGGGATGACCGGGCTGCCGGCCGAGGAGGCCGCGCGCCTGCTGTCCGCAGGCGTGATGATGAAGCGCTTCGCCGCGCCCGACGAGATCGCGAGCGTGATCCATTTCCTCGCCTCGGACGAGGCGTCGTACATGACGGGCTCCAACGTGCTGGTGGACGGCGGGGCGCTGTGCCGCGGGAACTACGGCGACGCGCTCGAGTCGGAGCTCGCGCGCCGCGCCGGGAAGGGCGTCTAGCCGGCGTCCGCGGCGTCCGGGGACGCGTCCGCGCCGGCGGGCGCGCCGGCGGCCGAGCGGCGCTTCAGGACCAGGAACAGCGTCCCGAACACGGCCACCGCCGCGAAGGCGATGCCCGCCTCCAGCAGGAACACCGCGCGCAGGCCCCAGCGGTCGCTGAGCCAGCCGCCGAAGAGGTTCCCGAGGATGCGCGCCGCGCCGATGCACAGCATCGCGTTCATCGTCTGTCCCGACGCGCGCAGTTCCTTCGGGAGGTTCCCGTTCACGTAGACCGCGACCCCGTAGAGCATCACGATCACCGTGACGCCGTGCAGCGCGTTGACCGCGAGCAGCATCGCGGGGCCGGTCGAGACGAAGAACAGGAGCCAGCGGAGGGAGAGGAGCAGCCCCGACGCGAGGATCGCCGCGCGGACGCCGATGCGGGCGAGGATGCGGTCGGCGAAGAGCAGGAAGGGCACCTCCGCGAGCGACGTGATGCAGATGGCCCAGCCCTGCAGCTGCGTCGAGCCGCCGAGGTCCTTCAGGAACAGCGAGAAGAAGCTGTAGTAGTACCCGAGCGTGAACTGGAGCCCGAAATTGAGGGCGAGCAGCAGGACGTACCCGCGGTCGTCGAAGAGGCGGCGCAGGGGGACGCGCAGGCCGGCGTGCTGGTGTCCGCGCACCCTCGGGAGGGCGAGGACGGCGACGAGCGACAGGACGGCGAAGACGGCGTAGAGCGGGAAGATCGCGTCGAGCCGGCGGCTCGCGACGGCGCCGGCGACGACGGCCATGACCGCGTAGCCGAGCGTGCCCATGAGGCGGACCGGTCCGAAGGAATGCCCGCCTTCCGCGGAGAGCTCGAGGGCGATCGCGTCGCTCATCGGGACGAGCGTGGAATGGAAGGCCGAGAAGGCCACGATCACGGGGAAGAGGACGGCCAGCGCGGGAGAGACGGGGAAGAGCAGGATCGTGCCCGCGGCGCCGGCGAGGATCACCGCGAAGACCGCGTTCTTGCTGCGCGCGCGGTCGGCGGCGAGGCCCCAGGCGGGCTGCGCGGCGAGCGCGGCGAAGGGGCCGGCGGCGAGGAGCAGCGCGACGGTCGTGCGGTCGTAGCCGAGGCCGCCGAGGTAGAGCGGGATGAAGATCATGTAGGTCGAGAGGGTCATGTAGACCAGCGCGAGGAAGACCGACAGGCGGCCCTGCGCGCGGCGCGGGGCGGGCGCCGCCGGGGCGGCGTCGCGCGGGGACGGGGTCGGGAGCGGGGAATGGGGCGTCTTGGGCATCTCGGCACCTCCCGGGCACTGCTCCCATTGTACGGGATTCCGCGCGACATGCCGAGGACCTCCGGAGCGGGTGCTCCGGAGGTCCTCGATAAGGGAAGGGGTGGGCCGCTGCGTCAGGCCGCGGGGGTCAGGGCCGCGCAGTACGCGCCGCCGCAGGCGCCCGCACCGG
>CAIXGU010000137.1 GCA_903919045.1 uncultured Eubacteriales bacterium | reverse complement strand
GAGGACGCGGCGCGGCAGCCGGACCGTCTCGGTCCGCACCGCCAGGCGCCCGTTCGGCAGCGCCCGCGCCGCGGCCAGCGCTTCGAGCGCCCTCGCCCCGAGCGCCGACCCCACGCGCTCCGCCTCCGCGAAGCCGGTCGCGCGCGCAGCCGCGTCCGGGGCGAGGTGGTTCACGTTCCCCTCGGCGCCGTTCAGGAACAGCACCGGCACGGCCTGCCCCAATCCGAGGCCGACCGCCTTCTCGAGGTAGTAGACGTAGTCCCGCGACCACCGCCAGCCCTCGCCGACGAGGATCGCGGGGTGCAGCGCGAAGTTCGCGACGATCCCGAGCGGCCGGCCGTCCCGGCCGCGCACGGCGAGAACCAGCAGCTGCGGGTCGACCGGCCCCTCCGGCCCCACCACGTCGGCCGGGTCCGGCCGCTCCCAGTTCATCGCGAGGCCGCCGCCGCGCAGGCGCAGGCGGCGGTTGAACGACAGCCCCTCGACGCGCGCCTCCCCGAGCGCGAGCGTCGCCTCCTCGAGCCGCTCCCGCCCCTCGCGCACCGCCTCCGCGATGCGGACGGCGACGTCGTCGAGATAGGCGAGGCAGCGCGGGTCGATCGCCTCCTTGAAGAAGTCGACGACGTCCGGCCCGGAGTGCGTGTGCGTGGCGGCGACGACCACGTTCCCGGCCGGGATCCCCGACGCCGCGGCGACGGCCTCCCGGACGGACCGGCACGACGACCGATGGAGCCCCAGCACGTCGAACGACAGCAGGCACGCCGCCGTCGCGCCGTCCTCGAGGACCAGCCCGGTGCCGTACAGCGGGTCGTGCGTCCCGCGCGCGGCGGAATCCGCCCGCACGTTCCCGCCGATCGGCAGCCCGACCGGCGGCGTGATGTCCACGCGCACGAACGCCGCCTTCATCCCGTCCCCGCCTCCCCCTTCCGCCACGCCGCCCGGCCCCTACCGGACGTGCTTCGCGAGCGCGGCCGCGAGGCCCTCCGCGCACGCCGCGATGTGCTCCGGCTCCCAGCTCGGGTGCAGGAACAGGCAGACGGTCTCATGCCGCAGCGACTTCGCCTTCGGGCACACGACCCGGTCGTAGGCGACGGACCGCGGGTCCGCGTACTCCTGGCTCTTGAAGGGGAACTTCGCCTCGCCGAAGCCGTTCAGCTCCTTGTAGGCGCGCTCCTCGTAGGCCTCCGGCCAGAGGATGCCGTAGCACGGGATGCCCAGGTCGTGGAGCTCGTGCAGGATGCCGTCGGCGTCCGTGTCGAGCGCGTCGAGGTCGAGCAGGATCGGGTACCACCAGTAGGCGTTCTTCCGCTCCGCCGTATTCACGGGCAGGGCGCGGATGCCGCGCAGCCCCGCGAACGCCTGGTCGTACTGCGCCGCGTAGGCGAACCGCCGCGCGAGGTTCCAGGAATCGAAGCGCTTCAGTTCGTTGATCCCGATGATCGACTGGATCTCGGTCATCCGGTAGTTGAACCCGACGCGGTTATGGATGTACGGCAGCTTCTCCTCGAGCGCGAGCAGGGTCATCCGCCGCTCGACGTCGTAGCCGTGGTCGCGGAAGCTCCGGCACGCCCAGCCGAGCGCCTCGTCCTTCACGGTGACCATCCCGCCCTCGCCGCCGGTCGTGAAATGCTTGCTCTGGCAGAAGCTGAAGCAGCCGGCGTCGCCGATGAGCCCCGCCTTCACGCCCTTGTACTCGCCGCCGAAGCACTGCGCGCAGTCCTCGATCACCTTCAGCCCGTGCTTCTTCGCGACCGCGAGGATCGGGTCCATGTCGGCCACGACGCCGTAGAGGTGCACGACCACGATGCCCTTCGTCCGCTTCGTGACCTTGCGGGCCACGTCGGCGGGGTCGATCGTGTGGTCGTCGGTGACGTCCGCGAACACCGGGATCGCCCCGGCCTGGACGATCGCGAACGACGACGCGATGAACGAGTACGACGGCACGATCACCTCGTCGCCCGGGCCGATGCCGAGGCTGGAGATCGCGATGTGCAGGGCCGCGGTGCCGTTCGTGCAGGAGATGGACATCGTCCCGCCGATCCACGCGTTCCAGGCCTTCTCGAACTCCATCCCCTTCGGGCCGGTCCAGTAGTTGACCTTCCCGTTGCGGATCGGCTCCTGGATGTCCGCGAGGGTCTCGGGCG
Organism: uncultured Eubacteriales bacterium; assembly: GCA_903919045.1. Lineage (GTDB taxonomy): Bacteria > Bacillota > Clostridia > Saccharofermentanales > UBA5734 > CAILLO01. Next base: position 18,270 of record CAIXGU010000137.1, on the reverse strand, counting down.
CGAACTGGGGCCACATGGGGAACTTCGGCGCGGGCTTCGCGGGGCCGCACGGGCCGGGCTGGGGGCGGGTCTCGGGCTGCTTCGACATGGGTGCCTCCTTCATGCTCCGAACGCCCGGTCGAGGACGACGCGCGCGCCGCCCAAGGCCACCGGGTCGCCTGGGATCTCCGAGAAGCGCAGCTCGACGCGGTCGCGGCCGGCGCCGAGGGCGAGGGGGCGCAGCGCCGCGCGCACCGCCGCGAGGAAGTCCGGCCCGAAGCCGGCGGCCTCCCCGCCGAGGACGACGACCTGCGGGTTGATCAGCGCGACCAGGTTGTCGATGCCGCGCGCGAGGATGCGCGCGCCTTCGTCCGCGACCGCGCGGACGCGCGGGTCGCCGGCGCGGTAGGCCTGCAGCAGCGCCTCCGCCGGGGGTCCGTCCGTCCCGTCGCCCGCGACCGCTCGGGAGAGCGCCGGCAGCGCGGCCATCGCCTCGAGGCACCCGCGGTTGCCGCAGCGGCACAGCGGCCCGTGGGGGTCGACGGTCATGTGCCCGATCTCGCCGGCGTGCCCGTAGGCGCCCGTGAAGCGGCGGCCGTCGAGGATGATGCCGGCGCCCACGCCGGCGCCGACGTCGAGGTACACGAGGCTGCGGGCATCGCCGCGCGGGCCGAAGACCTGCTCGGCGTAGGCCTTCAGGGCGGAGTCGTTCTCGAGGTGGACCGGCGTGCCCGGGAAGCGCTCCCGCAGCCGGCCGACGGCGTCCGTCCCCTCCGGTAGCATCAGGACGGTCGACGCGAGGATGCGCCCGTTCTCGGCGTCGAGCAGCGCCGGCACGCCGAGGCAGATCCCGAGGAGCGCGGCGGCGTCCCGGCCCGCCTCGGCGAGCAGGCCCGCCACGGCATCGGCCAGGGCGTCCCCGAGCGCGGCGAAGTCCGCGACGGAGGTGGTGCGCGCGGCGAGCGGACGGAACCGCAGGTCGAGCAGCGCGGCGGACAGCCCCGACGCGTCGACGCCGACGGCGGCGAGGACGCGTCCGTCGGCGGAGACCTCGAGCATCGTCGGGCGCCGGCCGCTGCCGCGCGCCTCGCGCGGCCCGGTCTCGGCGACGACGCGCTCGGCGAGGAGCTCGGCCACGAGCGAGGACACCGTCGTCGGGCTGAGCCCTGCGCGGCGCGCCAGCTCCACGCGCGACAGCGGCCCCTGCGCGAACAGCAGCCGGAACACCTTGTTCCGGTTGCTCTCCTTCACGGCCTGCAGGTTCGCGACGGGCAGGGCTTCCATCGGCGGGTACCTCACGGGGCGGGGGCGGGGGTTCGTTCAATTATTCCAATGACTGGAATAATCGCACGATACCATGGGGCGCCCCGCGGCGTCAAGAAGAAGGCGGGCCCTTCCCGGAGGAAGGACCCGCCCTTCGGCGACCGCGGCGCGCCGATCGGGGACTACACGCGGTGGACCTTGATCTCGCCGAAGTTGAGGCTGCCGACGAGCGTCACCTTGCCGGCGCTCGGGGTCGTCTCGCGGCCCGTCTCGTTGACGGCGCCCGCGAAGACGGAGATCCGGTTCTCGACCGCCCAGTCCTTCGGCAAGGAGAGCTCGATGCCGCAGAAGTTGCCGCTGACGTGGATCGTGAGGCCGTCCGGGTGCACCTTGCACTGGTCGAAGTACGTCTTCACCTCGGCGAAGCTGGCGGAGAGCGTGACGCGCTTCAGGTGCTCGGAGTGGATGTACTTGGTCTGCTCGCCGAAGCGGGACTCGATGTCGACCGTCTCGTCGGCGTCCAGGGTCTCGGTCGAGGAGCGGCCGGCGCTGCCGGTGACGTCCTTGCATCCCTCGCAGGTGTCGTCGTCCTCGTCGTCGCCATCGTGGATGTGGATGTGCGACTTCCAGTCGTGCTTGCGGTGGAAGAGGAGCGACAGGGCGATGCCGAGCAGGGCGCCCGCGCCGAGGACCAGCCAGACGTTCATGTCGGGATAGCCGAGCTCGGTGCGCCAGATGGCGGCGATGCCGGCCAGCGGGAGGGCGGTGAAGAAGAAGCGGAGCTTGACGGCGCTCGAGACGGCGACGCCGAGGAGCAGCAGGCTGCCGAGGATCTTGACGGGGCTGGACTCGAGGCCGATCCCGAGGGCCGACAGCGTCAGCAGGACGGCGCCCCCGAGGATCAGGATGGCCCAGAAGATGCGTCCGGCGATGCGATTCGTGGATTTCATGGCGTTCCTTCCTTTCTTCGGGCCGCCTCAGCGGTCCCGGTTCAGTTCCGAGCGGACGTCCTCGACGCGGCCGTCCAGGACCTGGATCGACCAGAACGGGGCGACGGCGACCTTCTCAAGAGCTTTCATAGAGATGCCTCTCTTTCATCTTCCGCAGCAGCTCGTTGCCGAACATGCGCGATCCGAAGATCTCCTTGTGGGTCTCCCGGAACGTGATCCGGCTGACCCCGGTGAGCCCCCTCTGGATGCCGTACACGTGCAGGATGCTCACGATCGCGGAGCGCGAGGCCCGGACGAAGTAGCCCGGGAGCGCGGCCTCCAGCTCGTACAGTCGCTGGCGCACCTCGAAGGAGTCGGTCCGGGTGTGGGCGAATACGCGGTCGGAGTCGGTCTCGAAGAACACGACCTCCCGCAGCGAAAGGAACACTTCCTGGTCCCCCTTGAAGAACGACGGGGTCCGGTCGGCTTCCTGTCCCTGCTCGATCCGGCGGACGAGGGATTCGACCTCGGGCGTGGTCTCCCTGCAGTAGACGACCACTTCCTCGGCCTGGTCCTTCGAGATCCGTTCGATCCTCACGCGCATCGCTTCCTTCACCTCACAGCCTCAGTATACAAGGGGTCCGCGGCGTGGGAAGGGGGTCCGGGGCGAGTGGTCGCTTCCGGGCGGCGAGTGGTCGTCCGGCGGGGGCGGAGGGGGGGCGGAGAGGGCGGAAAGGAATCCGGGAGGGGGTGCGGCGGTGCGGATCCGACCTATCGGACGCCCTCGGGCAGGCGGATCCGGAACCGGCAGCGGTCGTCGCCGAGGAGCACGGACGCGAGGACCTCGACCGAGAGGTCGGCGCCCAGGATCGTGTCGAAGAGGACCTTCTCGAAGCCCGCGCTGCAGTGGCACCAATCGGACGGCGGAAGAGGCGGCGCACCGTCCTCCGCCGATGCGCGCACGGCCTCGCGGACGAACGGGCAGTGGCAGGCCAGGTATCGACGCTCGGCCGGGTCCGCCGCGGCGACCCAGCCGTCGGGGTCGTAGGGGATCTTCGTGGCGTAGAGGGCGTCCTCCGCGCGGACGGCGGAGAGGATCTCCGGCTCCCGCCGGACGAAGTCCACCACGCGCGGCGTGATCCGCTGCTCGAACCAGACGGTGCCGTCGGCGGCATGGCGGGCCAGTTCCTCGACGCGGCGGACATGCAGGTCCGCGAGATAAGCGTCGAGGGAAGGCGCGGCGAGATACCGTTCGCGCTCCCCGCGGAAGGAATCGACCGGGATGCGGTGGTGGTTGCCGCAGAGCGCGGCGCGGGTCCGTTCCGGCGGCAGCGCCCGCCCGAAGCCGGCCATGAGGCGGCGGACGGTCTCGGGCATCGCCTCCGGAGGCGTCCCGAGCGGCGGGTCCTGCACGTCGCGGAAGACCTCCGCGGCGACGGCCTCCCCCTCCCGTTCGACGGTCCGCTCCCGGATGCTGGCGAGGACGCCGCGGCCCCCGAAGAGCCGCGTGAAGTACACGTAGAGGTCCGGCCGCCCGGCCAGGCGGAAGTACCGGGCCAGGGCGAGCAGCCGCGGCGCCCCGTTCTCCCCGGCGGCGACGAGGCGGGCGACGTGCGCGGCGATGTCGTCCTGCGTCGCGGACCCGAGCGTCCGGCCGTCACGGGCGAGGTCGCCCTCCAGGGCGCGGACGGCGGCGACGGCCGCGCGGGCGGCCTCCTCGCCTTCTCCCCGATCGAGATAGTGGCCGTACAGGAGCCCTTCGTCCATGAGGAACGCCTCCCCTCCTTCCCATCCTACCACGCCCGCGCGGTATACTGTCCGCAGCACCCTGCCCGCACGAAGGAGGCGACCTCCATGACGAAGATCCTGATCCTCGCCGGCAGTCCCCGGAAGGACGCCAACACCCTCGCCCTGTCCGCCGCCCTCGCGGAGGGCGCATCCGCGCACGGCGCCGCCGTCGAGACCGTCCGGCTCGCCGACCTGCGGATCGGGTACTGCCTCGCCTGCGACCATTGCCGCTCGCACGAGGGGGTCTGCATCCAGAAGGACGACATGCCCGGAGTCCTCGCGGAGGTCGAGGCCGCCGACGCGGTCGTCTTCGCGACGCCGCTCTACTTCCACTCGTTCTCGGCCCAGCTGAAGACGTGCATCGACCGCTTCTACAGCCGCTACCACGCCCGTGCGCTGGGCGGACGGACGGGGGCGCTGCTCGTCTCGTCCGGCACCCGCGACCGGGCCGCGACGGGCCTCTCCTCCCTCTTCGCCACCTATGCGTCGATCGTCGGGCTGCTCGGCTGGACGGACGGCGGCATCGTCTGGGCGGGCGGCCATCCGCACGACGGGTCGATCCGCACGAGTCCCGCGCTCGCGGAGGCCCGCGCGCTGGGCGCGCGGCTCGCCGCGGGCGGGGACGGCGCGGGCGCCGCGGAGGACGGGACGTGGCCGCGGTGACGGGAGCGGGAGCGGCAGCGGCGGCGGCCGACGTCGCGATCCGCACGCTCGGGCCGGACGACCTCGCCGCCTACCGGATGATCCGGCTCCGCATGCTCTCGGAGCACCCGGAGGCCTTCTCCAGCGACGTTGCGGGCTTCGCGGCGCGCCCCGACGCGGAGGTCGCCGCCGGCCTCGCCGAAACCGCCGATTCCTTCTATCTGGGCGCCTTCGACGGCGGCGCGCTGGTGGGGACGGTAGCCTTCTACCGAGAGACGCGGATGAAGGTCCGGCACAAGGGCCACATCGTCGGGATGTACGTGGCCGTCGAGGCGCAGCGGCGCGGCCTCGGGCGCGCGCTCCTCGAGGAGGCGCTGCGGCGCGTCCGCGCGATGGACGGCGTCACGCAGGCGCTGCTCGGCGTCGTCGCGGACAACGCGCCCGCCCGGGCGCTCTACGAGTCGCTCGGGTTCGCGCTCTTCGGGACCGAGCCGCGGGCGATCCTCGTCGACGGCGTCGCGCACGACATGGAGGAGCGGGTGCTGTTCCTGTAGACAGGCCGGGAAGCGGTCCGGACGGACGAGGGAGGCCGGTCGCCCGGCCTCCCTCGTCGCGTCCCGCGCCTCCGTCGGCGTCAGGCCTGCGGCGGCTTCGGCGTCCCGCGCGCCTTCGCGAGGGCGAGCCCCAGGGCCGTGCCCCCGCCGATCGCCCCGAGCAGCACGACGCCGCCCACGACGAACGCCCAGGGCGGCAGCCCGGACGTCCCGCCACCCGCCGCACCTTCGGTCGGCGTCGCTTCGGAGGTCGGTCCGGACGTGGGATCCGGTGTCGCACCATCGGACGGACCCGGCGTGGCGGTCGACTCCGGCACGGGCGTCACGTCGCCGGTCGTGCCCGTGGCGATCGTCCGGTAGTTCCGGGTGATGCCGTTCTTCGAGGGGTCGACGATCTCGTACTCGACGCCGACCGTGTAGGAGCGCGCGAGCGACGGGGCGAGCCCCGTCTCCGTGAACTCCGGGGTCTCCGGCCCGGGCAGCGCGAGTTCCGTCAGCGTTCCGCCCTCGTTGCGGTACACCAGGTAGCGCGTGACCTTCGCGGACCAGCCGGCCTCCCCGAAGTCCGGGCACTTGTCCCAGGAGAGGCGGATGGACGTGGCGGACGGCGTCGCGACGAGGCCCGCGATCGGCGCCAGCTGCCGCTCGTACTCGCAGGTCGCCGCCACGATGTCCTTCAGCATCGTGTGGAGGGTCCCGCCGGGCGTGACGTCGAGGAAGTTGAATTCGAAATCGAGGTTCTCCCACGAACGGGCGCCGAACTTCGGGGACAGCGTCGTGAGGCGGTTCCCGGTGAGGATGAGGTTGTCGAGGACGGGCGACTGGATCACGGCATCGGGGACGGTCGCGATCCGGTTGAAGGAGATCGTCAGGGTGAAGAGCCCCGAGGAACCGAACGCGGCGGGGATCTCCCGGATCTGGTTGCGGTCGACGAAGAGCCCGGAGAGCGTCGCGTGGGTCGCGAGGGAGTCGGGCAGGACCGTCAGCGCGTTGTCGCGCATCGTGAGGTAGTAGAGGCTCGGCAACGCGATGACCTCGGGCGGGACCTCCTCGAGGCCGCATCCGTCGAGGCGGAGCGTCTGCAGGTTCGCGAGCCCCGAGATCGTCGGGAAACGGGTGATCGGATTCTTCGAGAGGCCCAGGTCCGTGACGTTCTTCAGGAACTGGATGCCCTCCAGGTCCTGGATGCCCTTGTCGTAGAGCGACAGATCGCCGTTGAGCGCATACAGGTCGCCGCGCTTCAAGGTGGTCTCGTACACGATGCCGCAGGCGTCGTGAAGCGCCATGTTCAAGTTCGCGTCGGGGATGTTGACGGTCAGCAGGGAGTCGATGGGCACGAATGTGATGATCGGCTTGAACGTCAGGATGGGGAAGATGGGAATCGCCTCCACGCCGGCGGGCGAGTCGACGAGCGCGGGCCATCCGGCGGCGACGCCGAAGGCGAGGAGCAGGGCCGCGATCGAGGCGGCGAAGCGGGCACGGGTGCGTTTCCTAGCCATGAGAGGTCTCCCTTCCTTCCGTTCCTGTCGCGGCGTCGAGCACGTCCGCGTACTGCGGATCCTTCTCGAGGACGTTCTTCGCGTAGTCGCATTCCGGGACGATCGTGCGCCCCTCGGCGCGGGCGCGCGCGACGACCGCGTCGACCAGGCGGCGCGCGACGCCCTGTCCGCGCAGCGCGTCGCCGACGAAGGTGTGCGTGATGACGAGCCGGCCGTCCTCGAGGAGCGCCTCGATCTCCGCGAGCGGCGCCGCGGCGTCCTCGCCGATGTAGAAGCCCGTCCCCGAGCGCTTGATCTCCAGGTCCGCCATGCCTCTCCTCCTCCGGCGGCGCCGCGCGTCGCCTAGTCCTTGCCGAACAGCTCGCGCAGCACCGCCACGAGCGCGCCGCCGAGCATCGGGCCGGCGCCCGGGGGCATGTCGGCCATCCCGTCGGCGCCGTGCAGCTCGGAGAAGGCCTGCTGGGCCTTCATCTCCTTCAGCTTCCGCTCCTCTTCCTTCAGGGCGTCGAGCTCGCGCTGCCGCACCTCGATCAGGCCGCCGGCCTGGATGAAGTCCACGATGGCCTGCAGCTCGCGCCGGTCGAACCAGGTGCCGTGCGGCTTGCACCAGTCCACGATGACCCCGGAGAGGCCGGCGAAGTTCCTGCGCTGCATGAGCTCCCCGCAGACCGCGCAAGGAACGTAGTAGCGGGCGGGCGCGGCGGCGGGCCCGGGCGGCGGCTCCGGCGTCTCGTGGGCGAGGATCAGCGCCTGCTCGTCCCGGTTCCGCACGATTGCGTCGACCGCCGCGGCGCCGAGCCAGAGGCCGCCGCACTGCGCGCACTCGTCGATGCGCACCGCGCCGACCAGGGCGGGCGTCAGCGCCACCGCGCACCGCGGGCAGGCCAGCGGCTTCTCCTCGGGCGGCAGGACCTGCCGTTCGAGCGCGGCGCCGCACGCCGGGCAGAAGCGCATCCCGGCGAAGGCCGGGGCGAAGCACGCCGGGCAGGACGTGCGCGTCAGCGTCGCGTCGCAGTAGGGGCAGCGGACGACGTCCTCCGCGACGGAGGCGCCGCAGTCCGGGCAGTGCAGCGACCGCTTGCCGGGGACGGCTGCGGCGCTCATTCCGCGGCCTCGAGCACGAGGAGCCGGTCGCCGGCGCCGGGGCGCGGCGGGACGACCCAGCGGCCGCCCTCCGGCCGCGCGTCCTCCAGCGCCTCGTACGCGCCGGTCTCCGGGTCGAACCACCGCGCGCGGTACCGCGCGGCCGCGAGGTTGCGCAGCTGCACCGGGACCCAGGACGGCCCGTCGAAGTAGCCGACGACCGTCCGCATCTCCTCGTCCGCCGTGACGCTCGGGCGCAGGCGCTCCTGGAGGAGCGGGTTCTTGAATCGGACCAGCGTGGAGACGAGCGTCGGGACCGGCGTGAGCCGGTGCCAGCCGACGCGTTCGTAGAAGTCGCGCAGGATCGTCATCTGGCGGGCGCCCGGGAGGTCCAGCCCGTCGGACCACTTCAGGCTCCCCCAGCCCGCCCAGAAGCCGCCGGGCGGCGCGGCGTCCCACTGCAGCTCCCAGACGCCGCACGCGCCGTAGGTGTAGCCGCACGCGCCGTTCTGCATCGCGAGGTACGCGACGCGCCGGAGCATCGCGGGCGTCACCGTCCGCGGGCCGTTCTCCTCGATCGACCGGATCCCTTCGTACAGCGACTCGCTCTCGACGAGCGGCAGGTCGGGGTGCAGTCCCCGGAACTCGGCGTACATCGAGGCGGAGATCGGCAGGTCGCCGTGCCCGGCCTGGCTCATCGCGAAGTCGTACCACGGCTCGCCCGCGTATACGCCCGGGAAGGGGCGGTCCGTCGCGAGGTGCACCGACTGGAGCGCTCCGTAGCCGTCCCATTTCTCCGTCTCGAGGGCGACTTCGCGCCAGCGGTCGGCCATCTCGCGCTCCTCGTCCCCGCCCGCATAGCCCGGTACCTCGCCTGCGAGCGTCCAGACGACGGGATAGGCGCCGTACCGGGCGACGAGATACTTGGCGAGCCGGCGGTAGCGCTCGGTGCGGCCCTCCGCGAGGATGGCCCCGCCCCAGGAGAGCCCGGCCGCGATCACGAGCCCGGCGTCGGCGAGATAGGCCATCTTCGGGTCCGGATTCCGCTGCAGGAACGCCACGTCCGGCAGGAGGCCCGCTTCGGTCTCGAGGAGGTACTCGTCGTATCGCCCGAACGCGTGGAAGTCCCTGCCGTCGCGGAAATTGCACTGGTAGACCGTGAAGCGCTGCGCGACGCGCCGGTCGACGCAGGCCCGGAACTGGCTGGGATGCCGCGGGTCGTTCGATTCGTCGAAGCGCTCCTCGGACGTGAAGGTCCAGTGCGTGTCGCCGAGCCAGAAGAACGGCGTCCCGTCGGCGTACGCGAGGTGGCGGCGGTCCGGGGCGACCGCGAGGAAGCCGCGGCGGTAGAGCTCGTGCGGGCCTGCGTAGGGGCGGCTCTCGACCGCGCCCTCGCGGCCGTGCAGGCCGGCGTCGGCCGGGTTCGTGCAGGCCGTGCGGAAGCGCCAGGTCCCCGTCTCCGTCGGTGCGAAGCGGACCTTCCAGGTGCGGCCGCCGTCCCAGTAGCCGAGCAGGCGGATCGTGCGGCCGGACTCCGAGACGAACTCGCAGGCCAGGTCGACGTCGAGGAAGGGGTTCCGGTACGCCGCGGCGCTCTCGAACGCGATCTCGACCGCGCGCCAGCACTCGGTGCGATAGGTCACGCGGCACCTCCTGCGGGCTCGGGGATCCGGAAGCCGCCGCGGAAGACCCGCACGCAGGCCTCCGAGACATCCGCGTCGTAGCGCGAGCCGCTCCCCGCCTCGATCTCGGCGAGCGCCGCCTCGACGCCCAGCGCCGGGCGGTACGGGCGGTGGGAGCTCATCGCCTCGACCACGTCCGCGACGGCCAGGACGCGCGCCTCGATCAGGATCGCGTCGCCGCGGAGACCGCCCGGGTAGCCGGAGCCGTCCATCCGCTCGTGATGCTGGCGGACGATCTCCGCGACCGGCCAGGGGAAATCGATGCGTCGCAGCAGCTCGTACCCCGCCTGGCTGTGGGTCCGGACGAGGCTGAGCTCGAGGCCCGTCAGCCCGCCGGGGCGGACGAGCACTTCGGTCGGGATGCCGAGCTTGCCGATGTCGTGGATGGTCGCGGCGATCCGCAGCCCCTCCACGGTCTGTTGCGGAAGGCCGAGGGCCTCGGCGACGGCGACCGCGACCGCGGCGACGCGCTGCTGGTGGCCCGCCGTGTAGGCGTCCCGCATCTCGGCGGCGTACGCGAGCGCGCCGATGGCGTCCTGGAGCGCGCGTCCGTGCTGCTCCTTCGCGGCGAGCTCGGCCGCGACGGCGAGCCGCTGCTCCGTGATGTCGGCGTTGCAGGCGCGGCGCCCGAGGTAGCGGCCGTCCTCGAAGATGCCGTGGCAGACGTGGTGCATCCAGCGGACTTCGCCGTCCGGACGGAGGATGCGGAACTCGAGGGAGAGGAGCGTTTCGTCCGCCAGCGCATGCGACTGCTGGTGCTCCGCGAGGAGGACGCGGTCGTCGGGGTGCGCGATGGCCAGCACCAGGCCGGGGTCGGCGATGAAGTCGGCGGCCGGTCGCCCCGTGATGCGCTCGCAGGAGGGGGACATGTAGAGGGTCGACCCGTCCGGCGCCCGCCAGTATTCCCAGTCGAAGGTGTGGTCGGCGACGGTCCGGTAGCGGCGCTCGCTTTCCTCGAGCGCGGCGACGCCGGCGGTCCGCGCGGCCTCCCGGTCGATCATGTCGAGGGCGTAGGAGATGTCCCCGGCGATCTCGAGGAACAGCGCCTCCTCCTCCGCTTCGAATTCGAACGGCTCCGCGGAGTTCACGGAAAGATAGCCGGCGATCCGGCCGCTGCGGCGGAAGGGCACGGCCGCGATCGCCCGGATCCCGGCCTGCTTCGCCACGCCGGGCCAGCCGAGCGCGGGGTCCTCCGCGTCGACGTCGGAGCTGGTAACGCACCGGGCCTCCCGGACGCAGCGCACGGCCGGATACTGCGCCACGGCCGGATCGTCGAGGCGGAGCTCGATGCGCCGCACCACGCCGTTGTCGTCGCCCTCGATCGCGCCGGTGACGAGCCGCGGACTCTCGCCGGGCCGCTCCTCGAGGAGGCCGATCCGCGCCATGCGGAACCCGCCGAACCGGAGGGCGATGCCGCAGATCCCCTCGTACAGCCGGCTGGCGTCCGTGGCGCGCACGATCGCCTGGTTGACCTGGCTGAGGACCGCGTAGATCCGGGACAGGTGCCCGATGCGCCGTTCGTGGCGCGCCCGCTCCGCGAGCTCGCGCTGCAGCGACTCGAACTGCCGCGCGTTCATCAGGGCCATCGCCAGCCGACCGGCGATGTCGGTGCCGAAGCGGCGGTCGTCCTCGGTGAAGGAATCCCGGCCGGGACGGTAGCGCGTCACCCCGAGGATGCCGATCGTCCGGCCCGCCGCGACCAGCGGGACCACGAGCAGGGAATGCGGGAGATGGCCCTCGTAGGCGGCCGCGACCTGCGGCGTCGCGATCGCGCGGTAGGCCGCTTTGTCGATAAGCGGGAGAAATACCGTGTGACCCTTCCGGTAGACCTCGTCGATCATCCCGGACGTGCCCTCCTCGGTACCGACCGTCGAGGCCGTGGTCCGGACGGCCGCCTCGACCTCCGGATCGAGGGCCCGGACGAGCGCGCAATCGAGCCGCCGGTCGTCCTGGGAGAGGAGGTGCAGCTGGCAGAGGTCGGCGATGCGGGGCACGATCTGCGACGCGAGGCGCGCGAGGAGCGCCCCGATGTCGGGGCCCGCCTCCGCGAAGGCGAGCGAGAGCCTGGCGAGGAACGTCTCGCGGTCGACCTGCGCGATCCGCTGCTCCTCCGCGCGCTTGCGGGCCGTGATGTCGAAGTTGACGCCCAGCATGCGGACGGCGCGCCCTGCGGCGTCGGAAAACACGCGACCGTGCGCCTCGAGCCAGCGCACCTCGCCGCTCGGCCAGACGACGCGGAATTCCGTGCCGTAGTCGGCGCCCGTCTCGCGGGCGATCCGCGAGGCTTCGTCCGACGACGCGCGGTCGTCCGGGTGGAGCCCGGCGAGCCAGGCCTCGTAGGCGCCGTGGAAATCCTCGCGGCGGATGCCGTAGAGGCGGTACATGCCGTCGTTCCATACGAGCCGGTTCTCCGGGATGTCCCAATCCCAGATGCCGATGCCGGCCGCCTCCACGGCGAGATCGAGTCGTTCGGCGAGACGCTGCAGGTCGTGGTCCATCGTCCGGCCCCCCTGCGCTCCGTGCGCGCTCCTGGTTATCCGAATCTCCCCGTGAGGTAGTCGCTGGTGCGGGAGTCCTGGGGATTCGCGAACATGCGGCTGGTCGGGCCCTCCTCGATCAGGGAGCCCGACAGGAGGAAGGCGGCGCGGTCGGAGACGCGCGCGGTCTGCTGGATGCTGTGAGGGGCGATGACGATCGTGATGCGCTCCTTCAGCTGCTGCAGCGACTCCTCTATCTTGCCGGTCGACACCGGGTCGAGCGCCGCGCAGGGCCGGTCGAGCACGATCACCTCGGGCTCGAGCGCGAGGATGCGCGCGATGCACAGGCGCTGCTGCTGGCCGCCGGACAGGCGCGTCGCCGGCGCGTCGAGCCGGTCCTTCACCTCGTCCCACAGCACGGACCGGCGCAGCGCGTCCTCCACCTTCGCGTCGAGCGTCGCGCGGTCGCGCACGCCGCTCCTGCGCGGCCCGTACGCGAGGTTGTCGTAGATCGACATCGGGAGCGGCACCGGCACGTCGAAGACCATCCCGATGCGCCGCCGCAGCTCGGTCACGCTCTGCCCCGGGTCGCGGATGTCCTTCCCGTCGAGCAGGATGCGCCCCGTCGACCGCGATTCCGTCGACAGGTCGCTCAGTCGGTTCAGCGCGCGCAGCAGCGTCGTCGTGCCGCTGTTCGCCGGTCCGAAGATCGCGAAGATGCCGTTCTCCGGGATCGACAGGTTCACGTCGCGCAGCACCCGGCGGTCTCCGTAGAAGAAGTCGAGGTGGTCGAGGACGAGCTTGGCCTTCGGCTCCGTCTCCATGCGCCCCCTACCGTCCCTTCGCCACGAAGCGGTTCACGAGCAGGTTCACCGCGACGTTGATCACCAGGATGAGGAGGATCAGCAGCGCCGCCGTGCCGTACGCGCGCTCCATCGAGATGCCCTCCCGGGCCATGATGTAGAAGTGCACGGCCATCGTGCGCGCCGGCGAGAACAGCGACGTCGGCAGCTGCAGCGCGGAGCCCGCCGTGAGGATCACGGCCGCGGTCTCGGCCACGCAGCGCCCGATCGCGAGGATGATGCCCGTCACGATGCCCGGCAGCGCCGACGGCACGACCGTGGTCGCGATCGTCTGCCATTTCGTCGCGCCGAGCGAGAAGCCCACGTCGCGGTACATCTTCGGCACCGTGCGGATCGCCTCCTCGGAGGTGCGGATGATGGTCGGCAGGATCATGACCGCGAGCGTCAGGCCGCCCGACAGCACCGACCAGCCCATCTTCAGCGTGATGACGAAGAAGATGAAGCCGAACAGGCCGTAGACGATCGACGGGATCGCCGCGAGCGACTCGGCGCCGAAGCGGATGAACCGGGTCATCCTGCCCTCCCTGGTGTACTCGGTCAGGTAGAACGCCGTCCCGACGCCGAACGGGGTCGCGACGACGACCGCGACGAGCGTCACGAACAGGGTGCTCGCGATCGTCGACAGGATGCCGCCGCCGCGGCCCATGTCGCTCGGGTTCTGCGTGAGGAAGTCCCACGAGAGCGTCGGCAGGCCCTTCGCGAGGATGAACGCGAGGATGAAGAGGAGCAGGCCGATCACGAGGACGGCGGAGGCCCAGATCACGGCGCGGGCGAGGTTCTGGGAGAGGCGCGGGCTCATCCTCATGTCACGTGCGCCTCCGGTTCACCGCGACCTGCGCGAGCGAGTTCAGGGCCATGATGATCAGCAGCAGCACGATGCCGGTCGCGAACAGGGCCTGCTGGTGGTCGCCCGAGGCGTACCCCATCTCGATGCCGATGTTCGTCGTGAGCGTGCGCGCGGGGTCGAGGATCGACCGCGGCAGCGCGACGGCGTTGCCGAGGACCATGATGACGGCCATCGTCTCGCCGATCGCCCGCCCGATCCCGAGGATCACGGCGGCCAGGATGCCGGACTTCGCCGAGGGGATCAGCACCGTGCGGATCGCCTGCCAGTGGGTCATCCCCAGCGCGAGCGCGCCTTCCTTGTACAGGCGGGGCAGCGCGTTCAGCGAGACCTCCGCGATGCTGATGATCGTCGGGAGGATCATGATCGCGAGGATCACCGAGCCGGCGAGGAGGCTCAGGCCGGGACCGCCGAACCAGGTCCGGATCGCGGGGACGATGAAGATCAGGCCCCAGAAGCCGTAGACGACCGAGGGGATGCCGGCCAGGAGCTGGATCGCGGGGCGGACGACCGCGCTGACGGCGCGCGGGGCGAACTCGGTCAGGAAGACCGCGCACGCGAGCGCCACGGGGACGCCGAGGACGGCCGCCCCGAGCGTGACCGCGACGGTGCCGACGATCATCGGGAAGATGCCGTACAGGCCCTGCGACGGCGCCCACTTCATGCCGAAGAGGAAGGGTCCGACGCCCACCTTCGCGATCAGCGGCACGCCCTCGACGAAGAGGAACGCGGCGATGAGCGCCAGCGCCGAGAGCGCCGACAGGGCGAACAGCAGGAAGACGAATCCGGGGATCCTCTCCTTGAACGGGGTCACGACGCGCCTCCTTGCTGCACGGCGACGAGGCCCTGGGCTTCGAGCAGCCGCTGGCCCTCGGCGGACAGGACGAAGTCGACGAATGCCTTGGCTTCGCCGGTCGGTTCTCCGTTGGCGACGAACAGGAACGGCCGCGACAGCCCGTAGGTGCCGTTCACGACATCCTCTCGCGTCGCCGCGATGCCGCCGAGCGAGACGGCCTTCACGCGCGCGTCGACGAGGCCCATGGACAGGTAGCCGATCGCCCCGGGGTCGTCCGCGACGAGCTGGCGCACGGCGCCGTTCGAATCCTGGACGATCGACCGCGGGTCGATCTCGTGCTTCCCCATCACGAGGTCCATGAATGCGGACCGGGTGCCCGACCCCTCCTCGCGGGTGATCACGTGGATCTGCCCCTTCGCGCCGCCGACCTGGCTCCAGTCGGTCACGACGCCCGTGTAGATCGTGCGCAGCTGGTCGAGCGAGAGGTCCGTCACGGGGTTCGCGGGATTCACGACGACGGCGAGGCCGTCCTTCGCGATCTCGACGGACCAGAGGCCCTTCTCCGCCTCCTTCAGGGCGCGGGAGGACATGCCGATGCCGGCCGTGCCGGACTGCGCCGCGAGGATGCCGGCGGCGGACCCGCCGCCCTGGACCTCGACGAGCAGCCCTGCCCGGGTCTTCATGTACTCCTGCGCGAGCGCCTCGGCGAACGGCTGCACCGACGTCGACCCCGCGAGGATCACGGCGGCCTCCGGCCGCGCGCAGGACGCGAGCAGCCCGGACGACAGGGCCAGCGCCGCGGCCAGTCCGGCCGCGGCGAGACGGCGGACGGTCATCCCATCTCCTCCATCTTGCCGGTGGCGACGAAGACGATGCGCTCGCAGATGTTCGTGATGCGGTCCGCGGCGCGCTCGAGGTTGTGCGCGAGCCACATCCGTCGGGTCGCCTGCGCGACCATCGACGGGTCCTTCGTCATCACGCCGAGGAGCTCGTGGAAGATCTGGTCGTAGAGGTTGTCGACGACGTCGTCCTCCTCGGAGATCGCCTTCGCGGCCTCCAGGTCGTGGTCGACGAAGGCGCGCAGGCTGCGGCGCAGCATGCTGACGGTCTGGTCGCCCATCCGGGCGAACGGCTCGAAGCCGATCAGGTACGGCTCGTCGCCGATCATCAGGACGATCTTGCCGTTGCCGGCCGCGTAATCGCCGATGCGCTCGATCTCGGTGGTGATGTTGAGGATCGCGACGATGAGGCGCAGGTCGCTCGCGAGCGGCTGCTGCGTGGCGATCAGCTCCACGCACTTCTCCTCGATCCGGAACCGGCGCTCGTTGATCACGCGGTCCCCCGCGACGATCCGCCGGGCCTCGTCCATGTTCCGCTCGCGCAGGGCCTCGACCGAGGCGCACAGGGCGTCTCCGACCAGGTCGCCGATCGCGATCACGTCGTCCTGGATCTCCTGCAGCCGCTTGTGGTAGACCCCTCTCACTTCCATGGCTTCCTCCCGTGCGTCCGCTTCCGGCGCTGTCAGCCGATCCGCCCGCTGATGTAGTCCTCGGTGCGCTTGTCCTTCGGGTTCGTGAAGATGAGCGACGTCGCGTCGTACTCGGCGAGCACGCCCGCGCGGTCCGGGTCCATCATCATGCAGGCCGACATCGACGAGACGCGCGCGGCCTGCTGCATGTTGTGCGTGACGATGACGATCGCGTACTCCTGCGCGAGCTCGAGCATCAGCTCCTCCACCTCGAGCGTCGCCGCCGGGTCGAGGGAACTGCACGGCTCGTCCATGAGGATCGCCTCGGGCTCCACCGCGAGCGCCCGGGCGATGCACAGCAGCTGCTGCTGGCCTGCGGACAGGGCGAGCGCGGGCCCCTTGAGGCCGTCCTTCACCTCGTCCCAGAGCGCGGCGCGGCACAGGCTCCGCTCGACGATCTCCTGGACGTCCGGTTCCTTCCGGCCGTGCCGGCGCGGGCCGATCGCCACGTTGTCGTAGATCGACGCGGGGAACGGGTTCGGCCGCTGGAAGACCATCCCGATGCGCTTGCGCAGGACCGCGACGTCGACGTCGGGTCCGTAGATTCCGGTCCCGTCGAGCAGGACGTCCCCCGTCACGCGGGTGCGGGGGATCAGTTCGTTCATCCGGTTGAACGTGCGCAGGAGCGTCGACTTGCCGCAGCCGGACGGGCCGATGATCGCGGTGATCGCGCGGTCGTGGATGTCGAGGGAGATGTCCTTCAGGGCCCGGAACGGGCCGTAGTGGAAATCGACGTGCCGCATCGCGAGCTTCGCGGCGGTCGCGGACGGGGTCGCGGCGGTCGGAGGCTGGGTCGCGCTCTCTTCCATGGTTCCGATTCTATCACGAGGGACGGTCTCCCCGCCCCGGGGAGTCCGATTCCTTACGGGGATTTTACCGGGCGGGACCGGAGGCGTCGCCGCTCGCCGCGGCATCGCGCCGCGCCTTCAGGACCGACCGGACGAAGAAATACCCGATGATGGCCAGCGTCGAGACCGGCGTGACGTACGGCGGGACCTCGGCGTGGAACCCCTCGAGGACCATGACCGCGCCCAGCACGAGGATCGAGTACATGGCGCCGTTCTTGAGATAGGCGTACTTCCGGATGCGGTCGACGCTGCCCATGGTGAGCTGCCGCACGACCAGCGCCCCGAGGCCGTTTCCGAGGATGATGAGCGGGACGGACATCGTGAAGGCGAAGGCGCCCAGCACGCCGTCGATCGAGAACGTCATGTCGATGATCTCGAGGTAGAGGATCTTGCTCAGGTCCGACAGGGCGCGCGTCCCGTCCATGAGGCGTCGCTCGTTCTCCTCCGCGTTCTTCTTGAATCCGTCGGTGATGAAGAAGGCGGACGAGCCGATGACCGCCGACAGCGCCAGGAGGGGGTCGATCCGCAGGGAGAGCGCCACGACGCCCACGAGGATCACCGACACGGCCGCGTAGAACCAGACGCCCGCGCGCAGGAAGAGACGCTCCGCCGGGAGGCCGATCGACTTCGGCTCGAGGAACAGCCAGTGGAGGAAGAGGAACAGCAGGAAGATGCCGCCGCCCAGCATCAGGACGGGCGTCGAGCGCTCGATCGACGCCGCGACCGCCGGGTCGTTCGAGAAGGTGGCGGTCAGCGCGCCGATCGGACCGATCGACGGGTTGGTCAGCCAGACGATGGCCCAGGGGAGCAGCCCGCGGACGACGAAGACCGCGAACAGGATGCCGTACAGGAGGAACCACTTCCGCCCCTTCGGGGTCATCGTGCCGAGCACCTCGGCGTTGATCACGGCGTTGTCGATGCTCGAGACGACCTCGAAGACGCCGAGACCGAGCACCACCAGGGCCATCGTGACGAACTGCATGCGCTCCCCTCCTTCCGGTACGCCCGTACTCTACCATCCCGGACGGGGGTCCGGCGAGGGGGGCGCCGCCCTCCTCTTTACAGAACATACGTTCGGTTCTATCATGGGAAGTCCAGGGGGTGGGGCCATGGACAGGATCTTCCTGAACGTCGAATGCGCCTTCTCGTCGGAGGGGACCGTCCGTCCCATGCGCTTCCAGTGGGTCAACCGGAAGTGGTACGACGTCGACAAGGTCCTCGACGAGGTCCGCACGCCCAGCCGCCTCGTCGGCGGCGGCGCGGTCCGCTACACGGTCCGCGTGCACGACCGCGTCCTCCGGCTGTGCCGGGACGGGGACCGCTGGTACGCCGAGGCGTGAATCGAAGGCCGCGCGGGCGCACGGCGCCCCGCCCGGAAGACCGGCCGTGCTATGATGGCGGAATGGAGTGCAGACGGTCCCGGCCCGCGTCCGCCGCCGCGCGGCGCCTGACGCCGGCGGCCCCGGCCGCGCTGGCCGTCGCGCTGGCCGTCGCG
>CAIXGU010000136.1 GCA_903919045.1 uncultured Eubacteriales bacterium | reverse complement strand
GCCAATTCCATCCACCTCGCGGAAACCAGCGGTGGTAATCAAGGTCACGTGCGCCCCTTTCCGCTCCAAAAAAGCGTTCAATCCGGCGGTGGCCCCGTGGACAAAAAAATCAATTTCGGAGAAATCCTGGACCAGGCGCTGCACCCCACCGAGAATCCCGTTCCGTACGAATTCGTTTCCGCGGAAGCACCCGGATTCAAGGTCGCGATGATGGAAGCCTATCTCCGGATCAAGGACCCCGAAGGAACGGGCGATGCGGCTTCCACCCCTTCTTCAGGAGAGATGTGACCCGTGGACCCGAAGATGCGCGGCCACGTCCGCGTCGAGCCCTGGACCCCCGATTGGGACGCGCAGTTCCGGGAGATCCGCGCGATGCTCGCCGACTGCCTCGGCCCCCTCGCGATCGCGATCGAGCACGTCGGCAGCACGTCCGTCGAGGGTCTCGCCGCGAAGCCGATCCTCGACATCGACGTCGTGATCGCCTCCCGCGACGACCTGCCCGCCGTCGAGGAACGCCTCGCGGGCATCGGCTTCCGGCACGACGACGACGGGGACATCCCGGGCCGCGAGGTCTTCCGGCGCACGTTCGAGGACGCCTTCATGGCCTACCACCTCTACGTCTGCGCCCGCGATTCCGAGGAGCTCGCGCGCCACCTCGCCTTCCGCGGCTGGCTGCGCGCGCACCCGGAGGACCGCGACGCCTACGGCCGCCTGAAGGCGGCGCTCGCCGCGGCGCATCCGCGCGACATCGAGGCGTACATGGCGGGGAAGCACGCATGGATCCGGGCGACGCTCGCGCGGATCGAGGCGGAGGGACCGGGAACGGACGGCGGGGCCGGAGGACGCTGAGGGCGCCGATGAGCCGGGCGCGCTACGGCGCGAGGATTCTCAGGAGGATCATATAGACGGCCGTCCCGCCGAAGATGCTCAGCAGGAACTCCCGCTTCCACAGGTGCAGGATCACGACGACGGCGACGGCGATCAGCTCGGGGATCCCGTGCGGGAAGACGAGCGGGTCGACGCCGCGCAGCGCGTAGACGACGAGCATGGCCATGATCGCCGGCGGCAGGTAAGTCCCCAGGTAGACGACGAACGGGGGCGCGCCGCGCTTGCGTCCGAACAGGACGAACGGCGCCGCGCGCGTCGCGAAGGTCATGGCGGCCGCGACCAGGATCAGGACGAGAGCACGGGTGTCCGACGCGCTCACGGGGCGTCCTCCCCGCCGTCGGCGTCGCCCGGCGGCGCCGGCCCGTCGATCGCGGCGGCCTCCCTGCCGAGGCGCCGGCGCAGCAGCAGCAGCCCGAGCACGATGACGGCGAGCGACGGCAGCAGCACGTTGCTCCGCCCGAAGACGAGCACCGCGGCGACCGTCGCGGCGAACCCGACGAACACGGGCTCGTGCGTGCGGAAGGCGCGCCACTGCTCGACCAGCAGGACCACGAACAGCGCGGTCATGGCGAAATCGAGGCCATCCAGCTTGAACGGGATCAGCGTGCCGACGGCCGCGCCGAGCAGGCTCCCCGCGACCCAGTAGCCCTGGTCCAGGAGCGCGAGCCAGAAGCGGTAGCCGTTCGCGTCCACGTCCTCGGGCGGGGTCGTCGCGCACAGCACCGAGTATGTCTCGTCGGTGAGCGCGAAGACCATGTACGGACGCTTCCGCCCCATGGCCTTGAAGACGTCGAGGAACGAGAGACCATAGAAGAAATGGCGGAAGTTGACGAAGAGGGTGACCATCGCGACGGCGACGGGCCCCGAGCCGTCCGACAGGAGGCCGACCAGCATGAACTGCATCGAGCCGGCGTAGACCAGCACGCTCGACAGCGCCGCCCAGGCGATCCCGTAGCCCGCCTGCTGGAGGAGCAGGCCGAACGCGGTCCCCGCGGCGACATAGCCCGTGAGGACGGGGAGCGAGGTCCGGAAGGCGAAGAGGAAGGTGCGTCGGCGCTGGCTCATGGTGGGCCCATGATACAATACGGCTGCAAGGGCCACAACGCCCGCGCGGAGGCTCCCCATGCACAACTACCGACTCGTGGTCGCGTACGACGGCAGCCGCTACAAGGGCTGGCAGCGCCTCGGCGCGGGGGAGGACACGATCCAGGCGAAGATCGAGGCCGTGCTCGCGAAGCGCCTCGGGCGGCCGGTCGAGGTCATCGGCGCCGGGCGGACCGACGCGGGGGTGCACGCCCTCGCGCAGGTCGCGAACCTCAAGGTCCCCGAGAGCCTGGACTGCCGGGAGCTCCAGGCGTACCTGAACCGCTACCTGCCCGACGACATCGCCGTCACGGACGTCGCGAAGGCCGCGGAGGACTTCCACGCCCGCTTCCACGCGGTCGGGAAGACCTACCTCTACCGGATCTGGAACGCGGACCCCCCGAATCCCTTCCTTCGCAAGTACAGCCTGCACGTGCAGGCGCCGCTCGACGTCGCGCGCATGCGGCGGGCCGCGGCGGCCTTCGTCGGCGAGCACGATTTCACGGCCTACTGCAACCCGCGGTCGAAGAGCGCAACGCCGGTCCGGACGGTCGCGTCCGCGGAGATCCGCACGGAGGGCGCGCTGCTGGAGATCCGGGTGCGCGGCGACGGGTTCCTGCACAACATGGTGCGCCGCATGGTCGGGACGCTGCTCGAGGTCGGCCTCGGGAGGATCGCGCCGGAGGACGTGCCGGGGATCCTCGCGTCGAAGGACCGCGCGTGGACGGGCCCGGTCGCGGAGGCGCACGGACTGGCGCTCGAGCGCGTGGAATTCGAGGATCGGCATGGGAACCGGGGAAGGCCGTAGGAGCGGAACCGGCCTTCCTCCGGAGGAGGCCGCCCGCCTGTTTGCAGGCATGCCGAACGCACTCGCCCGGTTCCGCGAGGCCGAGGCCGCGATCCTCGCGCTCGGACCCGTCGTCGAGCGCGTCACGCGGACGCAGGTGTCGTTCTCGTCGAACGCCGGCTTCGCCTGGCTCTGGCCGCCGGTCCTGCACAAGCGGGGATGGCCCCGGGACGCCTGCCTCCTGACGTTCGGGCTCGCCCGGCGCGTGGAGGACCCCCGGATCGTCGAGGCCGTCGAGCCCTACCCGGGACGCTTCACGCACCACGTGCTCCTCGCGCGGCCGGAGGACCTGGACGCCGCGGTCCTCGGCTGGATCGCCGAGGCCTGCGCCTTCGGGCTCGCCCGGAGACGCGGGCGGCCCTATGCGCCGGGGAGGACGGTCGTCCCCGACCCCGAGGCGACGCTCGTCGTCGAGGACGCCGCGGCGTGGGGCGACTGGCTCGCCGCGAACCACGCGGCCTCCGACGGCGTCTGGCTGCGGATCCGCAAGGTCCGGCGCCCCGGCCCCGGCGTGCTCCTCGAGGAGGCGATCGCGGAGGCGGTCCGCTACGGCTGGATCGACAGCGTCATGCACCCCGTCGACGCCGACGGGTTCCGGCTCCGCTTCACCCCGCGGCGCCCCGGCGGCCGCTGGTCGCAGCGCATGCGGGCCTGCGCCGAGGCGCTGGAGGCCGAGGGACGGCTCGCACCCGCCGGCCTCGCCGAGGTGCGGGCCGCGCGCGCGGACGGGCGCTGGGACGCGGCCTACACGTCCCGGGTGCGCCCCGCGGTGCCGCCCGACCTCGCGGCCGCGCTCGACGCGACGGAAGGCGCGCGGGAGCGGTTCGGCCGCTGGACCGCGAGCCGCCAGCTCCAGCATGTCGTCTGGATCGAGGAGGCCAAGCGGGCGGAGACGCGGGCGAAGCGGATCGCCGCGGTCCTGGCGGCGCTCGCCGAAGGGCCCTGAAACGCACGATTCCGGCATTGACACGCGCCCGGCCCCGCTCTACCATGGGCCCATGAAAACGCACACGCTGGTCCTGCTCAAGCCCGACGCCCTCGAACGCGGCCTCTCCGAGCTCGTCGTGAACCGCTTCCTCGACGCCGGCTTCGCCGTCGAGGCGGTCGGCTACCGACCGGTCACCCGCGCCCTGATCCTCGCGCACTACGCCGAGTCGATCCAGCGCGTCGGCCCGGAGCTCGAGACCCGCGTCCTGAACTCGTACCTCGGGCGGCACATGGTCCCGCTCGTCCTCTCGCACGCCACGGCCGACGCGATCGCCAAGGCCCGCGCGCTCGCCGGCGCGACGGACCCGTCCAAGGCAGCGCCCGGCACGATCCGCGGGGACCTCGGCACCGACACGATCGCGGCCGCGATCGCCGGCAACCGCGTGTGCGAGAACCTCGTGCACTGCAGCGATTCCGAGGAGGCGTTCCAGAAGGAGATGGCGCTCTGGTTCCGGCCCGAGACCCAGCGCCGGTTCCGCGCGAAGACCTAGGCACACCGGCGCGGCGCGCCGGAGACGCGCAAGCGACGTGATGAGCGGCGTCCCGAATGGGGCGCCGCTTTCCTATCCGCGCGGCGGCGGCAGGGGGATCCGGAACGGCGCGGCCGGCAGGCCCTCGGCGTTGCAGAGCACCGGATCGAAGGCGTTCGTGAAGCCGTAGCGGAGCTCGACCGCGTCCGGCACGTCCGAGAGGTCCGCGACGACCTGGTTCCCGGAGGCGCGGGCCGGCACGGCCGCGACGCTCCCGTCCGCCCGGCGGACCGCGAAGCCCGCGACGGGGGTTGCCGCCGTCGCTGCGGACGGCTTGCCGTCGTCCCCGCGCACGGACAGGCCGCCCGCGCAGTGCGCGAAGCGCAGCGCGACGCCGCGCCCGCCGTCCGCCGCCGACGCGGCTTCCGGGACCGGGCCGGAATCCTCGACGTCCCGCCCGAAGAGCCGGCGCAGCGCGACGCGCGCGAGGCGGTCGCCCACGGGCTCCTTGCAGCGCGGATGCAGCTCGTTCGAAGTCCCGGCGTCGAGCGCGAGGGCCATCCACGCGTCCGGCACCTCGGCGGCCACGCGCGCCTGCGCCTCGCGCAGCAGCGCCCAGGCCTCGCCGTCGGGCTTCCCGTCGGCGTAGGAGGCCAGCTGGACGAAGAGGAAGGGCAGGGCGGGCGAGCCGAGGTCGGTCCGCCAGCGGACGATCATGCGCTCGAACAGGGCGCGGTAGAGGTCGGGGTGGTGGACGTCGCTCTCCCCCTGGTACCAGAGGACGGCGCGGAAGGCGAAGGGCGCGACGCGGCGGAACATGGTCCCGTAGAGGCCGCACGGCCGCAGGAACGAGCGCGGGCCGATCGGCGGCTCCCACGGCGCCCCGTCGGCGCGGCCCTCGCGGAAATCCTGCATCTTGCGGCGGAAGACGTCGTAATAGCGCTCGGAGGCCGCGAGGCCGCCCTGCGCCTCGATCGCCCCGTGGTACTCGTCGAGATAGACGCGCAGCGCGGGATCCGACGCGAGGTCCTCCTCGGGCATCCAGCAGCTCGCGGACGTGCCGCCCTGGTTGCACCCGACGATCCCGACGGGGACGCCGAGCGCCGCCTGCACGCGCCGGGCGAAGTGGTACGCGACGGCCGAGAAGCTCCCGACCGTGCCGGGCGCGCAGACCTTCCATGCGTCGAAAGTGAACTCCTCGCGCTGCTCGTACCACGCCGCGCCTTCGTACGGGAGGTGCGGGACATCGTAGTAGCGGATCATCGGGGCATCGGCCGCGGCGGCGGCCTCCGCGAAGCCCTCGGTATCTTTCAGGAGGAAGAGCATGTTCGACTGCCCGCCCGCGAGGAAGACCTCGCCGACGAGCACGTCGGTCAGCACGCAGGCGGCGGGGGCGTCCGCGCGGCCGACCGACAGCGCGTGCGGGCCGCCCGCCGGCACGGGCGCGAGCATCGCGGACCAGCGGCCGTCCTGCACCGTCGCCCGGACGGCCTGGCCCGCGAAGCGGACCACGACGTCGGCGCCCTCCGGACCGGTCCCCCGGACGGGGATCGGCGCGTCGCGCTGCAGCACGCAATGGTCGGAGAATATGGCGTCGAAGCGTGGCATGGGACGAGTATAGCACCGCCCCGCG
>CAIXGU010000135.1 GCA_903919045.1 uncultured Eubacteriales bacterium | reverse complement strand
CGCCGCGGAGTAGAGCAGTTGGTAGCTTGTCGGGCTCATAACCCGGAGGTCGGAGGTTCGAGTCCTCCCTCCGCAACCAAGCAACAAAGAAGCCTCTTGGGTTGACCCAAGAGGCTTCTTTGTTGCGAACCGCCGGAGCGGCGCTACGGCGCCGCGTAGGCGGGCGCCGACAGCATGGTCCCGCAGGGACCTGCGAGAGGCGGCACGGACCAGTGTCGTGTTCTCATATGAACGCAGTTGGACCCCATCGGAATTGCTGGATTCTCTTGGATTTGGCCGATCCACGAGGATGGCCCGATTCCATGGACCCCTCGCCCATGACCTGATCAGTCCCGTCCCCCCCACCCCCTCGACAGGCCGCCCCCTTTTTCCTATCCTAGGGACAGACCCCGGACGTCCGCAGGCTTCCTTGGGAGGACGGGTGGATGATCGAGTTCCTGTACGCGGAAATCAACGTCATCGGCATCGTGCTGCTGCTCCTCTTCCTCAACAACATGAACCGGGGCCGGTCCAGGCGCCTGCCGGTCGACCAGCGCATCTTCAACGCCTGCCTGTGGATGAATGTCCTGATCTTCGTCTTCGACACCGGGATGTGGCTGGCGGACGGGAACCCCCAGGCCGCCGTCCGGACGCTCAACCTCCTGGTCACGATGCTCTACTACGTCTCCAATCCGCTGATCTGCCTCCTGTGGCTGACCTACACGGACTTCAAGATCTTCGAGAGCAAGCAGGGCCTCCTGGGCCGCGTCCCCTTCTACGCCATCCCGTGCGGCATCAACGCCGTCCTGAGCGTCGTCAGCGTCTTCACCGGCTGGCTGTTCACCGTCGACGCGAAGGGCACCTACGCGCGCGGGCCGTACTTCTGGGTCATGGCCGCGGCCGCGCTCGTCTACCTGCTGCTGTCCTTCGGGCTGGCGGTCCGGGACGTCGTCCGGAACGGGTGGGCGGAGAACCGGACCGTCAACATCCACCTGGTCATCTTCCCGGTCGGGATCCTCGCTGCATCGGTCGTCCAGATCCTGTTCTTCGGCGTCTCCCTCATCTGGGTCTGCGCGCTGGTCGCGTTCGCCAGCATCTACATCAACATCCAGAACGGGCAGATCGCGACCGATCCTCTGACGGGGCTGTACAACCGGCGCCGGCTCGACGAGCACTTCCAGCGGCGGCTGAAGCTGCTGAAGCCCGACCGCATCCTGTTCGCGATCATGATTGATCTCGACGACTTCAAGGCCATCAACGACGAGCTCGGCCATGCGACCGGCGACGACGCGCTGGTGAAGACGGGCGAGCTGCTCCGCCGGGTCTGCAAGGGGAGCGACGACTTCATCGCCCGCATGGGCGGCGACGAGTTCGTCGTCCTGGGGGAGCGGCCGCTGGCCGAGGGCGTCCAAGAGCTCATGGACCGGATCGCGGCGGAGGCCGCCCGGTGCAGCGACGAGTGCGGGCTCGGGTACCGGCTGAAGCCCAGCATGGGGCATTCCATCTACACGAAGAACGACACGGCGAACACCTTCTTCGCGACCGCGGACGCGGCGATGTACCGCAACAAGCACGAGCGGAAGCAGTCGCGCTGACGCCCCCCAGCGCACGCATTCCCCCTCCTCGTCTCCGCTCGTGCATCCCGCCGGGATTTGCTAGAATCGAAGCCAGGCAGCCCGGAGGGAGCGAACGATGGACAAGACCCGGATGATGGCCCATATCCTGGACAGCTTCCCCTATCCCATCCTGTTCGTCGACTGCGAGCACGTCATCCGCTACCTCAACAAGGCGGCGGAATACCACTACTACTCCGAACGGGGCTACGCGGACCTGGTCGGCAGGTCCCTCTTCGATTGCCACAGCGAAGCCTCGGAGGAGAAGATCCTCGCGGCCTTCGAGAAGCTGCGGAATCACGGGAACGAGATCTTCCTCGGGGTCGGCGTGAAGAACCTGCGGATCTACCTGAATCCGGTCCGGGACGACCAGGGCGAACTGGTCGGCTACTTCGAGCGGTTCGAACTGAACCTGCAGAAGTAGGGCAGGGGAGGGCGACGACGATGGACCGGACCGAGGACCGCGCCCTGGAGGAAGTCTTCCGGATCGACGTGACCGTGGGGGCTCCGATCCTCGTCGGACGGAGCGCGACGGCAGGACGTCGTCAGCTGATCCCGATCCTCTCCGGCGAGCTGACGGGCCCCGGCCTGCACGGCACGGTCCTGCCCGGCGGCGTCGACAGCCAGGTGATCCGGCCCGACGGCCGGTGCCTCCTGTCCGCCCGCTACGGCGTCGCGCTCGACGACGGCGGCACGTTCTATATCGAGAACAACGGCCTGCGCACCGTCCCGGAACCGTATCGCGAGGACGTGCTGGAGGGCCGCTTCGTCGATCCGGGCGTCTACTACTTCCGGACCGTGCCGACCTTAGAGGTCTATCGCGAGCAGGAGCGGTGGCTCCTGGAGTCCCTCTTCGTGTGCGAGGCGACGCGCTGGCCGGACAAGGTCCGCATCACGTTCCACCGCGTCCTGTAGCGAGGGAGTCTGCGTGCGACGCCCTCGAAGCGAGGCGCCCCTATCGCACGCAGACGTCGACCCACGCCGCCCGTGTGACCTCCGCGAGGAAGCCGACGCCGATGCGGACCGCCGTGTGCGCTCCGCCACCGGCGGGGTAGACGACGTCGTATGCGCGGAGCGTCTCGTCCAGGAAGACCCGGAGCGGTGCCGACAGGCCGAAGGGGCAGACCCCGCCGACGGGATGGCCCGTGGCGGCCTCGAGGTCCTCCGCGCCGATGAACCGCGGCTTCTCGCCGAAGGCGTCCTTGAACTTCCGGTTGTCGAGGCGCGCGTCGCCGCACGCGAGCACCAGCACATCCTCGTCCTTCAGGCGGAGGGCCATCGTCTTCGCGATCCGCGCGGGCTCGACGCCGAGCGCGGCGGCCGCCAGCGCCACGGTCGCGGTGCTGGTGTCCATCTCGATCACCTCCAGCGGGAGTCCCTGCCGGAGGAACTGCTCCTTCACGCTCGAAAGGCTCATGGACGGCCCTCGCTTCCTCGGATTCCGGGCCCGTTGGAGTCCGGCACCGCGAGATCCTCGAAGGGCCACGGCCAGGCGTCCGGCACGTCGGCGGAGCAGTAGCCGCGCGACCGCGTCCGGTCGAACGCACGGTATTCCAGCTGGGCGTAGGGCCGCCAGGTGATGCCGCGGATGAACCAGGAACCGTCCTTCTTCGTGAAGTCCCAGATGTAGACGCCGAGGAACCGCATGAAGCGGTCGTGCTTCGCTTCCTCCCCGAAGGCGCCGCGCAGGTTCGTCCACGAGCGGTCGAGCCAATAGGTCGTCGCGGAGGTCCCGCTCTCGTCCAGGAAGGTCAGCGGCGAGGACCCGTTGTGGCTGGTCAGCGCCCGGAGCCGCAGCGTCCCGTGGACGCGATGCTGTTCCGCGATGTGCCGCACGATGCCTTCATATCCGCGGACCCTGCCGGAATCGCTGCCGAAGATGTCGAGGAAGGCGTCGTCATCCTGGGAGAAGAAGCGCTCGACGACTGCGGCTTCGTCCGCGCGGCGCAGGCCCGAGACCCATTCGCACAGCAGCGATTGGACCCGGTACGCGTCGAGAGGGAACCGATGGGCGTGGTTCGCCACGCGGGGAGGTGCGCACCAGACGTCGCCCTTCGACGGGTCGACCTGCCCGAAATAGCGGCCCATGACCTCGCCGGGGAACGTGGCGAGCCATTGCTCCCGAAGCGACGCGATCCGCCATTCCCCCGCCTCGCGAACGAAATCGACGCGCAGGAAGGACGCCTCGCAGGCGAAGACCGGGAAGCCCCCGTTCCCGAAGGCCTTCGCGCGGAGGATCCCGGTCTGGCTCATCCAGCACCCCGTCGCGCGCATCCCGTCCGATCGGATCACCGGGGCGCCGAGATAGGGAATCCGGAGGAAATGCCCGTTCGTCTCCTGCTGGGCGCGCAGTTCCTCGAAGCACCGCACGACCGCGGCCCGCCCCGCGCACGTGCGAGCGAGCGCGCCTCCGAACTCCAATCGGACGTCGTCGCTCCGGCTCCAGAGCGCCTCGACGTCCCGGAGGTCGCGGTGGCAGAACTCGCCCATGAGGTTCTGGATCGCCACCGCGTCGCCGGCGTCGGCTGTCGCATCCAGGGGCAGGAGGTCCAGGCTCCCCGGCTCGACGCCGAGGACGGAGAGGCCCCCGACGACCGGCGTCGGCAGAAAGGTCGCCATTTCATAGAAACGGAGTCCCGCGATCCGCCAATCGCCGTCCTCCCGGGCGAAATCGACGTCGAAGCGCCCGCCGCCTTGCTCGGAGCGCGTCCCGTCTCCAGAGAGGAAATAGTAGTTGGCCTCCCAGAGGCCCTTCGCCTGCCGCCGGTTCGGCAGGACCTGGAACGCCGGGGACTGCGCGAAGTAGAAGTCGCGGTACGACCCGCCGCCGAGGGTCCGGCCGGCCCGCTCCCGGAACGACCGGCACGCGGCGATCGCGCCCTCCGGCCCGCGCCCCCGGATCCGCTCATAGGGGAACGCGACGACCGCCTCCCGGCTGAAGAGGCCTGCCGCCGCTTCGAGCCGTCCCGCATGCCAATGGTGGAGGAACGAACCGAACACGTTCTGGATCCGGGAAATGATCTGCGCTTCCATGGACACCTCGCGTCCTCGGGTGGGCCGATGCGAGTCCATTATGGACCAAACGGTCCCTTCCCGGAACGCGGCCGCCGGTTCGGCTTTGAACTCTCCGGCGGGGTGGAGTATCATCGGGGCGACTCCAAGGAGGCGTTCATGAAACGCAAGAACGAACCAGGACGCGGCAAGCGGTACCGGTCGATCCTCCGGCGCATCGTGATCGTCCCGATCGCGATCCTCCTGCCCATCAACGCCCTGACCATCCTCATGAGCGTCGTCAGCCTCCAGGACGCCGAACGCCAGATGCTCCAGCAGGACGTCGCCGTGCTCGACCTCACGGCGAGCCGGATCGGCAGCGCCCTGGAGAGCGTCGACCGCGACCTCAGCCAGTTCGCGTCCTCCGGCCTCAGCTACCTGCGGCTGTCGGAAGCCGGTTCGGACCTGGGCCAGGCGGCGGTCCTGAAGGAGTCCTACGCCGTGAAGGAATGGATGGCCGATGCGGCGGCGAAGAACGACGCCGTCGAAGGGCTGTTCTTCTACTTCCCGGGCCCTGGACTCGCCCTGTTCCAGGGGCCGGGGCGCCAGTACGACATCCACGACTACCTCGCCGCGTATGCCGCCCTGGGCCCAACACCCCCGGCAGGCTGGCGCCTCGTCGACATCGGGAGCGGCTATATCGTCCGGATCGGCCGGTACAACGGCTCCTACTTCGGGGCTTGGGTCTCCCTGACGAAGCTCGACTCCGATTGGCTGCTGGACCGGCAGAACCTCATGCCTTCGAGCTTCCTGACGAACGAGCCGAACCTCCAGGCCGACGGGCCGGGCGTCCTCTATTCCGTGGTCGATGCGGGATTCGCGACGGCGCAGCGGTTCTTCCAGGGCGGCGACCGGATCTACCGGTCCGCGGCCGGAACGACCCGGCTCTCCCTCGGGTTCCGGATGTCGCGGAACGAAGTGCTGTCGCACCTTCCGCTCGCGACCCGCGCGATCTTCGCGGTCACGCTTCTCGCCTTCCTCGCGTCCCCGCTCCTCGTCATGCTGCTGTACAACAGCGCCGGGAAGCCCCTCCGGACGATCGAGGCCGCCATGGAGCGGATCGGCGGCGGCGACAAGCGGTTCCGGATCCCGGACCAGTCGCGGTCGTACGAGACCGAGTTCGACCGGCTGGGCCGGCGGTTCAACCGCATGCTGGACGACCTGGACGAACTGGACAGGACGCTGTACCAGGCCAAGACCCGCGAACAGAAGATCAAGATGAAGTACATCAGCCAGCAGATCCGCCCGCACTTCATCCTGAACGCGCTCAACCTCCTCTATACCTACGGGCCGGACGAGTACGAACGGTCGCAGCGCATGACCATGTGCCTGTCGGAGTACTTCCGGTACGTCGTCAACCTGCACCAGGACCTGGTCGAGCTCGAGAAGGAGTTCCTCCACATGCGGAACTACCTGGCGATCCAGCAGGAGCGCTATCCCGAGCGCCTGTCCTACTCCGTCGAATGGGAGAGCCGGACGAAGGACTGCCTGCTCCCGCCCCTCATCGTCCAGACCTTCGTTGAGAACAGCATCAAGTACGGCCTCAAGGACGCGGGGAAGACCGACATCTACGTGCTCGCGCGGGAGGTCGACGACCAGCTCCTCCTCACGGTCGGCGACACGGGGAACGGCATGCCGGAGGACCTGCTGCGGCGGGTGCGGGAGTTCCTCGCGACCCGGGTCTACCAGGACGACCTCGGCATCGGGATCCAGAACGCCGTCGAGCGGCTCGACCTGCAGTACGGGGAGCGGACGGACATCCGGATCGAGAACCAGGAGGAGGGCGGCATCCAGGTCGAGATCCGCCTCCCGATCCTGCGGCAGGCGCCCCATGCGTAGCATCCTGCTGGTCGACGACGAGGTCCGGACGCTCGACGCGCTGCGGAAGCGGGTGCCCTGGGAGACCTGCGGCATCGACCAGGTCTACGCGGCCACCTGCTTCCAGGAGGTCGAGCAGGTCCTGCAGAAGCAGCGCATCGACCTGATGGTCTGCGACATCGAGATGCCGAACGTCTCCGGACTCGAGACGCTCGCCCGTCTCCGCGAGTCCGGCGTCGGGATCCCCTGCGTCTTCCTGACCTGCCACGCGGAGTTCGACTACATGCGACGGGCCATCCAGCTGAGCAGCTGCGACTACCTGCTGAAGCCGATCGACTACGACGACTTCGCCGCGGTCATCGGGCGCGTGGTCCGGGGACTCGACGCCGCGCCGAAGAAGGAAGAGCCTCCGGCCGAAGCCGAGGAGATCTGGAAGACCCTGGAGCGGAACGTCGTGGAGGAGGTCCGCGACTACGTCCGCGACCACCTCATGGACGACATCGCGATCGCCGACGTCGCCGCCGCGCTGTTCTTCAATCCGCATTACCTCATGCGGGTCTTCAAGAACCGGACGGGCACCAGCGTCATGGAGTTCATCATGAAGGAGCGGATGCAGAAGGCGAAGCGCATCCTCGTCGAGACGACCCTGCCCGTCAAGGCCGTCGCCAGCCTGGTCGGCTACGAGGACCCGGCGTATTTCACGCGGGTCTTCACCCGGGAATTCGGTGTTTCGCCGAAAAAATACCGCCAGGAACCCGCAGGATAGTCATTTCTGTCCAAATCCAGGGCATTTCCATCCTACCCGGTGCGGGCCGGGCTCCGGTATGGTGGTGCCATCGGAAGTCCGCGCACTCGCGCGGCCGGACCGGGCACCCTATCGAAGGGACACCCTGAAGGAGGAAAGGAAGACCATGAAGAAGGCTCTCGCCCTGCTCTTCGCCCTGGCCCTGATCGGTACCCTGGCCGCGTGCGCCGCCCCGACGGCGACGACGGCCCCGACGTCGGCCCCGACGGCGACGCCGACCCTGGAACCGCCGTATGAGGTCGTCATCGAGCTCATCAACTACGGCATGGACATCCCCGACCTCGGCGTCATCGAGCAGAAGGTCAATGAGATCTCCCTGCCGAAGACCAACACGACGATCAAGTTCAAGCCGGTCGCCGTGGCGGATCAGTTCATGAAGCTGAGCCTGTGGGTCGCCGCCAACGAGAAGGTCGACCTCGCCATGACCGGCATCACGACCAACCCCGGGAACCTCGTCGCCCAGGGCTGCCTGCAGCCGATCACGGACCTCGTCCACAACTCGCCGACGATCATGTCGCTCATGGGCGACTACCTCGCGGCCGGCACGTTCAAGGGCGAGATCTACGCCGTGCCGGGCATCGCGTATCCGGCGGCCGGCATGTCCTACCTCTACCGTTCGGACCTCGCGACCCAGTACAGCATCACCGTCCCGGCGCACGTGAATTCGCTCCTGGACCTCGAGCCCATCTTCGCGGCGGTCAAGGCCAGCGGCATGGCGCAGTACGCGACCTCGCTCGGCGACGGCAAGAACCAGACCACCAGCATGATGGACAACTCCTTCGACCCCCTGGGCGACCCCTCCTATGAGACCAATGGCGTCATCATGCTCAACGACACCACGAATACCATCGTCGACATCTTCGAGACGCAGGCCTACCACGACCGCGTCCTCAAGCTGCGCGACTGGTACAACAAGGGCTATGTCGACACCCTGTCCTACTCGAACGGCTACTCGACGCACGATTCCCTCGCGAACGACACCGCCTTCGGCTTCGTCGCCCAGATCGGCGCCGGCTCCAACGTGGCCTACTGGACCGGCTCGACGGGCAAGCCCCTCGCCGAGTGCACGATCGGCGAGAAGACGATCAGCGCCGGCGGCGCGATGAACATGTCCTGGGGCGTCGCCACGACCAGCGAGCGGCCGGACAAGGCGATCCAGTTCCTCGAGCTGATGTTCAGCGACGTCAGCGTCGCGAACCTCCTCAACTACGGCATCGAAGGCACGCATTACGTCCGCGTGGACGGAACGACGCAGGTCATCCGCTATCCCGACGGCAAGAACGCCTTCAACTGCGGTTACGGCACCTTCATCAACTGGTACGGCGACACCAAGAAGACCTGGGTCATGCAGCCCCTCGACGACAAGTTCATCGCGTCGCTGGACGGCTTCACCAAGGCCGGCGGTGCGAAGATGCTGGCTTCGTTCGGCTACTCCTTCGACTCCACCAACGTGAAGACGGAACTCACCGCGATCACGGCCGTGGTCGACCAGTACCGCAGCCCGCTCGAGGCCGGCGTGGTCGCCGATGTCGAGGGCCAGTACCAGGCGTTCGTCCAGGCGCTGAAGGACGCGAACATCGCCAAGGTGATCGCGGAGAACCAGACGCAGCTCAACGCGTGGCTCGCGACGAAGTGATTCCCGGCTGACACGGCCCCTTCGGGAGGCAGGGCGGCGGCGCAGGCCGCCGCCCTGCTCGCCCCAGCAGGAGGATGCATGGACAGGTCCCGCTCGATCCGAAGAGCCTGGAAATGGGTGCCGCTCTACGCGCTCGCCGTCCCCGGGCTCGCCTACTTCTTCATCAACAACTACCTTCCGATGGAAGGCCTCGTCATCGCCTTCAAGAGCTATACGGCCAAGGCCGGCATCTGGGGCAGCCCGTGGATCGGCCTCAAGAACTTCGAGTTCCTGTTCGTCTCCAAGGAGGCCTGGACGATCACCCGCAACACATTGGGCTACAACCTGGCCTTCATCCTCGTCAACACGGTGCTCGGCATCGCCCTCGCGATCTTCCTCAACGAGATCCGGAAGAAATCGCTGCGCAAGGTCTACCAGACCATGATCCTGCTGCCGTACCTCATGTCGATGGTCGTCGTCGGGTACCTCGTCACCGCGTTCCTCGGCGAGAACACCGGCATCGTGAACGGCATCCTCCGGAGCCTCGGCGGACAGAACATCCAGTGGTACACCACCAAGGCCTACTGGCCGTTCATCCTCCTGGTCGTCAACACCTGGCGCATGGTCGGCTTCGACACCATCATCTACCTGGCGAGCATCGTCGGATTCGGAGACCAGTACTACGAAGCGGCCGAGATCGACGGAGCGACGAAGCTCCAGCAGATCCGCCACATCACGCTCCCGTTGCTCAAGCCGTCGATCGTCATGCTGCTGACCATGAGCATGGGCCGGATCTTCCGGTCGGACTTCGGCCTCTTCTTCCAGGTCCCGCGGAGCAACGGCCTGCTCTACGACGTCACGCAGACGATCGATACCTACGTGTACCGCGCGCTGCTGGTGAAGGGCGATATCGGCATGTCCTCCGCGGCGTCGTTCTACCAGTCGTTCGTATGCCTCGCCATGATCCTGCTCTTCAATTGGATGATGCGCCGCTACAGCCGCGAGAACGCGCTGTTCTGAGAGGTAGACGAATGGATCGCAACCATCGCGTGTTCCGCGGATTCTCCAACGCTGTCCTGGCGCTCGTGTCGCTGGCGGCGCTCCTGCCGTTCTGGCTGCTCATCTCCGCGTCCCTGACGGAGGAGACGACGGCGGTCAAGCAGGGATTCCGCTTCCTGCCCCAGGTGTTCTCCACCGAGGCCTACCGATTCATGGCCAGCTCCTGGGTGCTGTTCGGACGCGCCTATCTCATCTCCATCATCGTGACGACCCTCGGCATCGCGATCGGCATCGCCGTCACCCTCCCGCTCGGCTACGTGATCGCGCGCGAAGGGCTGCCGGGCCGCAAGGTCCTCACCTTCCTCATCATCTTCACCATGATGTTCAACGGCGGCCTGGTCGCGACGTACCTGATGTACACCGTGACCTTCCACATCAAGGACACCCTGTGGGCGCTGATCGTCCCGAACATGGTGACGAACGCGTTCTTCGTCATCATGATCAAGAACTACTTCCAGTACAGCATCCCGAAGGAGCTGTTCGAGGCCACCCGCATCGACGGCGCCTCCGAGTTCGCCATGTTCACGAGGATCGCCGCCCCGCTGGCGAAGCCGATCGCCGCGACGCTCGCGCTGATGACCGGCGTCTCCTACTGGAACGACTGGATGAACGGCCTCTACTACCTGGACAACCAGAAGCTGTACGGCATCCAGAACCTCCTGAACGCGATCGCCACGAGCACGCGCTACCTGGCCCAGGGCGCCGGCGTCGGCGTCCGACTGCCGACGGAGACCGTCCGCATGGCGGCGGCCGTGATCGCCGTCCTGCCGATCATGATCGCGTACCCGTTCTTCCAGGAGTACTTCGTCCGCGGCATCACCATGGGCGGCGTGAAGGAGTAAAGAAACGGCCCCGCTCGGCAAGAAATGGCAGTATCGGCCTCCGCTTCCATCGAGGATGATGGGGACGTGGATCGGCCTCATCCGCAGCGGGGGTGCCAGGATGCCTTCACCCTTCACGAGCAAGGTCTTCCTGCGCTGGATCGGCTCATACCTCGCCATCATGGTCATCCCCGTCGTGTTCGGAGGGCTGGCGTACTTCGTCGCGCTCCAGAACGTGCGGACCGGCCTCGAGCGGGTGGAGCGCCTGAGCGTCCAGGAGACCACCCTGCAGCTCGGCATGCTGCTCCGCGGCGCGCAGGAATCGAGCTACACCGTGCTGTCGCACCCGAGCCTGCCGCTGGTCAGCGAGCGGGTCTTCTACGGAACGCCGCAATACCGCGCGATCAGCCGGATCCAGCAGACGATCATCGGCAACGTGCAGAGCAGCCGGACGCTCAGCGACATCCTCCTCTACCTGCCGCGGACGAACTACCTCCTGTCGAAGCAGACCTGGATCGGGGTGCAGTGGAGTCCGCGAGGGACGGAGATGCAGACCGGGCTCACCACGGACGAATTCCTCCTCCTCATGGACGGGAACGTCATGCGGCGGGTCCGCATCGTCGACAAGCCCGGCATCCGGAAGCTGCTGTTCGTGAACTGGATCTTCTCCGGGACGCTGGAGAACCGCAGCGCGCCGGCTGCGATCGTCAGCCTGAACACCGAAGCGGTCGACGGGATCCTGCAGGCGCCGGGCGCGTCGCAGTTTCTCGTGGATCCGGAGGGGAACATCCTGTCCTCGGACGGATCGGCGCTTCCTTCCGAGGTCCTGGACCAGGTTCTCGGCGTCGGAAGCGAGGAGGCACGGACGCTGGAGCATGCCGGCTCGCTGATCTGGATCCAGTCGGTTCCGGGATTCGGCGTCTCGCTCGTGCGGATGGTTCCGGCCTCGACCTACCGGGCGCCCTTCCGCAGGCTTCTCTTCCTCCTCTACGCCTACATCGGCTTCTGCCTCGCCCTCGGGGGACTGCTCGCCTATCTCCTGTCCCGCCGGCAGTATTCGCCGATCCGCCGGATCGTCGAGAAGATGCGGACGCTGGAGACCGATCGGAAGACCGATGAGATCGGCGAGATCGATTCCTACATCGACCGCCTCGAGGCGCTGAACGAACGGAGCCAGCAGCTGATCGCCAAGCGGGGCACCGCCTACCGCAATACGGTCGTCGGCGGCCTCCTCAAGGGGCGGATCCGGAAGCTCGACACCGAATGGAACGACGGCGACCTGCAGGAGCTCGGGATGACCTCCGAGCAGCAGGGCTTCGCGCTGGTCTGCCTCGAGATCGAGGACATCGACGCCTACGTCCAGGAGCACAGGAAGGAACTCGACCAGGATTCGCTGGACGCGATCTACTCCCTCGTGCGGGTCGTCTCCGAGGAGCGGTTCGGACAGGACTTCCGGGTCGCGGCCGCGGAGGTCGACGGCAGCCTGATGTGCCTGATCAACCTCTCGGAGCAGGTTCCGCCGGACGGGGCCGTCGAGACGCTCACCGCGGTCGCGAAAGGCATCTGCGAGGAGTTCCGGCAGAACCTGCGGATCGGGCTCGCGGCGGATGTCAGCCGCGTCTATTGCGGGCGGAAGGGAATCCACCGGGCGTATGAAGAGATCAACGAGCTGATCGAGTTCCGCGATAGCGTCGGAACGAACCGGACCGTGCTGCGCTCTACCGACATCGAGACGTGGGAGGAGTACAAGGAGATCAGCGTCTACCGCAAGGAGAAGAGCGTGCGCAGCCTCCTCGGCCAGCACCGGTACGACGAGGCCAGCCTGCTCCTGGAGCAGCTCATGCTGCAGAAGGAGGAGATGGAGCGCATCGACCGGCCGACGCATGCGGATGCCCACAAGCTGATCCATGCGATCTGCAGCCACATCATCGCCCAGTACCGCGACACGGAACTCTCGGCCGGCCGGATCGCCGAGGCGTTCCGCATCAGCCCGTCCTATCTCTCGCAGCTCTTCCGCAAGGAGAAGGGCATGGGCGTCCTGGACTTCATCAACGGCGTGCGCGTCGAAGCGGCGAAGGGACTGCTCGAGCAGGGCCGGTCGATCCGGGAGACGGCCGTGCTCTGCGGGTACTACAACCCCCGTCCGTTCCAGCGCGCCTTCCGGAAGATCTGCGGCATGCTTCCGAGCGAATACAAGGACCGCAAGGAGAAGCCGATTCTTTAGCTGGACGCATGCCGGAATTTTCGGCCGTATCCCGGGTCGGGACCTCCTGTTATGACGGAATCGGCCTCCGGTCATGGAGGCACGCATGCAAGGAGGAGAACCGCCATGAAGAACGCTCGGAACCTGCTCTGCATCCTGGTCGCCCTCATGCTCGTGGCCGGCATCGTCGCCGGCTGCGCTCCCGCCACGCCGACCCCGACGCCGACGACGGCGGCCACCCCGACCCCCGACGTGATCGACCCCAACCACCCGACCTACGTGACGAAGGACAAGGTCACGATGTCCATCTTCATGCTCTGGTTCAGCAATTTCGCGAAGACGTACGCCGACACGGCCGGCGCCGCGAAGATGGAGGAGCTGACGAACGTCCACATCGACTATACCTGCGTCGCCTACCAGGAGTTCTTCGAGAAGCACCAGCTGCTGATCTCGAGCGGCCAGCTGACGGACATGGTGAACAACGGCGATGACGTCTATCCCGGCGGCTACACGAAGGGCGTCGCCGACGGCGTGTTCATCGACATGACGGACTACGTCGCGAAGTACATGCCCCACTACAAGGCGCTGCTCGCGTCCGACCCGCAGGTCCGCAAGGACGCGACGGCCGACGACGGCACGTTCCCGGCGATCTTCATGCTCCGCTCCAACCTGATGACCCTCGCGCCCGAGCCGGCGTGGGCGGGCCTCATGGTCCGCAAGGACTGGCTGGACGACCTCGGTCTCGCCGTCCCCGCCACCATCGCGGACTGGGAGAACGTCCTGACGCAGTTCAAGGAGAAGAAGGGCGCGGACGCCCCGCTCCTGATCGGCAAGCAGGCCGACCTCAGCGACGACTCCTTCCTGACCGCCTACGGCGTCCTGTCCGAGTTCTACAACGCCGCCGGCACCGTTAAGTACGGACCGATCGAACCCGGCTACAAGCAGTGGGTCCAGCTCTTCCACGACTGGTACGCCAAGGGCCTGATCAACCCGAACTTCATCTCCAGCCAGCTGGACCACGTCCAGGGCGATTTCACCTACCTGGGGACCGGACGCAGCGGCGCCTGCACCGGCATCTGGGGCTTCTCCGCCGACGCGATCAAGAACATGGGGATCGCCCAGGACGCGAAATTCTTCATGCAGGGCGTCCAGAACCCCGTCCTCAACGCCGGCGACAAGCCGCAGGCCGTCCACAGCGGCGCGACGATCGTGAACCAGGGCATCACCGTCGCCAAGAGCTGCAAGACGCCTGAAGTGGCGGCGCGCTGGCTCGACTTCCAGTACACCGAACAGGCCATGCTGATCAACTGCTACGGC
This sequence comes from uncultured Eubacteriales bacterium, assembly GCA_903919045.1. Classification (GTDB taxonomy): domain Bacteria; phylum Bacillota; class Clostridia; order Saccharofermentanales; family UBA5734; genus CAILLO01. The sequence continues at coordinate 3,780 of CAIXGU010000135.1, read as the reverse complement.
ATCGAGGGCGAGGACTACACCCTGGGCGCCGACGGCAAGCCCGCCTTCACCGACAAGATCATGAAGAACGCCGAGCATCCCAACCCCGGCGACATGATCGGCCTGGTCTCCCGCGGCGACGGCGCCGGCATCGTGGACTGGTTCCGCCAGACGCTGACGGCCTCTCCGACCCAGCTGGAAGCCAAGGCCACCTGGCAGAAGGACGCCACCGACCTGATGCTCCCGGCGAAGATGACCTTCTCCGCCGACGAAGCCACCCAGTTCGCCGCCAAGTACACCGACATCCAGACCTACGTGAAGGAGATGACCGTCAAGTTCATCCTCGGCGAGGAGCCGATGGCCAACTACGACGCGTTCGTCCAGGCCGTCAAGGACATGGGCATCCAGTCCTGCATCGACATGAAGCAGACGGCCCTCGGGCGCTACGACGCCCGCTGACCGGCTTCGCCAGCGGAGGGCCGCCCGTCCGACCGGGCGGCCCTCCCTCTCTCTTCCCACGGGATCCGGCGGCTCCGGAGAGGAGATCCAGATGCGTATGAAGACCGAGAAACGCCCCGCACCGATCGGTTATGCGAACGCAGGAGGACTGCGCAACCTCCCGCGCAACCTCGCCGTCGACCTCCGGCGCAACGCCGGTCTCTACCTGATCATGCTCCCCATCCTGCTCTGGTTCCTGGTGTTCTGCTATGCGCCGATGTTCGGCCTCGGCATGGCGTTCGAGCGGTTCACGCCCGGCAAGGGCTTCTTCGCGAGCCCCTGGGTGGGCCTCCAGAACTTCCGGAACTTCTTCGAGAGCATCTACTTCCTGCGCCTGATCCGGAACACGCTGGTCCTGGGTCTCCTGGACCTCGCGATCGGCTTCCCGGCCCCGATCCTCCTCGCCCTGATGCTCAACGAGCTGCGGAGCAAGGCGTTCAAGCGGACCGTCCAGACCATCAGCTACCTGCCCTATTTCATCTCGACCGTGATCCTCTGCGGCCTGATCGTCCTGTTCGTCCAGAGCGGCGGCGCGATCTCCAACCTGCTCGTCGGCTTCACGGGCGGCAAGTCCGTGAACCTGCTCGGCAACGGGGACTCCTTCCGCCTCGTCTTCGTCCTTTCCGGCGTCTGGCAGTTCGTCGGCTACGGCAGCATCATCTTCATGGCGGCCCTCTCCGCCATCGACCACGAGCAGTACGAGGCCGCCGTCATCGATGGGGCCGGCCGCTGGAAGCAGCTGCTGCACGTCACGCTGCCCGGGATCATGCCGACCGTCATCGTGCTCCTGATCCTCAAGATGTCCTCGCTGCTGAGCGTGGCGTCCGACAAGATCCTGCTCCTCTATTCCCCGGCCATCTACGAGAAGGCCGACGTCATCGGCACCTATGTGTACCGGGTCGGCATCATCAACATGGATTACGGCTACAGCGCCGCGGTGGGGCTCTTCAATTCCGTCGTCGCGACGATCCTGCTTCTTTCCAGCAACGCCATCAGCCGCCGATTCAGCGAATCGAGCCTGTTCTGAGAGGAGCGAGAGATGATCGCAGGAAAGGACTCCTTCTCCCGGCTCCTCTTCCGCACCGTCAACGCGACGCTCCTCATCGCGCTCGGCGTCGCCTGCCTCCTGCCGCTGCTGCACGTCATCATGGCCTCCTTCTCGGAGCCGGCGAAGACGCTGGCGTACGGAGGGTTCATCCTCTGGCCGCTGGGGAAGCCCACCCTGAACGGATACAAGATCCTGCTCCAATACAAGAACGTCTGGTCCGGATACGCCAACACCCTTTTCTACATCGTCGCCCAGTGCCTGATCACGGGCACGCTCGTGTTCGTCGCCTCCTACGTGGTGACCCGGAAGCGGCTGCGCTACCGCAACGCGATGATGGCCTTCATGATGTTCACGATGCTGTTCAACGGCGGCATGATCCCCTCCTACATGGTCGTGCGGTACCTCGGGCTCCTGGACACCTACGGCGCGATGCTGATCCCGAGCGCCATCGGCGTCTTCTTCATCATCATCCTGAAGACCGCGATCCAGGGCATCCCCGAGAGCCTCGAGGAATCGGCCCGCATCGACGGCGCCAGCGCCTTCACGATCATGTTCCGGATCCTCCTGCCGCTGACCAAGGCGACCTTCGCCGTCATCCTGCTGTTCGTCGCGGTCGGGAAGTGGAACGAATGGTTCTCCGCGCTCATCTACCTCCCCACGGCGAAGGACAAGTACCCGCTGCAGATGTTCATGCGCGAGATCCTCATCCGCAACAACGACATCTCCAATCCCAACGAAGTCGCGAACAACATGCAGACGTACAAGACGCTGGTCAAGTACTGCGCCATCGTCGCGTCCACGCTGCCGATCCTGCTCATCTACCCCTTCGTCCAGAAGTACTTCGTCCAGGGCGTCATGATCGGCTCGATCAAGGGCTGATCCCGCACCCCGCCTCCCAGCATCCGCTCGCCGACATCGAAGGAGGACAGGTTCCATGCGCTCCGAAGCTCCGCTCCTCATCCCGCCGGGCCGCTCCATCTACGGTGACCCGAACGTCCGGCACCCGGCCGCGGACATCCTCAACTGCATCGGCTTCTACGACCAGAACTCGCACGTCATGCCGGACACCCTCCGCGAAGGCCGCGGCGTGCTCGCGGACGGCCTCGAGGACGAGTGGGTCGAATACGTGCCGACCTCCTACGACGGCACGAAGGCCGTTCCGCTCGTGATCTCGCGGCACGGCGGCGGCCAGAGCGGCTGGGGGCAGTGCTACGCGACCTCCTGGATGCACGTCGCCGAGCAGGAAGGCTTCATCGTGGCGTTCCCGACGTCCTCGCTCGGGCCCCCGCCGCGAAGGGACCCCTCGGAGGAGCCTTCGGTGGAATCCCACCCGATGATGACCCTCGACCCGGCGTCGCACGACGTCGCCCTGGCGCTCGGGCTGATCGAGGACCTCGCCGCGCGGTACGCGATCGACCGGACCCGCATCTACTGCCAGGGGATGTCGATGGGCGACCTCATGACGATGCGCCTCGCCCGGACCCACGGGCATCTCCTCGCCGGCATCGCCCTCGCGGCGGGCCCCAGCCCGATCGAGGCCCTGTTCGACCGCGACGGCGGCCGGCGAGCGGACGACGGACCGGTGCCCTGCTACCAGGCCCGCGGCGAGCGGGACGTCATGGCGATCTCGAAGGGGTACGACGGCCAGGCGACGCGCTACGACATCAACGAAGCGAACAAGCGCTTCTGGATCCAGGCCGACGGCTGCGACGCCGTGCCCCTGATCCGCATCGAAGGGCGGAACAACTTCGAGTTCTACCTCGGCCGGGACATGGACGTGGTCGTCCGCGACGTCAAGGACCGCGGGCACGGCCAGACCTTCGACGACGCCCGGTACGCGTGGGACCTCTGCTTCTCCCGGTACGCGCGCGTCGATGGGAGGATCGTCCGGCTGGCCGCGCCGGATCGCGGCTACGGCGACGCGGCCGCCGTCGCGGTCGCGACGGGCTGCCGCAAGGCCTATGTCGCCGACACCCGGATCGATCTCGGCCTTCCGGCCTTCACGCTCGAGGAGCCGCAGCCTCCCGCCGACCTTCATCTTCCCGCGCCGACGTTCGCGCCGCGCCCGATGGTCTACGTTCCCGCGGGGTTCCTCGCGACGGCCTTCGGCTGCTCGGTCGAGGAGCGGGCGGGGGGACGCGCCGTGCGGGTGACGACGCCCGCGGGCCGCGTCGTCGAGATCTCGGAAGGGAACGTCGGCGTCGTGCTCGACGGCAAGGTCGCGGCGATGTGGCGGCAGGCGGAGATGGCGGAGG